>NZ_CP032616.1:5535118-5886398 GCF_003626975.1 Pseudomonas sp. DY-1 | reverse complement strand
GCCGCTGCTGCCCACCCGGCTCATGATGTAGGACTCGGCCCCGTTGAGCGCGATGTTGTAGCCGACGTAGGTGACGAAGCCGACGCCGAGCATGCGCAGCACCAGGCGCACGGCGGGGCCGATGATCATCATGATGAGCTGGGCGATGAAGAGGAATTGCATCAGGCACCTCCAAAGGCTCGGCCCACGTAGAGCGCCGCCGCAACGGCAGCAATGGCCACGAGGACATAGGACAGGTCGTTGACCGCCGCGCAGAGCGGTTCAAAGGACAGCGAGAAGCTGCGGCCACCCAGGGTTTGCAGGTTGAGCGACTGGTCCGCTGGACAGGTGCCGGACGGGAGCCAGCGGGCCCCGGAGTCGATGAAGGACGGCACCTGGAGTTGCGGCGATTCGGGGTTGCCGGGATCGGCGTCGGCGAGGAAGCCTTCGATATCGTCCTTGTGCGCCGCGAAGTCGTTCAGTTCTTCAGCCGCGCACTTCTGCTCCTTTTCCTGCCGCAGAATCGCGCACTGAATAGCATCCCCTTCGCACGCCACGGTTTCCGTACAGGCCAGGCCGGTCGCTACCGACTCGTCTTCTTCCTTCTCTTCTTTCTCCTTGTCCTTGTCGTCCTGCGATTTGCCGTCGCCGTCCTTGCAGCCGGAGCCGGTGCAGGTGGAGGACTCATCGCCCTTGCTGCCGTCGGCGTTGGTGTGGCTGACGGAGGTGTTGTTGGTCACGCTGGTGGTGCAGGACTTAGTGCCGGAGCAGTTGGTCGTAGTGGTGGTTTCGCTGGTGGTGGTGGTCTTGGAGCCGTCCGGGTTGGTGACCTCGGTGATTTCTTTTTCGGTCTCGGTCTTCTGCTGCGAGGGCGACGGGCTGTTGGGAATGCACACGGTTTCGCCGTTAACCTGGCCCCGGTCGCAGGAGCCGGGATTGGTGTATTCGCTGCTGGTCTGGCAGGTCATATGCACCCGCCCTTCTCCGTCGGTCACCTTGTCGGTGCAGCTGGACTCGGATTTGGATTGCGCCTCCAGGGAGGACGGGCCCTTGTTAGGGCTGTCTTCGGCGCTACAGGACACGCCGTTGCCCTTGTACGAGAACAGGCCGAACACGCCATTGGGCGTGCCATCGACGAAGCGGTAGACGTTGGTGGGTCCGGCGCTGTCCCAGGCGTACTGGCAGGAACCCTGGCAGACCACGCCGGGAGGGTCGGTGCGGCCACCGATGGCACCACCTCCGGTGTAGTCGCCCATGCGGTGTTCGTGGAGAGGTTCTGGCCGATGGTGGCTTCACAGGGATCGGGTTCCGGCTCCGGGGGGTCCCCGAACACTGACCGAGCTCGTTGTAGAACAGTTGCCCTGCCGGGCAATAACCCACGGCGAGCGACCGGTAGGTGTAGCGCGACTCCCCATTCGGCCCGTAGTAGAAACACCCTGTATCAACGCCGTTGAGCTCTTGAAACGAAATGCCAACAGCGGCGCCATAGGCAGCACAGGACTCAGCAGGGTTCGATCGGAGGCTAGCCGTCAGCTGTCCGGTCACGTAATAGGCCGAGGTGCCGGTGCCGGCAGATGCTTGAGGGCTAAAGACGCCCGAAAAACACCAGGTAAAAAAGCCACGCAGCAAAGGGCCAGATAAAACGCCGGATAGTCGAAGGACATGGGTTCACCATCTCGCTACTCGCCCTGTGGAAAAGAAAGGCCCGGCGAACCGGGCCCATGGAACGGACACCGGCCTTACAGGGCGCGGCGCATGTACTTGAACGCAGCCGCCGCGACGAGGACGCCGAACACGGCCCAGCCGATGGTCCCGACGTCGGTCCCAGCGGTGGTCAGTGCGGTGGTGGCCTCGGTCGGCACCGCGGCATGGACGGCACTGCCGACGACAGCGGCGGCGGTGCCAACGGCAGCGGAGATGCGGGAACGCAGTTGCTTGATACGCATGGTGTGAATCCTCACAGCAGTTTCTTCAGGAGAAGGAAGGCAAAGACCCCGGCGAACAGGATGAGCACCTCATCCTTGAGCGCCTGGGCGTCCTCCCACGTAAGCCCGGACCCTTGATCCAGCGAGGCCCGGAATTCCTCCACCGTGAGCGCCGAGAGTTGCCCGGTGCAGACGATCTCGCCGCCTGCGCCCTGGCCCCACTCACCGTCACAGAGGATGAAATTCACGCCGTGTGCTCCAGCACCTGGGCCGGTAGCGGCTGTTCGCAGCCACCGGGGCAGGTGTGTTCATGGAGTTGCGGCAGGAGGTCGGACGCCGGGGCCGGTTGATTCCAGAGCTGGCCCATCGGTCGCCCGCAGCGGTCACACACGACGCGATCCAGAATCACCATGGCGGCGCCCTCCCCGGTTAGGACTTGGCCGGCTCGCTCGAAGGCTGAGCGGCAGGCTGCGACTGGCGGGAGCCTTGCGAGGTCGGACGCGGCTTGGCCGACTCGATGTGCAGGGCGAGGTTCTTGCCCTTGTTCTGGCCGCCCCGGTCCACCTCGAAGGTGATGCGGACCATTTCCAGCGGGGAGAACTGAGCGCCAGCGGCGAACACCTCATCCGCGTAATCGTCGGCCACCGCCATGCCGATGATGGAGAGGCCGTGCTCGGTCTTGCCGTCCGGCTCATCGCCGTAGAAGACCTTCACGTACTTGGCGCCTTCCATTTCGGTTTTTTGGGTGCCCAGGAATGCAACTTCCATGATTGAACGTGCCATTTGTGTTTCCTCACTTGGGTGCGCGACATGCGCGGTTTGCCTTTCAGCAGGCCGAGCGATCCCACACAGGCGAACTCTTGTTTTCGCCCGAGTGCTGTCTCGGTCTACCGGGGGTTAAAAACGTGGGCCTGCGCGGCCGGTTACTGGGTCAACACCAAGGGCTTTGCCCTTGTCATCCCACTCTTGCCGCCGAGGGCTCGGGAGCGCGGGGCGGTGGAGCTGCCCCTCTCTCCCCAGCCGAGGCTTTTCAGGGCGGGGCGCGGTCAAGGGTGCGCTCCGCCCGGCGCTCCGTTTGACCGAACGGTGAAGCGTGTTCGGACAAGCCGGTGCGGCGGCCCTGGACCGGGGCGAGTCCGGCGCGGGGGCGGCGGCGTGGGAGAAGCCCGAGGGCCTTGGCCAGCCGGAAGGTCAGCCAGGCGAACAGGGCCACGACCACGACGATGAATTGGGCGTCAGTCATGGCTCAGTCCTCGAACGGCTCGTAGATGGGCACGAAGGGCGTGGGCTTGCCGCTGTCGTACACAACGTTCCAGTACTTCGGGCGCGGCGGGCGGGCCTGTGTTTCTCGCAGAACGAGGCCGGCTGGCAGACCCAGCGCCCAGCGACCTTGGATATCTGCGCGGGGCGGCAGTGCTCGCAGGACATGGACCGGGAGGGCGCGCTCTTCGCCAGTTCGCGACGGGACCAGCAGACAGAGCAGTCGCAGTTGGCGGCGTGGGCGAGGCGGCGGTAGCGGTCGAGTGTGTTCATGGTTCACGCCGTCCACTCCTTTTCCAGTAACTGCTGGGTCAGGAGCGCCACGTTGACCATCACGTACTTGCCCACCTTGTGCGACGGGATGTAGCCGTTGCGAATCCAGCCCCACACCACGTCGTGGTCGTTGCCCATGCGAATCCAGTCCGCGAATTCGCGCCAGGGCATTACCGGGGCGGGCTGAGCAGGTCTTTGAGTGACAGGTCGAAGCGTTCCCTTTCCATTGCCTAGCGCTCCTTTGCTCGGGAATGAAGGTCGATGAAACGGGCCAGTGCGGCGGAGTCGGCCTGGGTGATCGCAGCGACGGCTTTTTGCTTGTAGCCGGCCAGGGCGTAGCGGCATGCGTTGGCGGCCAGAGTCATCAGGCGGATGTACTGGTCCGCATTTACGCAGCGGGCAATGCGATGCATCAGCACCAGTTGGTGGAAGAGCACCAGTGCGGACAGAGAGGCGCTTGGCTCGGAGTAGCGGATGGAGAGCAGAAGCGAACGCAGGCAGGCGGTGAGGTGAGCATTCATGCCGTCCACTCCTGCTCCAGGAGCCAGGTGCGGAGCATGGCGCTGTTGACCATGCGGCGCTTGCCCAGCTTCACGGTGGGCAGCACACCCTTCATGGCCCAGGCCCGGACAACGCCGTATGCGACGCCGTTGCGTTCGGCCCAGCTCTCGATGGTTTCAACGTCCTGTTGCGGGCCGATCAGCGCGCGCGGGTCAAGCTCTTCCAGTTCCATGGTTGTTCCGTCACTATTCGTTGCAATGCAAGCGATTCGCCTTTAATTGATCCAATATGGATCAACCTGAAACGAATAATACAGAAACAAATCCATTTTGGATAGATAACATATAGATCATTTCGTTATGATAAAGGCTCGCGTTATAGAAATTTTGAAAAGCTCCGGCATCCGCCTACCGGAGCTTGAAGAGCGGACGGGAATCAGCCGCTATACCTGGAACAATCTGAAGAACCCTGCCCGCAAGAGGGAGATCAAAGAAGAGGAGATTCTGGCTATCGCCAAAGTGTTCCCTCAATACAGGTGGTGGATGCTGACTGGTGAAGTTGCTCCAGAAATGGGCCAAACCAGTCCTGATTACGATGCAGCGCATTCAAACTTGCCAAATCAAAGCGCGGGATAGCAATTACTAAAGAAGTGACTAGGCGATGGTATGCCCAAGCAAGACGCGAACAAGGATGAAATAATTGAAATTTGTGCACACTCACGAACATATGCCCTTAAATAACCAAGGCTAATTTTTAAAATTAACAGGGAACGCCATGAAAGTCGCATCTCATCTTAGAGACTTAAGAATCAATGCTACCAATACCCTTATAGAAATGGAGATTGGGGAGTATGTTGGGATAATAAAAGGAGTCTTGGAAAACAACGTATTCCAGAGAAAAAGAGTACGCTCATCTAAAACTGTATACTCACTCCTTAAGCACGACCTGATGAGACAGTGCGTTATTCCACCGGTGGTATTAGCACTAACCACCACCATAAAAGATTATGACGAGAGCATTCCAGACGACGAAGGCAGATTCCTCGACGAGGTTATGCAAAACGCTTCAAACCTTGTGATTCTAGATGGACTACAGCGAACCTATACAATTCTCGACCTTCTCACCGAACTAACCGAAAAGAATGACATTGATACTCTAGAAAGCGTTCGTCGATCCAAAATACGGGTGGAGCTATATGTTGGCCTGAATCGCCTTGGGATTCTCTATCGAATGCTGACGCTTAATACCGGACAGACTCCAATGTCTTTGCGCCAGCAGATTGAAATTCTTTACCTTGACTATATCGAGACAGGAATAGATGGCGTTGAATTACTCCGAGAGAACGACAACAAGGTCGCATCCAGAATCAACCAGTACAACTTTAAGGACGTAGTAGAAGGGTTTAACGCCTACCTGGACAGAGATGAACTTCCAATAGAAAAGGCGGACATACTGGAAAACATTAACAGCCTTGAAAAACTCTCGAAAGAGAACCAAGGTACAGAGCTTTTTGAAAAGTACCTGGAGACACTGCATCACCTTGTCACGAAACTAGAAGAAATCTGCGGAGACTGCGAACTTTCTGAAGATTACTTGGAAAAAAATAATTCTCCCTTTGCAAAAAAACCTGTTCAGATCTTTAAAAAGCCGCAGGCCATGTCTGGACTAGGCGCCGCAATTGGAAAGCTAATTGACTTCCAATCTGTAAATAGCGTAGATGAAATTATAGAGATAATAAACACCCTCACCATTGACGATCCAGAGGAATTTCTAGAAGAAACCAACAACTCTTTGGACTGGCTAAAAAACAATGCCAGTAAAATTGGCAACGCCCAAAGAACTTACTTCACATTCTTCTTCAGAGACCTATTCAACAAAGACTCAGAAAGCTACAGAGACCTTACCAAAGCTTCCAAGACTGCTCTTAGGAAGTATCAAGCCCAAAACATGTAAGGTGCACTATGGCTTTTGAGTGTGTGCATCATGGAAAAAGCGTAAAGCTCGTTTACTCAGGATATTCGGAAGGACACCACACTGTATCCTTCGAAGAGGACCACGAACTTAGCTTCCAGATCTTTACGCCATTGACACTAATTGACGATTTTAAGGATAAGGAATTTGAGGTGCATTTCCTCCTCCGAAAAGGAGTCAAGGAAAATGACATATTTATCACGCACCTCAAAAAAGAATCGGACGAGCCTCGAATTGGCTGGTGCATCCCGATAAATGCGCTAGAGTCTTCGCTTCATAGTTACGCCAGCAGCCCTCACTTCTTGCGTTACGCATACAAAGCAATCGAACTGATCATCAACTCCTCGTTTGACGACATATACACTGAAAGACCAGACATCAGCGGAGATGAAAACATACGACTCTCAAAATTCTTTCATCCAGACACTGTAATCCTCGTTATTAGCAAGGAGACCCTGAATGGAGAAGGATTTGATATTAGCCGAGCAATACCATCCCTTATGAAATACGGCTTTAGTCCACTCACAATCAAAAACCCTGACCTCTCGCACTTTCATGCAAATCTGCCAGATGGCGACAAACTAAAATTACACTACATATCTGAAGAAGTTGAAAACAGCCACGTAATTTCATCCATCATGGGCAATCTCTTTCCATACGAAAACAATCCTGCATTTTGCTTCTTCTATGTCTATCAGGTCTTTGAGTTATTACTAGAAAACATCCTGAAGCATGAACAAGAAGCAGTGATAGATAATCTGTTCGCTTCGAAAGCTGACCCCTCAGCGACGAAGGACATACTGCGAGAGCTTCAAGTACTCAGCTCTGAAAAGGAGAGGATAAAGCTGCTCATCAATGAATATGCCAACTGTGCTGGCTCACTAGCAGACCTCAAAACTCAATGTGACTCATTCCTGGGCGGAGTTGCAAAGAAGACCGGAGTAAATTTCGAGGAATTCTTCTACCCAGTTAGAAATTTCATTTTTCATCAATTTAGAAATCTACCACCAACGCAAGAACAGACCCTCTCAAAAATCAATTCATCTACGATTGAATTTCTTCCAGAACTCTTGTTCAAGTTCAAAAAAAGGAAGCCAGCTCCAGCTCCAGCTCCAGCTCCAGCTCCAGCTCCAGCTCCAGCTCCAGCTCCAGCTCCAGCTCCAGCTCCTATTATTTAATGGCTGAACCAGATCCTCGAAAACAGGGAGCGAAATAGATTTACCCCCCAATTTAAATTCAAAAGAATTGAGCACTGCGCCAATCACTAATTTATTCAACATTCCGTTGATTGGCGCCATGAACACTAGCCAGGACGAGAGAGTTCTTCTACTGCTACTTAATTTCTTGGGCTTGGGCGAAGACTTTGAGTGAGTCCATCATCGTGTCAAGAAACTCGTCTATACCGGAAAAATCGAAGTTCTCATGGAGCCTTGAGGTCTTTTTTAAGGCTCTTTTGCACTTTATATATTCAAGGAACCCACAGTTCTTGGCGAGCATGAGGATGTCTCCATCCAGCATATCGGCAACCTCATTCAGAGACTCACCTTTCTTACTACGCGAGAACGATAGGAGAAAATCCTGAACTTTCCCAGTGGAGATATCAGGAATGATTTCTTTCTCTAACTTTTCCGTATATTGAATTGTGTGAGAAGCAGCCTCTTGGATTCTCTCCTTGCCCCTTAGCTGATAGGCCAGAACAGGTTTTTCACACGCCAATAGTTTCAGGGACTCCTCATAGCCAACCAAAAGCCCCTCATCAATCTCCATTCGTATGGACCCCACCATATTTGACAGATGAGCATAGACCGCCGCTTCAACCAACTCAGCAATAACAGGATCGGCTACTGGAATACCTCTCGCCTCAAACACTTTATTTACCTCCCTCATGAACCCTTCATAAAAACTATTGGGATCAATGAGCGTAGTATTTATGGTGTATCTGATCTCCATAAGATAATAAAGAACAAGACGAGCACTTCGCTTTAGCTCAACTCGCGCCTTAAGAAGGTATCCAACAGAACTTAGAAAGGCGGCAAAAGCAACCCCACAAAACCCGATAATCGCCGCGATAACTTCTGCGCTCATTTACAGACCTCCTCTGTCCCACATTGAGCTATTGCAACGATCCTACCGGAAAGGAAACCCTGCGGCGCGGCGGATGTAACGAAACCCGCGAGGTGTCGAAAATGTGTCGAATACACAGCGACACATAGCAACGAGACAAAGCCTTGGCAGGCCGAGTGATCAGGGCTTTGCACCACTTTGCAACCTACTGCGACCCACCTGAAACGGGTTCGATTCCCTTCGCCCGCTCCATACTCCTCACGGAACCGCTCTAGTACGGGCCTTCCGCGACGGCATTGAGGTTAATGGGTAGCTGTCAGTCCAAGAAATTCCATTTCTGAGGACTTACCCATGTCTAAACCTACGCAACTCATTCTCCATCTCGTCCTCGCCTCTGGCGTTGGCTTCCAGTACTACTTCATGCGCCATATTCCCGGCCTTCCCTGCCCTCCGTTCAGTTTCCTTGCTGAACGATGGCACATCACTTGCTGACACCAGCACTCCGAACGTCCTCCAACGGCGGAGACAGTTCATAGACGATGGCGTCGCTCCCGGTCACCAATCCCATGGTGACTGGGGCGGCGCCTTTTTCGTTCAGCGGTGGGACAAACAACATGACCGACAAGAGTTGCACCCGTAACGACAATCTCGCCTGGGTCGCGGGCAGCGATGCCCCGGAAAAGCGCACTGTGAACCTGGGCTTCATGGCCCTTTCCGACTCCGCCTCGCTGATAGTCGCGGCTACCCAGGGGTTCGCCCAACCCTATGGACTGACCCTGGAACTGAAGCGGCAGACCTCCTGGGCCGGCCTGCGCGACAGACTATTGAGCGGCGAACTGGACGCCGCGCATTCGCTCTATGGACAGGTCTACGGCACCCACCTGGGACTGGGCAGCGCCCCGACCGAAATGGCGATCCTCATGGGACTTTGCCAGAACGGCCAGGCGATCAATCTCTCCGAACCGCTGCGTCAGGCAGGCGTGACCCGTGCCGACGCCCTGGCCGCCCGGGTGCGCCAGCACGGTGCGAAGCTGACCTTCGCCCAGACTTTTCCCACCGGCACCCATGCCATGTGGCTTCACTACTGGCTGGCGGCCCAGGGTATCCACCCGCTGGAAGACGTGAACACGGTGGTGCTGCCACCTGCGCAGATGGTCCAGCATCTCAAGACAGGACACATCGACGGTTTTTGTGCCGGCGGCCCCTGGGGCGCGCTCGCCGTGGATGAGAAACAAGGCTTCACCCTGGCGACCAGTCAGATGATCTGGCCAGACCACCCGGAAAAGGTGCTCGCCTGCACTCGCGCCTTCGTGGAGCAGTACCCCAACACCGCCCGCGCCCTGACCATGGCGGTGCTCGAGGCTAGCCGCTTCATCGACGCCAGCGACGACAACAAGCGCAGCACCGCCCAACTGATCAGCGGCGGCGAATACCTCGATGCACCACTCTCAGCCATTGAGCCGCGTTTTCTCGGTTTCTACGAGGACGGCCTCGGCTACGCCTGGCGCGATGATCACCCGTTGCGCTTCTTTGCCGACGGAGAGGCGACCATGCCCTGGCTGTCCGATGGCATGTGGTTCATGACCCAGTTCCGTCGCTGGGGGCTGCTCAGGGAAGACCCGGATTACATCGGCGTGGCCCGTCGAGTCCACCAGCTTGCGCTCTACCGCGAAGCGGCCGAAGCACTGGGCATCGTGGTCCCCGAGCACCCCATGCGCAGCTCCAGGCTGTTCGACGGCCATGTCTGGGACGGCACCGATCCGGCCGGCTACGCCCGCAGCTTCGCCATCCATGCCCGCAGCTCCGCCATTGCGGCTGCTTCCCTCTGACGCCTGGAGTTGATCACAGCATGCTCCGCATTCTCCTGATTGATGACACCCCGAAGAAAGTCGGCCGTCTGCGCAATGCCCTGGTGGAGGCCGGTTTCGAGGTCATGGACGAAACCGGCCTGAGTATCAACCTGCCTGAGCGGATCGAAGCCGCGCGCCCCGATGTCGTGCTGATAGACACCGAATCCGCGGGTCGCGACATGATGGAACAGGTAGTGATGGTCAGCCGCGACCGGCCTCACCCGATCGTCATGTTCACCGACGACCACGATCCCGAGCTGATGCGCCAGGCGATTCGGGCCGGTGTCAGCGCCTACGTGATCGAGGGCATTCACGCCGAACGCCTGCGGCCGATCCTGGACGTGGCCATGGCGCGCTTCGAGGCTGACCAGGCCCTGCGTACCCAGTTGCTGGTGCGGGATACCCAATTGGCCGAACGCAAACGCATCGAGTTGGCCAAGGGCCTACTGATGAAGATGAAAAGCTGTGACGAGGATGCCGCCTACACCTTGATGCGTCGCCAGGCCATGGGGCGTCAACAACGATTGATCCAGGTGGCCGAACAGATCATCGCCACGCACGAGATGCTCGGCGTCTGAACAGCGAGTAGAAATCGGCCAAGTCCATGTGGGTGCAAACTCATCGCTCCACATGGACAGGGCAAACACCCGCGACAACCTCAAGCCACACACCGTACGCAGGCGCACTGTGGTGCGGTCCGTCGTTGCCCCAGACACAGGACTACGTTCCTGGCATCCGCCCCTCGCCGCACTCCTACTCCAAGTGAACCAAAACCGTTCAGGCCACCTCTGCACCGCACGAACATGGCTCAGTGCCGCCAGCCTGTCCGCACTTTTACCCAAAGAGTCAAGCTGCTGATTTAAAAGACAATAACGACCTAAAGCAGCCTGCCGAAGTCATGGCTTCGGGCTGCTGGGCAAGCTGGCAAGGCGTTTGCAGTCTCACCTGCAGAATCTTGCGTAGCGCGCCAACGGCGGTGGGCCGCGGATCACGGACAACGGCGTCCGTCAGAGCTCCTTTCCTTCTCGGGAGCTCTGGCGTGCGCCGTTTTTGTTTTGCCCTCCATTCAGGACAGCACCATGAGCGAACGTGATTCCAAAGACCCGGTGAACAACAGTCGTCGCAACTTCCTCAAGCAATCGATCGCCATTGCCGGCACGGTCGGTGGCGTGACCGCCCTCGGCCTCTCCGCCCCCGGTTTCCTGCGCAGCGCGGCCTGGGCCGCCGGCTCGGATGCACCGGAAAAGACCGCCCTGAAGGTCGGCTTCATTCCCCTCACCGACTGCGCCTCGGTGGTCGTGGCCGCCACCCAGGGCTTCGCCGCCAAGTACGGCCTGTCCATCACACCCAGCAAGGAAGCTTCCTGGGCTGGCGTGCGCGACAAGCTGAACACCGGCGAACTCGATGCCTCCCACGTGCTCTACGGCATGATGTACAGCTCCCAGCTCGGCGTTGCCGGTCCGCAGAAGAACATGGCGGTGCTCATGGGACTGAACCAGAACGGCCAGGCCATCACCCTCTCCCGCCAATTGAAAGAAGCTGGCGTGACCAACGGTGAACAACTCGCCGCGCATATCAAGAAGGGCGGCAACCCACTGACCTTCGCCCAGACCTTCCCCACCGGCACCCATGCCATGTGGCTCTACTACTGGCTGGCCAGCCATGGCATCAACCCGCTGACCGATGTGAAGACCATCACCGTGCCGCCGCCGCAGATGGTCGCCAACATGCGCGTCGGCAACATGGACGGCTT
Organism: Pseudomonas sp. DY-1; assembly: GCF_003626975.1. Lineage (NCBI taxonomy): Bacteria > Pseudomonadati > Pseudomonadota > Gammaproteobacteria > Pseudomonadales > Pseudomonadaceae > Pseudomonas > Pseudomonas sp. DY-1. Next base: position 5,874,822 of record NZ_CP032616.1, on the reverse strand, counting down.
CTGCGTCGGCGAGCCCTGGGGCGCGCGGGCGATCTTCGACAAGATCGGTTTCACTGCCACCACCACCCAGCAGATCTGGGCGGACCATCCGGAGAAGGTGCTGGGCTGCTCGCGCGATTTCGTCGAGCAGAACCCCAACACCGCACGGGCACTGGTGATGGCCCTGCTCGACGCCAGCCGCTTCATCGAGGCCAGCGACGAGAACAAGAAGGCCACCGCCAAACTCATTGCCGGCAAGGCCTACGTGAACGCCCCGGTGGACGTCATCGAGCAGCGCTTCCTCGGGCACTACGAGGACGGCCTGGGCAACAAATGGGATGACAAGCACGCCATGGCCTTCTGCAAGGACTGCAACGTGAACTTCCCTTGGCTCTCCGACGGCATGTGGTTCATGACCCAGTTCAAGCGCTGGGGCCTGATCAAGCAGGACCCGGACTACGCAGCCGTCGCCGCCCAGGTCAACCAGACCAAGCTGTTCAGTGAAGCGGCCAGCGCCCTCGGCCTGCCGGTTCCGGCCAGCCAGATGCGCGGCAGCACCCTGATTGACGGCAAGCTGTGGGACGGCTCGAACCCTGCCGCCTACGCCCAGTCCTTTGCCATCAAAGCCTGACCCGGGAGGTAACGATGAACGCTCCGGTAACTCCGCCGCTGCCTCTGCCGGCCAAGGCCGCACCCAGCTCCGCTCCACGACTGGCCAAGCCAGCCGTGGAGTTCTTCAACAACCTGGCACGGGCACTGGTCCCACCACTGCTCGGCCTGCTGCTGTTCATCGGCCTCTGGGCCCTGGTGGCGACACGCAGCGAAGGGTTGCCGGGGCCACTGTCGACCTGGCATTCGGCGCTGGAACTCTTTGCCGATCCCTTCTACGACAACGGTCCCAACGACATGGGCATCGGCTGGAACATCCTGCACTCGCTGGGCCGGGTCGGCCTGGGCTTCGGCATGGCGGCGCTGGTAGGTATTCCCCTGGGTTTCGCCATCGGCCGCTTCACCTTCCTGGCCGGAATGCTGTCCCCCATCATCAGCCTGCTGCGCCCGGTGTCGCCGCTGGCCTGGCTGCCCATCGGCCTGCTGGTGTTCGAGGCCGCTGGCCCCGCGTCGATCTGGGTGATCTTCATCAGTTCGATCTGGCCGATCATCCTCAACACCGCCGCCGGGGTGGCCAGCGTGCCGCAGGACTACCTCAACGTGGCGCGGGTTCTGAAGCTCTCCGAGTTCAAGGTACTCACCCGCATCCTGTTCCCCGCCGTGTTGCCTCACCTGATGACTGGCATCCGCCTGGCCATCGGTGTCGCCTGGCTGGTGATCGTGGCGGCGGAAATGCTCACCGGCGGCACCGGCCTGGGCTTCTGGGTGTGGGACGAATGGAACAACCTCAACGTCGAGCACATCCTCATCGCCATCATCATCGTCGGCCTGGTGGGCCTGGCCCTGGAACAGAGCCTGCTGTGGCTGGCCAAGCGCTTCGACTACAACAACTGACCATTTCTGTAGGAGCGAGCTCTGCTCGCGAACCGCATTCGCGAGCAAGCTCGCTCCTACCAAGAGCAGGAGAACCCTGATGGACAAGTTCGTCGAGCTGACCGGTGTCAGCAAACACTTCGATACACGCAAGGGGCGCTTCCAGGCCCTCAGCAACGTCAACCTCTGCATCGCCCGTGGCGAGTTCGTTTCGCTGATCGGCCACTCCGGCTGCGGCAAGTCCACCGTGCTCAACCTGATCGCCGGCCTGCTGGACGCCAGCGAAGGCGGGCTGATTTGCAATGGCCGGGAAATCGACGGCCCTGGCCCGGAGCGTGCTGTGGTGTTCCAGAACCACAGCCTGCTGCCCTGGATGACCTGCTTCGGCAACGTCTACCTGGCTGTGGAGCGGGTCTTCGGCGCCCGCGAAAGCAAGGCCCGCCTCAAGGAGCGCACCGCCGCCGCATTGCAGATGGTTGGCCTGGATCACGCGGCGCACAAGCACCCCAGTGAAATCTCCGGTGGCATGAAACAGCGCGTAGGCATCGCCCGCGCGCTGGCGATGGAACCCAAGGTGCTGCTGATGGACGAGCCCTTCGGCGCCCTGGACGCCCTCACCCGTGCGCACCTGCAGGACGAGTTGCTGCGCATCGTCGGCGAGACCCACAGTACCGTTGTGATGGTCACCCATGACGTGGACGAGGCCGTGCTGCTCTCCGACCGAATCGTGATGATGACCAATGGCCCGGCGGCCACCGTCGGCGATATCGTCCGGGTCGATCTGGCGCGCCCGCGCAATCGCCTGGCGCTGGCCAACGATGCCCACTACCACGAGTACCGCACCGCGGTGCTTGAGTTCCTCTACCAACGCCAGCAGCGCCCTGCTGCTTAGGTATCCGCCCTGCCCTTCGCGAAAGCCCGGCCACGTGCCGGGCTTTCGCGTTTTGACTTGCCCGCATGCCCCATGCAGGGGCCCCCGTCCCCGGCTTCGCACCCCACCAATGCAACCTTGCCCGCGCATGTGCATGACGTAATCGCCAAATGTTCTTGGCGCCAAACAAACTTCAGGCAAATCAAGTAATTGAACAAACTGGCACAGTGCCTGCTAAGACCTTCCCCGGTCAGCACAACGGCGTGTCTGCCACTCAACCGACAACGACGTCGCGGAATCCCCTCTCCATCAGGAGCGCGGACACCGTGACGTTTTTTTTTGCGCTTTTCAGACCTAGGAAAACCGCTATGCACATGCTGAATCCCGCTCTGCTGTCGCTGGCCGTTGCCGGCACCAGTCACGCCGCCCTGGCCGCAGAGGACGTTAGCAACCTGTTCACTGGGGGCAAAGCCATCCTCGATGCCCGCTACCGCTTTGAGAACGTTGACCAGAACAACAACCTGCGCGACGCCAATGCCCAGACCCTGCGCACCCGCGTCGGCTTCCAGACCGGCAAGTGGTACGGCCTCTCGGGCCTGGTGGAAGTGGACAACGTCAGCCGCCTCGGCGATGCCGCCTACAACAGCACCCGCAATGGCCAGACCAACTACGCCATGGTGGTCGACCCCGACGGCACCGAAGTCAACCAGGCCCTGCTGCGTTACGACCAGGCCTTCGGCAGCGCCGTGCTTGGCCGCCAGCGCATCAATCTGGATAACCAACGCTTCGTCGGCGGCTCCGCCTGGCGGCAGAACGAGCAGACCTACGACGCGGCTCTCGCTCAACTCAAGCCCCTCGACGGCCTGACCCTGACCTACAGCTACCTCGACAACATCAACACCATCTTTGGCCCGGAAAACGGCCGCTTCGACAACCGCACCAACCCGGCCAACATCGAAGGCCACAGCCACCTGTTCAATGCCCAGTACCTGGTGCGGCCGGAACTCGCAGTGACCGCCTACAGCTACCTGCTCGGCCTGGACAACATTGCGACCACCGCGACCTCCCCGCTGGGCAGCTTGTCCAGCCGGACCAGCGGCCTGCGCCTGAACGGTGCGCTGGCCGGTTTCAACTATGCGCTGGAGTACGCACGCCAGCAGGACTACGCCGATAACCCGCTGGACCTGGACAGTGAGTACTACCTGGCGGAATTGGGGTATGTCTTCAAGGGCGTGCAGTTCAAGGGCGGGTACGAGGTGCTGGGTGGTGACAGCGGCCCCGGCAACCGCGCGTTCCAGACGCCGCTGGCGACCAAGCACATCTTTCAGGGCTGGGCCGACCAGTTCCTCACCACGCCGGCCGACGGCATCGAGGACGCCTACCTGGGGTTCACCGCGCCATTGGCCGGCGGCAGCCTGCAAGCCTGGTACCACGACTTCGACACCGAGCAGGGCAGCGACAGCTACGGCAGCGAGATCGACCTGTCCTATGCGCACCCGATTCCAGGTGTGAAAGGCCTGGTCGGACTGCTCAAGTACGCCAGCTACGACTCGGATGATCGAGCCCGCACGGTCGATACCGACAAGCTCTGGGTGCAGGTGCAATACACCTACTAACCGCAAATTGGTGGGTACATCGGTGTGCGGGCGTCTTGCCCCACACCGATCCCGCCGAACCGTTCACGAGGACGCGGCACGATCATGGACAACGCACAGTCTTCACTCCACGTGGGAATCCCTGCATGAGCAATCTCGCTGACTCCGGTGTAACTGGAATCGACGGAGCGACCAGACTCGCTCAGGACCTCCGGCGAACGCCTCGACGACGGACGACCTCCCTGCCATTCGAGCCAGGTATCGCCCTGGTCGCCAGTGTCCAATCCGGTGCATGGCTGCCCATCGGGACGGCACTGGGAGCAGCGGCCTGCACATATGCAGGTCAGCCGGTCATGGCGCTTGGATTTATCCTCGTGACGCTCTACCTGGCGATCTCCCTGCATCTACATCAGTTGCGCCAGCGCTGCAGCGAAGCCTTCTGGTTCGACGAACTGGCGCGCCTGCTCAGCACTCAATCCGCCAACGACCAGGCCAACCTGCTGGTCGAGTGCAGTGAACGACTGCGCGGCAATGATCGCCTCAACAGCGAGGTGCGCTTCGCCAGCCAGGCGCTGGAACAGTTGGCGCAGAAAGCCAATGTCCAGGGCGGTGAGCAAAGCCAGCGGGTGAACATGATCGCAGCCGCCAGCGAACAGATTGAGCGCAGCCTGGTCAGCGTGGACGAAATGGCCAGTAGCGCCCGGACGGATTTCGCGGCCGCCCATGCCCAGGGCGAGGAAGGATGCCAGGCGGCTCGGCAACTGGGGGCAGGGATGGCGGACATACGCAGCAGCCTCGGCGACACCGCCCGAGCTGTGACGCAATTGCTGCACAGCACCGCGCTCGTCGAGCAGTCGGTGCATGGCATTCAGGACCTGGCCAAGCGAACCCAACTACTGGCTTTGAACGCCTCGATCGAGGCGGCCCGCGCCGGTGAACAAGGTCGCGGTTTCGCGGTGGTGGCCGACGAAGTCCGGCAGATGGCTACCGCTACCGACAGGACCACGCGCGAGATAATCGCTGCAGCCTCGGCCATTGCCGAAGCTGTGAAGCAGGTGAGCCATGAGGTCGAGCATCACCGCGAGCTGCTGGAGCGGGGTAGCGGCCAGAGCAACAGCCTCGCCGAGAGCCTTGATCGGCTGGCCCGCAAAAGTCAGGAAAACCTGCAGCGTTTCGACAACATGCAACAGGCCCTGGTCGAGCATCACCAGGCGAACCAGGACCTCGGTGAACAGCTGCAACAGATCAGCACCAGCCTTCAGGTGCAAAGCCGACAGACCCACGACCTGCATGACCTGACCCGCTACCTCACCCGACTCACAAGCGACGCGACGCTATGATCATGCAGAGCCTGCCCGCACTGGCCGTACTGACGGCCCTCGCCGCGTCGTGCATGGCCCTGCTGTGGGCCAATCGACGCCGGCAGTACCGCCAGCAAGAAGAACTGCGCACCATGTTGCAGTTGGGCCTGGTGCTCATGCAGGGCGTCCAGCGCCATCGTGCGCTGGGCGCTCAGAGCAGTGGCGAGGCCCTGCACCACCGCCAGAAGCTTGCAGCCGAACTGGAACAGTCCTGGCTGGCCTGGACAGCGTCGGGGCACTATCGAACCTGGCAAGGCCTGCTGCGCACGCCGGAGGACTTCGATGGGCATTGCCGTTTGCTGGAGCAACTGCTTGCCCACATCCAGCACCTGGACTTGCAACGTTGCCACCTGCTGGCACTGACACCGGAGGTCGCCGAGCGATGCTGGCAAGTCGAAGAGCTCGGCCGACTGCGAGGTCTTTCGATTCGCGCGGCTGCCCAGGAACACTGCCCGCTGGAGCTTCGCATTCAGCTGCAGTACCTGCATGATCGCCTGCTGAAGAATGCAGACGTGCCCCTCCGCGCGGCCCTGGGGCGTCTGTCCACTGAGCTAATGGGTGTACAGCGAACCGCACTCCAGCCTACCGACCTCTATGCCTTGCTCACTCCGCTGATCGACGCACGAATCGACGCGATTCAAAGTGGTATTCGACCTGCTGGGCACTTCCGAGCCTCATGACCTGACGCCTCATTGGATGCCAGGAGCGCTCCCGTGACGTACTGGTGTCCACAATCAACTGTGGATTCAACCGGTAGCTGCCATTCACTACCGACCGCCAGTTGCGTAGTCGAGCGTCTTCCGGGGACAGGTCATAAGAGTTCGATGCCCTTCGCCCGCTCCAGACCTCCTCAGATCAAGGCCCACTTGATGGTCTTTTCGTTTCTGGGCCTCTGAGCCGCCCAGAATCCGCTTCCCCAATCAGCCCTTTCGCACACGCCTTCGACATTGCCGCTTTCCGGCACCGTCCATACCCTCTTTCGCTGGCGCCTAAGAAACGCCTATCAAGCAGCGGATCACCGCTCCCGAAAGCTCAGCGGCTTTTTTGTGCTCGCGGCATACTCGCGTCCGCAAAACTCTGCACTGTCGGGAGTGGGCTAATACAACACCCGAAAGGGAAATATGCCCGGCCTTCTGCTTGAGGTTTCTTAGCTCCCGACTCCAACAGCCCTAAGAAAGCTGCTCCATCAAGCAGAGGTAATGGATATGCCCGATTTCCCCTTTCTCCCCGCGCAGCAGACTGACGTCGAAGTCCTGCTCCCCCTCTCCTTCATTCGCCACAAACGCCAGCTCCGTGCACTGCTGCTGGACGACGAGCCCTGGTTTGCCGTCAACGATCTCGCCCGGCTGATGGCACATCCCCAGCTTGCCGAACGGATACAACGCAACCTCGATGAAGATCAGGTGCAAAGGGCCTGGATGCGCAACAGCCATGGCGAGTTCCAGGAGGAATTGCTGGTTAGCGACTCCGGCCTGTATGCCACGCTGATCCACTTCTATCACCCGGAGAACCGCTGCATACGCCAGTGGATAACTCGGCAGGTGATCCCGCGCCTGCGCAGCGAAGAACGCTTCGACGGCCAGCGACCCTGTCGCAGGGTGCTGCATTGGCTGGGGCGGGAGTTGGAGGTATTGCATTGGCAGGGCAAGGCGTGGCTGCCGCTGAATGAATGCTCGCGTTTGCTGGAGCGAGAACCAGTGGTGGTCGGATAACAGAGAGGCAGGGGGGCAGATAACAGATCTGTCCCCTAATCGCCCCTTGCTCTTCTATTCCGCCTTCCGCTGGGTGAGAAGGAGGGGCAACTCACCACGAGCGGCACTGATCTCGATCAGAATCTGATCGACGGTATTTTCCAGGGCTTCACGCCCCAGCAGGGACTGCATGGTGATACCGGTGATGGCCATGCTCTCGCCGGAGGCAGGCCAACGCACCGTCAGCGCCAAAATGCCATCGGCGCCGATCTGGCAATTGATGACATGGCCGGGTAGCAACGCTTCCAGCCGCTTTTGCAATCGATGTTCCAGCTTGGCTCTCATTGCTCTCCCCAGATCGTACGCGCGTTCTGAACAGAACGCGTGGAAGGGGTATAGCTCACGGAAAGCGGGGAAAGGGGCCTGATATCGACCGTTCGGCGGGAAGCTTAAAGACCCTGGAGTACACCCCCGAACAGGGCCGTCCAGGCCGCTCCCGAGGCGTCCTGCGCGCCAGGGAATACGCCGCCGAATGGCTCATTCACAGTACGGCGAAATGAGGCAGGACCTCCCTGTCCCTCCACTTCGCTTGCGCGAAGCGCTGCCGCTTGATTACTGCGAGTCACCCGCCAGGATGGCGCTCGCCAGATCCAGGTCACTGCGCTCGCTCAGGCTCGGGTTCGCGCTGCGAATCCGTTGCAGTTCGGCTTCGAGATAGGGGCCGCGGATTTCGCCACCGCTGGCGATGAAGCTGCTGGCGTCGTCCTTCACCGGTCCTACGAGCTTATCGTCGCCGCCGCTGGTGATGTAGCTGGAGGCGGTGGTAGCGCCGGTGGAGATGAGATTTCGCAGCAGGTCGTCGTGATCGTCGTGGTCGTGTTTGGCAACGGCAGACGCGAATGGCACAGCGATCAGTGCGAGGGTGGCAACGGTGTTGCGGAAACGCATGGTGACTCCTTGGGTGTTTGCGTTCCCCTCAGATTGCGGCACGCGAAACGAGTTCCTGGCTTTCCCACAAATCTCGTTCATATCGATAGGCCCGCCGTCCATCCGGTCGCCAGCCCTGCATCGGAAACCATTGATCCAGGTTAGGTGGGGTGAAGTCCCTGCATGGAAAAATGCGCGCCTTCCCCGCCGCTTCCGTATACCGGACGTCGGGCCACCATGGGGTGATCTGGGAAGAAGGCGGAGCTGTACTAGACTGCACCACCACTGTGCACCCAAGCGTGGCGGTCAGGGCTCCGGTTGTTCACAACCACGAATTCATCTCACTGCTTCGTGTAACTCGCAGGCCACGGAGGGCCGACATTTCGAAGGAAGAGAGCGTACTTATGTCGCAAAGAAAACGTCTGATCGCCGCTGCAGCAATGGCTACCGGCGTCCTGACTGGCGCCCAGGCCGACGAATCGGCCATCCAGGCACATTGCCTGGAGAAATGGAGCGGTGATGCCATGCGCAGCTATTGCGTAGAAGAGCAACGCCAGTCAGCCGAAGCCGTTGCCAGCTACAGCGGCCCCATTCGCGGCCAATGCGAGTCGGAATGGGGCAGCGACTTCCATATGGTCCTCTTCTGCATCAGGGAAACGCAGCCTCTGCGCCAGGCCGCATCCCTGGAGCAAACCACGAACAACGCAGCGAACTGACATTCCAAAAAGGAAAAGCCCCTCAAGCGGGGCTTTTCTCTGTGCAGGCTTTGGACCACGCAATGCACCTCGCAGCCGCCATTCACTCCAGCAGTCCACCTGCCCCGTACAGCTCCGGCCGACGATCCTCATGCAGGTGGTTGTGCTGGCTGATGCGCTTGTTGCGCGCTTCATCCAGATTCAGGGTGGCGACGAGAATCTGTTCCCCGCCCTCTTCCGCCGGCCCAGCCAACGGGTAGCCGTCCGGATCGACGATCACCGAGCCCTGCACCCAGTTCACCCCGCGCTCGCTGCCATGCCGATCACAGGCAGCGATGAACAGGCGGTTGACCGCAGCGTTGGCTTGCACGCGCACCACTTCGGCCGGGCGTTCGATGGGCGGGCGCGGGCCGTCCGGCCAGTTGACCGGCGCGCAGAGCAAATCGGCGCCAGCCAATGCCGGCAGGCGCACCCACTCGGGGAACTCCAGGTCGTAGCAAATCATCACGCCGATCCGTCCGAAGGCGGTTTCCACCACTGGCGGCGGTTCGTTGCCAGTGGTGAAGATGGCGTTTTCGGCATCCCACAGGTGCGCCTTGCGGTACAGGGCGCGCACTCCCGTGGCATCGACCAGGGCGGCGCTGTTGGCAACGCGCTGATCATCGAGTCGCTCGCAGAAGCCGGCAACGATGACGATCTCAAGCTCGCGGGCCAGCGCTTGCCAGAGTTGCAGCGTCGGCCCGTCCACGGCTTCGGCCGAAGCCAGCGCCTCGGCCAGGTCGTGGAAGACGTAACCGCTCTGCACCAGCTCCGGCAGCACCACGACTCGCGCGCCTTGCAGCGCAGCCGCGCGGATGGCCCGCTCGGCAATGCGGCGGTTGTGGGCGAGGTCACCGATCTTCGGCGCCAACTGGCAGCAGGCGACCTTGAGGTTTCGGGATGCGTTCACTGGGCAGTACTCCCTGATATCAGGCTCGCGGTTCCTGGCTTGCGCCAGCTCGGGTCATTTCGAGGATGTCGCGTTCGCTGATGGCATCGATGATGCGGCGTTCGCTTTCCAGGTCGAGCGAGCGACTGAGGATGAAGTAGGTCAGGCCGGACACCACCAGCCCTACCAGCCAGGCGATATCCACGCCGTCCAGCAGGCGTGCCATGGGGCCGACGAAGACCTCCTGGCCTGCCGCTGCATCGAAGATGAAGAAGAACGGGATCATGCAAACGAAGCCCACCACGTAGGCGACGATGCCGCGCATTTGCCACGCGCCGTAGATGCCATTCGGCGTAAAGAAGTGGGGGATCGCATAGCGGCCTTTGCGCACGCAGAAGTAGTCCACCAGGTTCACGGCGGTCCACGGCACGAGGAAGTAGAGCATCAGCACCAGGAAGGTATTGAGGATGGAGATGCCATTGCCACGGATCGACATCACACAGGCGAGCAGCACCAGGGTGATGATGAGGATCGACAGCACCCGCGCACGCGGTGTCGGGTTGATGCGGCGAACCGAGTCGATGCCAGTCAGCAGGGTAAGCATGGCGCTGTAGGTGTTGAGCGCGATCACCGGCAGGAAGCCGACCACCGAAACCAGTACCAGAACATGGCCCAGCCCCGGCAGCACGGCCGTGCCGACGCGATCCAGCGCCACCAGTGCGTCGGACACTTGCAGCAACTGCGCAAGCCAGGCGCCGAGGCCGATCATCCAGGCACCGGAGAGCGAAGCGCCGAGGAACACCGCCGCAATCAATTTGGGTCGGCTGGTGTTCTTCGGCAGGTAACGCGAGTAGTCAGATACATAGGGCGCGTAGGAGATGTTGTAGCTGGCCGCGATGGCGAACTGGGTGACGAACGCAACCCAGGTGAAGCCCAGGCTGGCCGGCTCGACTGCCTCCGACTGCCCGGCGCCGAACATGAGCGCGACGGTCACCAGCGCGTAGAGCGGCAGGGTCAGCATCAATGCCCATTTGAAGGCCTTGTGCATCAGGTCGTGGCCATAGATCGACAGCAGCGCGCCGACGGCGATCACCGCGCAGGCCACGGGAAGCGGCTCAAGTCCGAAGACATTTTTCAGGCCGTCGATGATCAGCGAGACGTTCACCACGTTGAAGCCGACGAACACGAACAGGGTCGCCATCAACGCCAGCACCACCCCGCGATAACCGAACTGCGCACGGGACTGGATCATCTGCGGCAGGCCCATCTCCGGCCCCTGGGAGCCGTGGAAGGCCATGAACAAGGTGCCGAACATGATGCCCAGCGCACCGGCCAGGGTCGTCCACAGGGCAGACAGCCCCAGGCTCGGCCCGACGAAACCGATGGAGATGGTGAAGAAGTGGAAGTTGCCGAGGAACCAGAACGGCCCCTGGCTGCTGAGCCGGGCGTGGCGCTCGGATTCGGGGATGTAGTCGATCGAGTGGCCTTCGATGGCCAATCCGGCGCTGGCGTCAGCCGCGTGAACGGGCTGGGTGGACCCTGACATGGGATGCTCCTTCGCTCCTGGTCGAGCGAACTGTTGTTCTTGTGATGATGCGGTCAGCGGGCCACGCAAGGCGCCAGCCATACATCGGGTTCATCTATGTTGGGTGAGATGGCGCTGCCCAAGCCCTGTGGCGAACGCCCTCTGCGGCGACCTATGATGACGCCTGGCGACCCGGCTATTCCCGGCATCCTGATTGGGATCGAGCCGTCGCTGAAGCAGCAATCTAGGTGCCCTGCCGAATTCGTAAAATAGCGCGGGCCAACTGTTCACATAGATCGCCTTCTATGTAAGGCATTCCCGGAGGCCCCATGCTGGGCAACGTATCCGAACTGGATATCCGTCTGATCCGCGTGTTCCTGGCGGTTGTCGAGGCAGGAGGCATTTCCGCTGCGCAGACTGCGCTGAACACTTCGCAACCCACTATCAGTGCGCAACTGGCGTCACTTGAGACTCGCGTGGGCTTCCGCCTCTGCCAACGTGGCCGGGCGGGATTCGCGCTGACGTCCAAGGGCAGCCAGTTCGTCGAAGCGGCGCGGCGCCTGCTGGCAGCTGCCGAGGGCTTTCGCCTTGAAGTGCAGCACATCAACCGCACCCTCTCCGGCACGCTGAACATCGGCCTGCTCGGACAGATCGACCCGACGGCCAACAAGAAGATCGCCCTGGCCATCGCTCGCCTGCGCGCACGCAACCAGGGCCTGTACTTCCAGTTCACCGAGCTGTCGTCCGCCTTCCTCGAAGAGAAGCTCATCAATGGCCATCTGGACCTGGCCATCGGCTATTTCTGGCGGCGTCTCGACAACCTCGACTATCTGTCCCTGTTCAGCGAAACCCAGGCTGCCTATTGCAGTGCCTCGCACCCGCTCTATCTCCAGGCTGGCACGCTACAAGTCGCCGACGTGGCCGAACACGAGTGGGTCTGGCCCAGTCACCCGCTGCCGGAAATGCCAGCCCCTACCTCGATCGACCGCATGACCGCTCTCACCGACAGCATGGATGGCGCTGCCCTGCTGATCCTTTCTGGCCAGCACCTGGGCTTTCTGCCCGAGCACTACGCGGCACGCCACGTTGAACTGGACCAGCTCCGCGCCCTCAACCCGAACCAGTTTCGCTATGAAGTGCAGTTCCACGCGGCAGTCCGGCATTCCATCCGCCAGAGCGAACTGGTGAGCACCTTTCTCGCGGAATTGATGGATGCCTTCGAACTGGCCTGACCGCCTGCCCCGGCGTTAGAAACCGTACTTCGCCTTCAGCGTCTGAATCGCCGCTTGCTCACGCTGGAGAAAGGCATCGAAACGGTGGATGAGCTCAGGGTGCTGGATGCTGGAGAGGTGGTAGTAGCTGTCGCTGAGTGGCAGCAATGACGACTCGATCACCAGGCCGCCTTCCCGCCCCAGGTGCTTGAGGTGGAAGTTAGCCACTTGCTGCGCCATGTTGGCAGCGTCTATGTAGCCGGCCATGACCATGTGGATAAGTCCCTCGGGGTTGGGCGCCTCCTCGATGACCACCCGTTCGGCAGCGATGTCGTCCTGAAACTTCCACGGCGTGAAACCACGGACGAAGCCGAGCCGGCGGAAGTTCTTGCGCGGCTGGCCCTTGCGCTCCGGCAACACCAGCATGGCGTCCTGGAATTGCAGCACCGGCTGCGAGTAGGTGATTCCGGCGGGCTTCTGCGGCTCTGCCCAGCGCGGGTTGTCGGGGAAGACCAGATCGAGTCGTCCACTCCAGAAGGAATGGGACAGACGCCGCACCGGCAGCGCCACATAGATGAAGCGCAGGTTTTCCCGGGTGGCGAAGAGGTCCAGCAGGTCACGGGCATAGCCGCGGTATTCGTTGTCTGGCGGCACCGCGGAGTAGATGGGGTAGTAATCCACCTGTTCCACCCCGATGCGGTACTCGGCCGGTTGGCCGGCATGGCCGAACAGCGGCCACACGCTGGCCAGCAGCAGCGCGACGAACCACAACGCTCGGCAACGACTTGATACCTGCGTACTCGGCATGGATGTGCAAGGGGCCTGACGAAAATGCCGCTCAGTTTAGGCTGACGGGAAGCCGCGAGTCTCCCCCTTTTCAGTCCTTTATCGGCACCCAGATTTCCACCCAACCCGTTCCAGCCATGGGATCGAAATCGGCACTGTAATACTCGAACTCCGGCGCATCGGCGGCCTGCAATCCGGACTGCGGCAACCAGCGCTGGAAGATCGCTGCAAAGGTCTCGTGGATGCTGGAGATGTGCCCCTGATGGCGGAACACCGCATAACGCCGCGCTGGCAGCCGCTGGTGGGTGAAACCGGCCGGCAGATCGTCTGTGCGGTTGACCCGAACGCCAGCCATGTACTCGAAACCACCCTCCTCATCCGGGCTGTGGCACAGACCATACGTCTCGTAACCCTGCTGCCCGGATACCCGGCCGATGTAGGGCACGAAGCGCTGCCAGAGGGCGGTGATGCCTAGGGACTTGTCGGCGGTGAAGCGCTCACCGAGTCCGGCGATCAGCAGTTCTTCGCCCTGTTCGAAACGCGGTTCGGTAAGTGGATAGGTGCTGGTGGGGCGCATGCGCATGGCCTCTCTTAATTGGATGCCGTCCAGATAGCCGCGTGCTCGAACGGATTCCAGCGTCAGGCCGAAATGCTCGCGAAACGCGCGAGTGAAAGCCTCGTGGGAGCCATAGCCGGACTCCAGGGCCAGGCCGAGGATGTCCGTTTCCCCGTCAGCCAGCCTGCGCGCTGCCCGGCTTAGCCGCCTTACCCGCGCGTAGCGCATCACGGGCCAGCCGGTGGCAACGACGAACGCACGGGCCAGGCAGAAACGGGATACGCCACAGGCGCCGGCGATGGCCTGGAGATCGAAGTGGCCGTCGACATCGGTTTCGATCATCCAGAGGGCCTTGTCGATAGGGTCTTCCATGTTCACTCCTTACGAGACGCCAGCGAGTGTGCCGCGCTGGAGAGGATGGCACTTGATCGTTCTTGCGCGGCGACTTCCCTTCGCACCGCCCGTGACGACGGAATTGCTCCGCCGGATTTCCACCCTGGCCGGTACCGGGCCGAAAGTAAGCACACCCATGCAATAACTCCGCACCGGCCAGCGCGATAGTCCAGCCAGCTGGGCGCGCAAGCTGAATGCCGCTGGCGTCGACGTCACCGCCGTGCGCTTCAACGGCATGATCCACGACTATGGCCTGCTCAACCCGCTGGCCCATGTTCCCGCCGTGCAGGCGGCCATGCGTCAGGCCGGTACCGAGCTGAGGAAGCACCTGCAGTAAGAGATTCGCCGTGCAGAACGATGTTCTTCGGTAGGTTGGTGCCGAGGAACGAGACCCAACGATCGGAGCCCGGATCGGCATCGCTGGTGGATGAACAGAGCGTCATCCACCCTTGGGGCTGGCCAGGCATCACTCTCGATGTCCACCGGCGAAACAAAAATGCCCGCACAAATGCGGGCATTTTTTTGCGCTGGGATTACTTGGCGTTCAGCGCCGAGTAGCTCTGCATCAGGTTGGCGTAGGCCGGCAGGTGACCGGCGAGCAGACCGCCGAAACCTTCGATGTCGTTGCGCCAGTCGCGGTGCAGTTCGCAGCCCACGGCGAACCAGTTCATCAGCTGGGCGCCGGCCTGGCTCATGCGGTTCAGTGCGGCGTCGCGTACCACCGGGTTGAAGGTGCCGGAGGCGTCGGTGACCACGAACACGTCAAAGCCTTCGGCAATGGCCGACAGGGTCGGGAACGCCACGCAGACATCGGTCACCACGCCCGCGATGATCAGTTGCTTCTTGCCGGTGGCCTTCACCGCCTTGACGAAATCGGCGTTGTCCCAGGCGTTGATCTGGCCGGGGCGCGGGATGTACGGCGCGTCTGGGAACATGGCCTTGAGTTCTGGCACCAGTGGGCCGTTCGGGCCGCTTTCGAAGCTGGTGGTGAGGATGGTCGGCAGGTTGAAGAACTTGGCGATGTCGGCCAGGGCCAGCACGTTGTTCTTGAACTCGTCCGGGGTGAAGTCGCGAACCAGCGACAGCAGGCCGGACTGGTGGTCCACCAGCAGGACGGCGGCGTTGTCCTTGTCGAGACGCTTGTAGGGAGTAGCCATGGTCGTTCTCCTTGCTTGGGTAGGGCGCCGGCTTGGGGCCTGCGCAAATAATTCAGGCTTGCCCTGGGGGGCTGTTTTCTCTGTAGGGGCGAATTCATTCGCCAGGCAGGCCGAAGGTCTGCCCTTCGGGTTCGCCGGGGGGCAGCGTTGCTGCCCTTGGCGATTGAAGTCGCCCCCTCAAGGAACCATCAGAAGGCAAAGCAGGAGCAGCCCAGTGCCCCCCAGAAGCCCTGGAAGTCGCTCACCGGCACGCTCGACTGCCGTGCCCGCTCGTGGCTGTGGGCGTGCACCGTGCAGGCGCCGACGCACTGGTGCACCTGGGCGGCGAGCGGCGCGGCGGGCTTCCAGTGGCCGGGGACCTTGGCCACCGGCGACCACTCCGGCAGCACCGGCAGCTGCGGCGGACCGAGCTTGTCGAACTCGCCGGCGGCGTAGACCACCTTGCCGTCGACCACGGTCAGCACCGACTCGATCCACTTGATGGCCTCGTCCTCGACGCTGAAGAAATCCGCCGACAAGGCGGCGAGGTCGGCCAGTTGGCCCACCTTGATCTGCCCCTTCTTGCCCTGCTCGCTGGAGAACCAGGCGCTGCCGTGGGTGAAGAGTTGCAGCGCGGTGTCGCGCGACAGGCCCTGGGGATAAAGCTCCAGGCCGCCGACGGTGCGGCCGCTGACCAGCCAGTACAGCGAGGTCCAGGGGTTGTAGCTGGAGACGCGGGTGGCGTCGGTGCCGGCGCCCACCGGCACGCCTTCGGCCAACATGCGCTGGATCGGCGGAGTCTGCTCGGCCGCCTTGGCGCCGTAGCGGTCGACGAAGTACTCGCCCTGGAAGGCCATGCGGTCCTGGATGGCGATGCCGCCGCCCAAGGCACGCACTCGCTCGATGTTCTTCGGCGAGATGGTTTCGGCGTGGTCGAAGAACCACGGCAGGCCGTTGAACGGAATGTCGCGGTTGACCTTCTCGAACACATCCAGCATGCGCGAGATGGATTCGTCGTAGGTGGCGTGCAGGCGGAACGGCCAGCGCTGCTCCACCAGGTGGCGCACCACCGGCTCCAGCTCCTGCTCCATGGTCTGCGGCAGGTCCGGGCGCGGTTCGAGGAAGTCCTCGAAGTCGGCCGCGGAGAACACCAGCATCTCGCCGGCGCCGTTGTGGCGCAGGAAGTCATTGCCCTGGCCGGGCTTGACCACCTTGCTCCAGTTCTGGAAGTCGGTGAGCTCTTCCTTGGGTTTCTGGGTGAACAGGTTGTAGGCGATGCGCACGCTGAGCTGGCCCTGCTGGGCCAGTTCCTCGATCACCTGGTAGTCGTCCGGGTAGTTCTGGTAGCCGCCGCCGGCGTCGATGGCGCTGGTCAGGCCGAGGCGGTTGAGCTCGCGCATGAACTGGCGGGTGGAGTTGACCTGGTACTCCAGCGGCAACTTCGGCCCCTTGGCCAGGGTGGCGTAGAGGATGGTGGCGTTGGGCCGGGCGATCAGCATGCCGGTGGGGTTGCCGCTGCCGTCGCGCTGGATTTCGCCACCCGGCGGGTTGGGCGTGTCCTTGGTGTAGCCGACCGCCTTCAGCGCGGCGCGGTTGAGCAGCGCGCGGTCGTAGAGGTGGAGGAGGAACACCGGGGTGTCCGGCGCTGTGCGGTTGATTTCCTCCAGGGTCGGCATGCGTTTTTCGGCGAACTGGAACTCGTTCCAGCCACCGACCACGCGTACCCACTGCGGAGAGGGGGTTCGGTCGGCCTGGTCCTTGAGCATGCGCAGGGCGTCGGCCACCGAGGGCACGCCTTCCCAGCGCAGTTCCAGGTTGTAGTTGAGGCCGCCGCGGATCAGGTGCAGGTGCGAGTCGTTGAGGCCGGGGATCACCGTGCGCTGCTTGAGGTCGATGACCTGGGTGGCGTCGCCGCGATGGGCCATGGCCTCGGCATCGCTGCCGACGGCGAGAAAGCGCCCGTCCTTGATGGCCACGGCGCTGGCGGTGGGCTTTTCGCGGTCGACCGTGTGCAGGCGGCCATTGAACAGGATCAGGTCGGCGGACATGGAACCCCCTGAAGTAGCGGCATGGGCGACGCCTGCGGCGCCGGTGAAGGGTAGTGCGGACCAGAGTGCGCCAGCGGCACCCAGCACGGAGCTGGCGGCGAGGAACTGGCGGCGGCTATTGCTGGATGGGTCTTGGCTCATGAACGGTTCCTCGGTCGTCGCGCTCGCCGGGGCTGGCGGCGAAAATCGGACCCCGAGGATGCCGTGTCCTCTCATGCAACGATTGCACGAATGTGCTGTTCTTCAGCTGGAACGCCCGTTCTAGAAGGCTGCGCTCCCAACCATCTGGTGCAGCGGACGCGACATGTGTTCGACGATGTGCGTGCGCAACCAGCGCTCCGCCGGGTCGTTGTCATGCGCCCCGCTCCAGACCATGGAGAGCTCGGCCGGAGCAATGGAAAACGGTGGATCCTCGGCGCGCAGGCTGGTGCCCGCGACCAATGCACAGGCGGCATAGTCGGGCACAGTGGCGATCAGCTCGGTGCGCGGCAGCAACGAACGCAGGCCGCTGAACTGCGGCACCGCCAGCACGACGTTACGGCTGCGTTCCACCCGTTGCAGGTCGAGGTCGATGTTGCCGCACAGGTCCCCGGAGAAGGACACCATGGCGTGCGGCCGCTCGCAGTAGTCGTCCAGGGTCAGCGGCTCCGGCCGGTCGTCACCACGCAGCACCTTGCAGGGGATGTCGCGCAGTTTTCGGCGCTTGGCATTGGCCGGCAGTTCCTGGGTGTAGCTGACGCCCACGGAAATCTCTCCGGATGCCAGCAGCGACGGCAGCAGCAGGTAGTTCACCCGCCGCACCACCACCTTTATGCCGGGAGCCTCCTCGCGCAGACGCCGCAGCAGCTCCGGGAACAGGCCGAATTCGGCATCGTCGGAAAGGCCGATGCGGAATATCTCGCGACTGCTGGCAGGGTCGAAATCCTTGGCACGGCTCACCGCGCCGGAAATGGCGTCCAGCGCCGGACGCAACTCCTCGAGGATGGCCTGTGCCCTCGGCGTGGCTTCCATGCCACGGCCCTGGCGGATCAGCAGCGGGTCGTCGAACAGGTCGCGCAAACGTGCAAGCGACGCACTCACCGCCGACTGGCCGAGGAAAAGCTTCTCGGCTACCCGCGTCACATTCTTCTCGAACATCAGGGCCTCGAAAACGACCAGGAGGTTGAGGTCGACGCGACGCAGTTGGTTTCGGTTCATGGGGTATTCCTGGTGGCGGAGTCGTTGGGGTCGAGCCGCGCTCCGAGGCGCCAGGTCAGGGGCGTGACCCCGACGCTGCGCGAGAAACTGCGGCAGAAATGCGCCTGATCGCAGAAGCCGCATTCCAGGCCGATCTGGATCAGGCTCAGCTCGGAGCGGCGAATCAGCTCCTTGGCGCGGGCGATACGTTGGCGCTGAATCCATTCCCGGGGCGACAGTCCGGTGCTGCATTTGAATGCCCTGGAAAAATGGCTTCGGGACAGAGAACAGGCATCGGCCAGGGCGGTGACTTCAAGGCTGCTGGCGAGGTTGGCGAGAATCAGCTGCTTGACCAGGCGTTCGCGGCTGGCGCTCAGCCCACCTGCGGTGGAGAACGCCACATCGTCCCCGGAGATTGCACCGGGGGCGCCCGTGGCGTGGAACTCGGATCGTGGCATTGCTTCAGTCCATCGTGGTGAGACGGTGGGTCTGGCAGGGTGAGTGAGGGCCATCACCAGCAAGCTGCTGATTGGCAATGAGGCCAGTGGTTCTTTGCAGGCGTGCGTCAGCACACCGACAGCCATGTGCCAGGCTCCCGACGAATGGCCTTTATCTTGTCAGTTGGAAGATGTACGACAACTCTGCGGCGGTGCCGAATACGGACATCGCAGTGCCCGATGCGGACACTGCGGCTCAGCTGAACTGCTGGCGGTATTGCAGGGGGGTCAGCCCGAGCCGCTCGGTGAAGCGCTGACGCATCACGCGCACGCTGCCGAAGCCACTGCGAAAGGCAATGGTCTTCAGTGGCAGGTCGCTGGTTTCCAGCAGGTTCCTGGCGTGATCGATACGGGCGTTCTGCAGGAAATCCATGGGCGTCATCTGCACCTCACGGACGAAGGTACGGGCGAAGTGACGCGGACTCATGGCCGCGATCTCGGCCATTCGCGCGACGCTGAAGGATTCGTCCAGGCGCTCCAGCACATGGCTCTGCACCCGGCTGATCGGTGTCTCGTGGGTGCTGATCGTCGCCACCAGCGGGCTGAACTGCGCCTGCCCGCCCTGACGCGTCATGACCACCAGCAGCACCTTGGCCACATCCAGGGCGACCTTGCGGCCGTGGTCCTTGGCGACCATCGACAGCGCCAGGTCGATACCGGCAGTGACGCCCCCAGAGGACACCAGGCGACCATCCTCCAGGAAAATGTGGTCGGTCTGAACCTGTGCCCTGGGGAAGGCCTTGGCCAGACGATCGGTGTAATGCCAGTGCGTTGTCACCCGATGTCCATCCAGCAACCCCGCAAAACCGAGAATGAACGCGCCCGTGCAGATGGAACCGAAGCGCCCGGCCTTTTCACAGGCCCGCGGCAGCCAGTCCACCAGCTCAGGGAAGGGTTTGAGGTAGGCGCCTGGCCCGCCGGGGACCAGCAGCAGGTCGTAGGCATCGACGGCTTCCTCCAGGCTAAGCTCCGCCTGCATCAAGGTGCCGTTGGAGGCCCGAATAGCGCTGGTCTCGGTGCCAATGGTGATGATCCGGTAATGCTTGTCGGCCGGCAGATAGCGGTTGGCGATGGAGAAGACTTCAAGCGGACCGGCGATGTCCAGGAGCAGGAAGTCCTGAAACAATACCATTGCTATATTTTTCATGGACTTAGGGATACCTGTGCAGGACTGCGAAGAGCATGCGACATGACATTCCAGGACGCAATCGACAATTCCACATCCGCCACGTGCCTGCCCCAGGAAACGAAGACCGTTTGAACATCGGCCGACAGCCGGATGGGGATTGCGCAACCAATCCCCGCCACCGCTGTCCATAATGGCGCGCTCCGTCAGCGCCTCCGGGAGGCTCCTTGTTCGCTGTATCCCTTCGCACATTCCTGCGTCAGACCATTCTTGCCCTGCCCTTCGTTTCCACCGCCGCCCTTGCCTGTCCCGCCGGGCAATCGCAGGTGTGCGTGGTGACCTGTTTCTGCGCACCGGGAAGCCAGGGGGACATTGCCCCGCTGCTGGAAGGGGTCAACCAGATGGCCGCCACCAGCCTGCAACAGTGGATCGTGGAGTCGCGCAACAACATGCCAGCGACCGTTCTGTACCCCATTCCACTGCACATCCGTGCGCAGCTGGAGCCTTACTACGACCTGCAGGTGCTGGACACGGCCCGCTACAAGGTGGGCGTCGATGCCGAGATGAACGCCGCCAACACCCTGATGCAGAACCCGGACGTGGAAGCGGTGACCCTGGTGGACGTGATCGTTTTCCGCAACGAGGACGACGCGCAGAACAACGTCGCCCTCTGGGCTCATGAACTGCACCACGTAAAGCAGTACCTGGAATGGGGCGTGGCGGACTTCGCCAAGCGCTACACACGGGACTACAACTCGGTGGAAGCCCCGGCCTACAAAATCCAGGGTGAAGTAGCGCGGGCGTTGAGGCCAGCGGTGGCCAGTAGCGGCAAGAAGCTCTGAACCCGCCAGCTGCACAAATCTTCCAGACTGGCTATCCCCAACGCCAAGCGGGCATCAGTCTCCGTCCAGATCGGATGCCTGATGCCGCTCCGGGCACTGTTCCGCCGGATCACCCCAGGTGCGGTTGACTCGCCGACCACGCTTCACCGCAGGCCGCTGGGCGATCTCCTCGGCCCAGCGCAGCACATGGACGTACTCATGGGCGGAGAGGAATTCCGCCGCGGAGTACAGATGCCCCCGCACCAGTTGGCCGTACCAGGGCCAGACGGCCATGTCGGCGATGGTGTAGGTGTCGCCGGCGAGATAGCGGTGATCGGCGAGACGGCGATCCAGAACATCCAGTTGGCGCTTCGTCTCCATGGTGAATCGGTTGATCGCGTACTCGAACTTCTCCGGCGCGTAGGCGTAGAAGTGCCCGAAACCTCCCCCCAGGTAGGGCGCCGACCCCATTTGCCAGAACAGCCAGTTCAACGTTTCGGTGCGCGTTGCCAGATCGGACGGCAGGAAGCGGCCGAACTTCTCCGCGAGATACAGCAGGATCGAGCCCGACTCGAAGATGCGGATGGGCTTTTCCTGGCTGTAATCCACCAGCACGGGAATCTTCGAGTTCGGGTTTATCTCGACGAATCCACTGGAGAACTGATCGCCCTCTGTAATGCGGATGAGCCAGGCGTCGTACTCGGCGCCGGCATGCCCCAGGGCCAGCAGCTCTTCCAGCAGAATGGTCACCTTCACCCCGTTGGGCGTCGCCAGCGAATAGAGCTGTAACGGATGCTTGCCCACCGGCAACTCGCGCTCATGGGTCGGCCCCGCGACCGGGCGGTTGATGTTGGCGAACTCGCCCCCGGACGGTTCGAGGTGCCGCCATACTTCCGGCGGAACATAGCGTGCATCGGACATTTGAACCCCCTCATGCAGGACAAAAGACAGTGGTCTTGAATGGAACCCGAAGCATTGTAGGGCGGCAGGAGCCTTGCGGGAGTGACCAGAGGGCTGCAACGCAGCCACGCCCACTCGACATCCGCAACCAGGCCCGACAGATGCCACCGATGGACTCGCCCCACTTGGCTCCAGCCCCTGCCCCGCGCGGCGAATCGCACCGCTCCTCCGTAGCCCTACGGATGGCCGCCATCGGCACAGGCCAGGCATGATGCACACCGTGAAACCCCTGACCAATACCCGCACATTCCTGCTCTGGCTGGTGCTGTTCTGCCCCGTCGCCGCCTGGATCGGCTGGCAGGACCATGCCGACCGACGTGAGCGCTTTCTCCAGGACACCAGCATCGCCCAGCGCATGCTCAGCCAGAAGACGGTGCAGCACGAGGCTGTGCTGGCCACCCTGGCCGCGTTGTCGCATCCGCCTGATCCCGAACGCCTGCTCCCCAGCCTGCAACCCTCCATGCCACAACTGCTGGGCCTGGGTTTCCTGCGCGACGGAACCTGGACGGGCAGCCTCGCCGCCCCGCCGAACTTCGCTGCGACGATCGAGCAGGCACGCCAACTGAAGCGTCCCGTCACGCAGCCGCTGGACGAGGCACGCTACTGGCTGGTGGCACCGTCGAGCTGGAGCCTGTTGCTGGATGCGCGGCAACTCATACCGACCGCCGATTTCCCCCCCTCGCTGGCCACGCTGACGCTGGATGTGGGCGCCGGGCCGCTGACCCTGCTGGCACGCCAATCCAGCGCCAGCTCGCTGGGCTGGTTGATCGACCTGCACAAACCCTTGGGCGCGGTCAGCCAACCCTTTCCCCTGCACAGTTGGAAACGGCTGACGCCCAGCGATTGGCCCTGGATGGAATGGCTGGTCTGGGCGGTCGCCAGTTGCCTGCTGGCCGCCGGTACGAGCGTCTGGCAGCGTACGCGCGCCGACGCCAGGCGGCAGCAGGAAGAAGCCCGTCTGGCCGCAATGACACGGCTGAGCACCCTGGGCGAGATGGCGGCTGGCATCGCCCACGAGCTGAACCAGCCGCTGACCGCCATCCTCGCCCAGGTGCGTGCCGCCGAACGCCTGCTGGATGACGAAGAGGAACGCCCGGCAGTGCGCCAGGCCCTGCTCGCCAGCGCCGGCCAGGCACGCCGCGCGGCCGACATCATCCAGCGCATGCGCGAGCTGGTGCAGCCCAGCTCACCCTCGCCCCGCACGGCGGTCGATCCCGATGCGCTGGCGGCTTCGCTGCTGTTCCTGCGCGAACAGGAACTGGCGCGCCGTGGCATCCGCCTGACCTGGCGCAACGCCTCTCCGGGCGAGCGGCCGCTGGGCGACCGGGTGGCCCTCGAGCAGATCCTGCACAACCTGGTGCAGAACGCCGCCGACGCGACGAGTACCCGCAACATCGGCCTTTCTGGCGGTGTCGAGGACAGCGGCTATGTATTCAGCGTCAGCGACGACGGTCCGGGCATTCCCGCCGATGCGCTGCCGCGCCTGTTCGAGCCCTTCTACACCACGCGACCGCACGGTATGGGGCTGGGCCTGACACTCTGCGAAACCCTGGCCGGCGCAATGGACGGCCGCATCAGCGTTCGCAACCTCGAACCCCGAGGCGCCTGCTTCACCCTGCGCCTGCCCCTCGCCGGAGCCGATGCATGAGCCTCCCCGCACACTCTCCGCTCGTTTACCTGGTGGACGATGACGACGCCGTGCGCGACGCCCTGGCGCTGTTGCTGCGCAGCGTTGGACTACGCAGTGAGGGATTCAGCGATCCCCAGGTTTTTCTCGACTCGCTGGCGCCGCAGGCCATCGGTTGCGTGGTGCTGGACATTCGCATGCCGGGCATCGGCGGGCTGGACGTGCTGGCCCGCCTGGCGGAAGTCTCCGACCTGCCGGTGGTGATGCTCACCGGCCACGCCAACGTCGACCTCTGCCGCCGGGCCTTCAAGGGCGGCGCCATGGAGTTCCTGCAGAAGCCGGCGGACGACGATGTCTTCCTCGACGCAGTTCAGACCGCCGTGCGCACCCACATCGCCAGCCGCGAGCGTCAGGCGGTGACCCAGGCCGCCGTCGAGCGGCTGGGGCGCCTCTCGGGGCGCGAGCGCGATGTGCTGGAACGCATCGTCCAGGGCATGAGCAACAAAGAGATCGCACGCGAGTTCGAGTTGTCGCCGCGCACCGTGGAAACCTATCGGGCCAACGTCTTCGCCAAGCTCGAAACCGACTCGCTGGCGCAGCTCATCCGCCAATACGCCAGCCTGCTCGACTCGCCACCTCCGTAGCACTACGGAGGCCGTCCCGTAGTCGGGCGAATACCGCGCCGCCCCCCCTCCAGACACACTGGCTGCACCTCAAGTCCACCACGAAAGGACACAGCCATGCCCCGTACTTCCCTCGCTGCCCTGCTCTGCTCCCTGACCCTCGCGGGCACCGCCCAGGCCGCCGTGCTGAAGGAAAGCAACATCTCCAGCGAAGACGCCCAGAAGCTGGCAGTCGCAACCGTCGCCGCCTGCCAGGCCAAGGGCTACAACGTCAGCGCTTCGGTAGTGGACCGCGCCGGCCTGCTGAAAGCCTTCGCCCGCGCCAACAACGCCGGCCCACACACCGTAGAAGCCAGCCGCGCCAAGGCCTTCACTGCCGCCTCCGCCAAGAACCCGACCCTGAACATCATGGAGAACGCCCAGAAGAACCCGGCCGCCGCCAACCTGGCCGACATTCCCGGCTTCCTGCTGCTGGGTGGTGGCGTTCCGGTCAAGGCCGGCGATGCCGTCATCGGCGCCATCGGCGTAGCCGGCGCCCCGGGTGGCCACCTGGACGCCCAGTGCGCCGACGAAGTCCTGGCGACCAACGCGGCGCTGTTCAAGTAAGCGATTCGCCCAGTTACCTGGCGGCCTACTCGAAGGTCACCAGGCGGCTCCTTAGCGGCGGGGAATGGGTCCTCATGATTCGGGCCAACGGCGATGGATGCTCTCATCCATCGCACGATCTCTCAGTCCTCTCTACCGACCTGCGACGAGGCTGGCGGGCATAGCTTGGGCGATGGTCAGTCCCTGCCCTGCGTCTCGGGCCTGGGGCAGGCGGCCCCGTGCGTGCTTCTCCTTTCCCTCACCCCGCCGCAGAAACCGCCGCGCTGCGTGCCTTGCGGGTCATCAGCGTGAACCCGCTGATGGCCGCCACGGCGAATACGGCTTGCACGCCGACCATCGGCCAGGAGCTGCCATCTTGCAGCGCCCCCAGCAGAACGCCGCTCAAGGTCGCGCCGAGCATCTGGGCGAAGCCCATCAGGCCGGCGGCAAGGCCAGCGCGGTGGGCGTTGGGCATGACCACACCGGCCACCGAAGCCGGAATCAGCATGCCGCCGCCCAGGGTCACCAACACCTGCGGCAATGAGAGGCCGAGTACCGACAGGCCAAGCGTGGCGTGCACCAGCAGGGTGGTCAGTGCACCCGTGGCCACCAGGCTCACACCAATACCAACGATACGTTGCGGACCCAGTTGCATGATCTTGCGTTGGGTGAACAACGCGCCGGCGATCAGTCCGGAAATGGTGGCGCCGAAGGCCAGACCGTACTCCGCCGCGCTCAGTCCCAGCAGGCCGATATAGACAGCCGATGAACCGGCCACCACCGCGAACATCGCCCCATAGGTACCTGCCAGGGTAAAGGCCAAGGCGCGGCTGGAACGCTGCTTGAACAGGTCGAAGTAATCGCGCGCCAGCGTCGCCGGATGACCGGCCTTGGGATCGAGACTGGGGTTGGATTCCCGGTAGAAGGCCAGCACCGCCAGCAGCGCCAGGCTGCCGATGGCCAGGGAAGCAAGGATGGGCGCATGCCAGCCGCCCCACTGGGTGAGCAGGCCGCCCACCATGGGCGCCAGGGCGATGGCGCTGAGCATGCCGATCACGGTCAGGGCCAGGGCCGGGGCCGCCTGGGTCTTCCAGACATCACGCACGATGGCACGCGCCAGCACCAGTGCCGCGCAGGCACCAAGGCCCTGGACCACACGGCCGAGAATGAAGTCGGACATGCTATCGGCCAGGAACATCCACGCAGTTGCGGCCAGATAAAGGCTGAGACCGCCGATCAGCACCGGTCGGCGGCCAACCCGGTCGGACAGCGGCCCGAGCAGCAATTGCCCGAGCCCGAACGCTGCGACGAAAGCGGACAGCGCCGCGAGACTGGTGCCATGAGCCGCACCCAGCCCCTGTTCGAGGGCACCGAGGGCGGGAATGATCAGTTGAGTGGAGATTTCCCCCATGGCGGTCAGCACCATGAGGATGGCCAGCAGCAGGCGCGACGGATTCATGACAGTTCTCCCACTACTTCGGCTTCCAGCGCCAGGGCCATCAGTTGCCACTCCAGGGCATGCCAGTCGTCGTTGCTGACGGCGGGCGGCGCAACGCAGGCCAGGCCGTTATCTGCCACTTGTTGTTCATTGCACATCGCATGCACCTCCGTTGGTCGCTTCGCCCTTGGGCTGACGAATTAGATGACGAGTGACATATATACACGAAATTAGATTATGCCTATCATATTTTCGACCTGCGGTGCTCCGCCCCGATGCCGCCCACTCCGAGGATCGCTCCATGAATCGCCCGCACCTTGCCCTACTCGCCCTGATCCCCGCCGCCCTGCTGGCGCTCTCCGGTTGCAACAGCCAGGCCGACACCACGGTCAGCGCGCCCCAGCCACGGGCGGTATTGGCGGCGGACGTACAAGCGGCGGCCCAGCAGAATGCCCTCTACACCGGCGTGGTAGCCGCCCGCACGGCCAGCGACCTGGGCTTTCGCGTCGGCGGCAAGGTGATTGCCCGCAAGGTGGACCCGGGCACCCGCGTGAAGCGTGGCGATGTACTGCTGGTGCTGGACAACACCGATTTCGAACTGGCCCTGCGCACCGCACGCAACCGCGTCACCGCGGCTGAAGCCGAACTGCGCCAGGCCCGCGACGACGAAGCCCGCTATCGCCGCCTGGCCGGCACCGGCGCGGTCTCCCGCCAACTGTACGACCAGGCCGCCACGCGCCTGCGGGTCGCCCAGGCCGAACAGGCCGCCGCCACTTCCGAAGCGGCCCAGGTGGAGAACCGTCGCACTTATTCGACCTTGCAGGCCGATGGCGACGGCGTGATCACCGATGTACGGGTGGACCGCGGACAGGTCGTCGCCGAAGGCCAGATCGTCGCCAGCCTCGCCCATGACGGTGCGCGCGAGGCGGTGATCGACATCCCGGAAACCCAGCGTTCCTTCGCCAACCACGCTGCCCGCGCCTACCCATATGGAGCGTCAGGCGATGCGGTGCCAGCCACCCTGCGCGAACTCTCCGCGGCGGCGGATACCACCACTCGCACCTTCCGCGCCCGCTACACCCTGGGTGGCGACTCCACGGCCCTGGCCATCGGTTCCACCATCACCCTGCAACTGGAAGGCGCCGCCCAACAGCAACTGGTACGCGTGCCGCTTGGCGCCCTGCACGACAAAGGCCAGGGCACCGGCGTCTGGGTCATCAAGGCGGACGGCAAGGTCGAGCTGCGTTCGGTTCGCGTGGTGCGCCTGGAGCAGGAAGAAGCGGTGCTGGAAGGTGGCGTGCAGCCGGGTGAACGCATCGTCGCCCTCGGCGCCCACCTGCTGAACGCCGGTGACAGCGTGCGCGAACTGCCGGCGCCGTCGCTGGCCCTGGAGAACTGAGATGAGCCGCTTCAATCTTTCCGCATTCGCGGTACGCAACCGGGCGGTGACGCTGTTCCTGATCATCGCCACGCTGGTCGCCGGCGCCATCGCTTTCAGCAAGCTGGGCCGCGCCGAAGATCCCTCCTTCACGGTCAAGACCATGACCATTACCGCCGCCTGGCCGGGCGCCACTGCGCGGGAAATGCAGGAGCAGGTGGCAGACCGCCTGGAGAAGCGCCTGCAGGAGCTGGACTTCTACGACAGGGTAGAAACCATCGCCCAGCCCGGCTTCGTCTCGATGAAGCTGCAGTACCAGGACTCCACCCGGCCGGGGGACATCCAACAGCTGTTCTACCAGACCCGCAAGAAGCTCTCCGATGAAGCCAAGCGCCTTCCACAAGGCGTGGTCGGCCCCTTCTTCAACGACGAGTATTCGGACGTCTACTTCGCCCTCTATGCACTGGAGGCCGAACAACTGCCCCACCGTCAGCTGGTGCAGATGGCCGAGGACCTGCGCCAGGGTCTGCTCAACCTGCCTGGCGTCAAGAAGGTCAACATCCTCGGTGAACAGGCCCAGCGCATCTTCGTCGAGTTTTCCTACCAACGTCTGGCCACCCTCGGCCTGAAACCCGAACAGATCTTTGAAGCCCTGGGCAAGCAGAACGGCGTGGCCCCGGCAGGTTTCGTCGAAACCAGCGGGCCGCGCGCCTACATCCGCCTGGATGGCGCCTTCGACAGCCTGAAACTGATCGAGAACGTACCGATCAACGCCAACGGCAAGCTGCTGCGCATCGCCGATGTCGCCACGGTCAAGCGCGGCTACGAGGACCCGCCGAGCTATCGCATTCGTCACCAGGGCGAACCGGCACTGATGCTCGGTGTGATCATGGACCCGCACTTCAACGGCCTTGAACTGGACAAGTCCCTGCAGGCCGAGGAAGACCGCATCCACGCCGGGCTGCCGCTGGGCGTCACGTTCGACAAGGTTTCCGACCAGGCCGAGAAAATCCGCATCGCGGTGAACGAGTTCATGCTCAAGTTCTTCGTCGCCCTGGGCGTAGTGATGCTGATCAGCCTGCTGGCCCTGGGCTTCCGCGTCGGTCTCGTGGTGGCTGCTGCCGTACCGCTGACCCTGTCCATCGTCTTCGTGATCATGCTGATGACCGGGCGCGAGTTCGACCGGATCACCCTCGGCGCGCTGATCCTCTCCCTGGGCCTGCTGGTGGACGACGCCATCATCGCCATCGAGATGATGGTAGTGAAGCTGGAGGAAGGCCTCGACCGCATGCAGGCCGCCACCTTCGCATGGACCTCCACCGCCGCCCCCATGCTCACCGGAACCCTGGTAACCGTCATCGGCTTCCTGCCGGTGGGCTTCGCCAAGTCCGGCGCGGGCGAGTACGCCGGAAACATCTTCTGGATCGTCGGCTTCGCCCTGCTCGCTTCCTGGCTGGTGGCAGTGTTCTTCACGCCCTACCTGGGGGTGAAGCTGCTGCCGAAGATCAAACCCATACCCGGTGGCCATGAAGCGCTCTATGCCACCCGTCTCTACCAGCGCCTGCGCGCCCTGATCACCTGGTGCGTGAACCACCGCAAGCTGGTCACCGTGCTGGTGGTGCTGGCCTTCGTCGCCAGCGGCCTCGGAATGGGCATCGTGAAGAAGCAATTCTTCCCCAATTCCGACCGCTCCGAGCTACTGGTGGAGGTCTACATGCCACCGGGCAGTGCCTTCAAGGCGACCGAAGCCGTAGTCGCCCAGGTGGAGAAAGCCCTGCTGGAGGAGCCCCAGACCAAACTGGTCGACGCCTACGTGGGTGGTGGTGCGCCACGTTTCTTCCTGTCCCTTAACCCCGAGCTGCCGGACCCGGCGTTTGCCAAGATCATCGTGCAGACCGCCGATTCCAAGGCCCGCGACGCCCTCAGGGAACGCATGCAGACGCGCATCGCCGCTGGCGAATTCCCCTCCGCACGGGTACGTGTCACCCAGCTGGTGTTCGGCCCGCCAGTGCCGTTCCCGGTCGTGTTCCGCGTTTCCGGTCCGAACCTCGACCAACTGCGGCAGATCAGCGAAGAGGTTCGCGCCGTGGTGGCCGCCAATCCCAAGACCCGCGACACCTTCGTCGACTGGGGCGAGCGCAGCAGCTCCTATCGCCTGGTACTGGACCAGGACCGCCTGCGCCTGCTCGGCTTCACACCCGTTGATGTGAAGAGCCAGCTCAACGCCCTGCTTACCGGCAACCCGGTGACCGAAGTCCGCGAAGGCACCCGCACCGTGGCCGTAACGGTCCGTGCGCAAAACACCCAGCGGGAAAACCTCGGCGGTATCGAGGGCCTGACCATTACCAACGCTGCCGGCGTCTCGGTGCCGCTGGAACAGGTGGGCCGCTTCCAGCCGGTGATGGAAGACCCCATCCTCAAGCGCCGCGACCGCGAGCTCACCTTCGAAGTGCGCGCCGACATCATCAAGGGCACCCAGCCGCCGGATGTGGAAAAGGCCGTGTTCGCCGACCTGCAACCACTGATCGCCAAGCTGCCGGCAGGCTACAAGGTGACCATCGGCGGCCCGGTGGAAGAAAGCGCCAAGGCCAACAAGGCGCTGGCCGTGCTGTTCCCGGTAATGATCTTGCTGACCCTGGTGGTGATCATGTTCCAGGTGCGGTCCTTCGGCCGGATGTTCATGGTCTTCGCCACCGCGCCCTTGGGCCTGATCGGCGCCATGCCGGCACTGCTGCTGTTCAACCAGCCGTTCGGCTTCAATGCCATCCTGGCGCTGATCGGCATCGGCGGAATCCTGATGCGCAACACGCTGATCTTCACCGACCAGATAGAACAGGAGCAGGCCCACGGCCGACCGCTGCGCGAGGCCATCATCGAAGCCACCGTCCGCCGTGCCCGCCCAGTGCTGCTCACCGCCCTGGCTGCCGCGCTGGCCTTCATCCCGCTGACCTTCTCGGTGTTCTGGTCATCCCTGGCCTATGTGCTGATCGGTGGCGTACTGGTGGGCACAGTGCTCACCCTGCTGTTCCTGCCGGCGCTGTGTGCGCTGGTATTGCGGAAGGAAAAACCGATAACCACCGCTGCGGCCCTGGCATGAGGCGGTAAACCTCCTGTAGGGGCGAATTCATTCGCCAAGGGCAACGCAGTTGCCCCCTGACACTCCCCAGGGCAGACCTCCGGTCTGCTTGGCAAATGAGTTCACCCCCACAATTGCGAGAGGCTACTCCGCACAGCAGCTATGCACCTTGACGGGCTCGTCCTCATAGCGGTCGTGGTAGGTCATCCAGTCCATGATCTCCGCTTCGTCCCGTCCCTTGGGCAGCAGGTCGAGGAAGTTGTAGGCGCCCACCAGCAGGTCGAGGCCACGGGCATAGGTGGAATAGGTGTGGAAGATTTCCCCCGCCTCGTTGCGATAGAACACGCTGAGCCCCGGCATGTCCTCACCCGGGTCCTTGCTGGTGCCGTAGTTGTATCGTGCAATGCCAGCGGCGATGTCCTCGGGCCTGGCGGCCACGCCGAAGTCCCGGTTGAAACTGCCGCCATGGGACGACACCCACTTGAACTTCCAGCCCATGCGTTTGCGGAAGGCCTGGAACTCCTGCAAAGGCGCACGTGAAACGCACAGCAGGGTCACGTCGTGGTGCTTCAGGTGCTGGTTTGGCCCGTCGATATGGTCGGCGAGGAAGGAACAGCCCGGGCAACCCTCCTCCCAGCCGGGTCCAAACATGAAGTGGTAGATGACCAGCGTGCTGCGCCCATCGAACAGGTCGGCCAGGGTTTCCCAGCCATCAGGCCCCTCGAAGGCATAGATCTCCTCGACTCGTACCCAAGGCAGCGCCCGCCGCTCGGCACTGAGTTTGTCGCGCTCTCGGGTGAAGGCTTTTTCCTTGCGCAGCAGCTCTTCGCGCGCCTGAAGCCATTCTTCTCGGGAAACTACGGGATGCTTGTCGATCTTCATGGTGCGCACTCCTGAACCAGACGTTGATAAGGGACTCGCCCTATTGGTCGTCCGACGGAAAGTGCGCTCGACAATCGCTCGAAGAGTTGGCGACGAACGGCCCCGCCTCAGAGGCTGTGGCCGCGCCGGGCTTCCAGGCGCTGCACCGTGGCGCTGGGCGTCTCGCCGAACAGCTTGCGGTACTCGCTGGAGAAGCGTCCGAGGTGATTGAAGCCCCAGGCCAGGGCAATCGCCGAGATGTTGCGCTGGGAACGGTCCTCGAGGATGTCCTGGCGCACTGCAGTGAGCCGGTGCTTTTTCAGGAACGCCATGGGCGACTGGCCGAAGTACTTCTTGAAGCCCTCGAACAGCTTGAAGCGCGAAACGCCGGCAGCCCGCTCGATGTCCTCCAGGCAGATATCCTCGCGGGCGTGGACCTGGATGAAGGAACGGGCACGCAGCAGGTAGTGAGGCAGCTTTATCTCCAGGCGTTCGCGCAGCTCTTCCGAATAGTTGTTCGGCTGCGCCAGGATCAGCCCCTTGATCAACGCGCTTTCCAGGTCACGGGTGAAGAACAGCTGCCCGTAGAGATCGCGGCTGCGCTCCAGCTCGTCGATCAGGTGCCGGGCCATGCGCCACCAGGACGCGGCCGCGCCATCCACGGCGTCCATCTCGGCCTGGAAGCACAGAGGAGTATCCACGCTGCGTTGCAGCAGGTCTTCCAGGGTCTGCAGCATCGCCGCGCGGGGAATGGCTACCTGCAACTTGTGGCAGTCGCCGGCGATGGTCAGTTCCTGATGCTCGTGGGGCGAGACAATCACCCCCCAGTCGCGATCCGAACGCAGCAGACGCCCGGACTTGGCCAGCTCCTGTTCACCGCAGAGCGGCAGGCTGAGGCTGTAGCAATTGAGGTTCATGTCCTCGCCGACGCCGATGGTGACGTCGGTGCCGTACTCCACATAGCCCAGGGTCGTGGACATCGAGGGCAGCACATTGCCGCTGTGGTGGAACTGGATGCGTTCAGGCTTCGCCACCTTCAAGTGGTGGGGGCCGCAAATGTTCGACATCCAGGAACGGGCTCCGGCCAGATCGTAGCGATCGGCGGATATGTCTCGAAAATGAAGATGGTTCTTCGTACTCATCACGCGGCACCCAACACGGCAATTGGAGATGCGCGCTCTAGCGGCGCGTCGAGTTAAAGCACGCAAGCTCCATGCCACGCCAGCACGATCCTTCGAAGAGCAGAAAACGAGGATAGCATTGGCCAACTTTCCGGATAGAACCGTTCCTCGATCCCCCGGACGGGTCACTTCAAAGAACCAGACCGCGCGTCTGGACGCCTCATCCCAGAGCCTTGCTGCCACGCGCTGAAGCACGCGCAGCAACACTTCGATGCGCGCGTTGGCCACCGTCACCGGCGCCACTCGATGAAGCACCGCCAGACAGGTAAAGCACCCCAGTGTTACCTGACGTGGGAAGGGCGCGCAGGCGAAGGGTTACCCGCGCAGCACCGGCGGATAGTCTTTGCCAACTTTTCGGATAGCGCGCAGCGAACGAATCGGCTAGCCATCCGCAATTTCCACGACTTTGCGTTACCTCGGGCCAATCCAGGCCAGGCGGCCGTTACCGCGCCCCGCCAACCTGCCGACAGAGTGGATTCAACTCCCCTTCAGAGCCTCGTCGCTATCCGCTCCCTGGACAAAGGCTATCCGCTTTTTCCGGCCGCCCGAAATCCGCTGGAAACCCCGCCCCGTCTGCTCTCTGGCCTGCAACCGGGACACAAAATTTTCGGCGCGTCTTTGCCAACCAAACGGATAGACCGGGGAAGTCCCGGCTCCTTCTAATGACCTCCACTGTTTCGCCCGATGTGGAAGGTGCCACCCATGAATACTTCGAATAAAAACGTTGCGCAGTGGAGAGAGTACGTCAGCGGCTGCCTGGACTTCCGTCCGGCCGAAGGCGTGTACCGCATTGCCCGGGACATGTTCACCGAGCCGGACCTGTTCGACCTGGAGATGGAGCTGATCTTCGAGAAGAACTGGATCTACGCCTGCCACGAGAGCGAGATCCCCAACGTCCACGACTTCATGACGATGCGCGCCGGCCGCCAGCCGATGATCATCACCCGTGACGGCAATGGCGCGCTGAACGCCCTGATCAACGCCTGCCAGCATCGCGGCGCCACCCTCACGCGCGTCGGCAAGGGCAACCAGTCCACCTTCACCTGCCCCTTCCACGCCTGGTGCTACAAGAGCGACGGCCGCCTGGTGAAGGTGAAGGCACCTGGCGAATACCCGGAAGGCTTCGACAAGGCCACCCGAGGACTGAAGAAGGCGCGCATCGAAAGCTACAAGGGCTTCGTCTTCATCAGCCTCGACGTCACGGGCACCGACAGCCTGGAAGACTTCCTCGGCGACGCCAAGGTGTTCTTCGACATGATGGTCGCCCAGTCGCCCACCGGCGAGCTGGAAGTGCTGCCGGGCAAGTCCACCTACACCTTCGACGGCAACTGGAAGCTGCAGAACGAGAACGGCCTGGACGGCTATCACGTCAGCACCGTGCACTACAACTACGTGGCCACCGTGCAACATCGCCAGCAGGTCAACGCCGCCAAGGGTGGCGCCAGCAGCACGCTGGACTACAGCAAGCTCGGCGCCGGCGATGCCGAGACCGACGATGGCTGGTTCTCCTTCAACAACGGACACAGCGTGCTGTTCAGCGACATGCCCAACCCAACCGTGCGTCCCGGCTACGCCACCGTAATGCCGCGCCTGGTGCAGGAGCACGGCCAGGCCAAGGCGGAGTGGATGATGCACCGCCTGCGCAACCTGAACATCTACCCCAGCCTGTTCTTCATGGACCAGATCAGCTCCCAGCTGCGCATCGTGCGCCCGGTGGCCTGGAACAAGACCGAGATCATCAGCCAGTGCATTGGCGTGAAGGGCGAATCCGACGCCGACCGTGAGAGCCGCATCCGCCAGTTCGAGGACTTCTTCAACGTCTCCGGCCTCGGCACCCCCGACGACCTGGTGGAATTCCGCGAACAGCAACGCGGCTTCCAGGGGCGCCTGGAGCGCTGGAGCGACATCTCCCGCGGCTACGGCAAGTGGGTCACCGGCGCCACGCCGAACAGCCAGACCCTGGGCATCGCCCCGGTGATGACCGGCACCGAATTCACCCATGAAGGCCTGTACGTGAACCAGCACAGCAACTGGCAGCGGTTCCTGCTCCAGGGTCTGGACCAGAAAGCCCTGAAACTGCAGGAGGTGCAGGCATGAACTCGCAGCTGCAATACCAGATCGAACAATTCCTCTATCGCAAGTCCGCCCTGTGCGACGCCCAGGACTGGGACGCCTACCTGGACCTGTTCGACGAGCAGTGCGAGTACCACCTGCCGCAGTGGGAGTCCGAGCACCAGTACACCACCGACCCGAAACGCGGCATGTCGCTGATCTACTACAGCAACCGCTCGGGCCTGGAAGACCGCGTGTTCCGCATCCGCACCGGCAAGGCCGCCTCGACCATCCCGATGCCGCGCACCCTGCACCAGATCAGCAATGTGCGCATCACCGAGCGCGAAGACGGTCAGCTCGAAGTGACGGCCGGCTGGCAGACCCTGTACTACCGCCTGGGCCAGGCCGAGCACTTCTTTGGCCATGCGACCTACCACCTCAAGCCCAGCGGCGAGAGTTGGAAGATCACCCGCAAGCACATGGTCCTGCTCAACGACACCATCAACTCGGTGCTCGACTTCTACCACCTCTGATTGCCCGGATGCATGCGCCATGAATCACAAGGTCGCCTTCAGTTTTGCCGATGGCAAAACCCTGTTCTTCCCCGTGCAGGGCAACGAGATCCTGCTCGACGCCGCCCTGCGTAACGGCATCAACATTCCGCTGGACTGCCGCGAGGGTGTCTGCGGCACCTGCATGGGCCGCTGCGAATCTGGCCGCTACGCAATGGACTACGTGGACGAAGAAGCCTTGTCGGCCAAGGACCTGGAGCAGCGCAGGATGCTCACCTGCCAGACCCGTGTGCAGTCCGATGCCTCGTTCTACTTCGATTTCGCCTCATCGCTCTGCAGCGCGGCGCGGCCGGTGCAAGAGCGTGGCGTGGTCACCTTTGTGGAGCAGGTGTCGCCGACCACCGCCATCCTCCACCTGGATGCCGGCATCGACGGCCAGCACCTGGACTTCCTGCCGGGACAGTACGCCCGCCTGCAGGTACCGGGCACGGACTCGAAACGCTCCTACTCCTTCGCCAACCGACCGAACGCGGAGAACAAGCTGCAGTTCCTCATCCGCCTGCTGCCGGACGGGGTGATGAGCAACTACATCCGCGAACGCTGCAAGGTGGGTGACGAGATCCGCTTCGAAGCCCCGCTGGGTGCCTTCTACATGCGCCACATCGAAAAACCGCTGCTGATGGTGGCCGGCGGCACCGGCCTCTCCGCCTTCCTCGGCATGCTCGACGATATCGCCGCGAACGGCGGCTGCGGACAGCCGGTACACCTGTTCTATGGCGTGCGCCAGGTAGCGGACCTCTGCGAGCTGGAGCGCATCCAGAACTATGCCGCGCGCATCCCGGACTTCAGTTTCACCCCGGTGATCAGCGACGAAGGCCAGGACTGGGACGGTAAGCGCGGTTACGTAGCGAAGCACTTCGATGCAGCGGCCCTGCGCGAAGCCCCCTTCGACATGTACCTCTGCGGCCCCCCGCCGATGGTCGAGTCGGTGAAGACCTGGCTCACGGAAAACGGCATCGACAACGGCCACCTGTATTTCGAGAAGTTCACCGAGAGCAATACCTGAGGCTCGTCCCAAACGCAGGCCCCTTTGTAGGAGCCAGCTTGCTGGCGAATGCGCGGTGCGCTGCTGGCAAGCTCGCGCCTACGGCGGCACACAAAACAACAAATACGCTCCACCCGCTTCACCAACTGCCCACACAACAACTAGCAGGCCGGGTCACGACGGCACTGCGTAACCAAGGCGGTAACCATGAAAACGACTCTGAACCTTGCGATGCTCGGGGCCGCACTGGCCTCTTCCCTTCCCGCCCTGGCACAGGAACCTGTGCGCATCGGCTTCATCACCACACTTTCGACCCCGGCCGGTTACCTCGGCGAGGACGCCCGCGACGCCTTCCGCCTGGCCATGGACCAGGAAGGCGGCAAGCTCGGCGGCGTGCCGGTGGAACTGGTGGTCGAGGACGACGGCCTGCAACCCGCCAAGGGCAAGCAGATCATCGACCGCATGAGCCTGGATGGCATCTCCCTCTACACCGGCGTGATGTTCTCCAACGTGCTGGCCGCCGTGGTTAACGGTGCCACCCAGGGCGACCGTTTCTACATCAGCACCAACGCCGCACCGTCCAACCTTGCCGGCGCGCAGTGCAAGCCGAACTACTTCGCTGCCTCCTACCAGAACGATGTGCCCCATGAGATGGCCGGCGTTGCCGCCAACGACCTGGGCTACACGAAGATGGTCATCCTGGCGCCCAACTACCAGGCCGGTCGCGATGCGCTGGCCGGGTTCAAGCGCACCTTCAAGGGCGAAGTCACCGAGATCTACACCAAGCTCAACCAACTGGACTTCTCCGTGGAACTGGCGCGCATCCGCTCGCTGAACCCGGACGCCGTGTTCCAGTTCCACCCGGGTGGTGCAGGCATCAACTTCGCCAAGCAGTACGGCAGCTCGGGCCTGTCGAAGAGCATTCCGATGGTGGTGCCGGTGTTCTCCATGGATGAACGCATGCTCGCCGCCACCGGCAACGTGGCCGAGGGCGTCAACGTGGTCAGCGGCTGGAACCCGCAGTCCGACAACCCGGCCAACCAGGCCTTCATCAGGGCCTTCACCGAGAAGTACAACCGCGCGCCGACCATGTATGCCGCCCAGGGCTACGACACCGCGCGCCTGATCGGCTCGGCACTCAAGGCCACCAACGGCGACCTCAAGGACGCCGACGCCTTCCGCGCGGCCCTGCGCGATGCCCGCTTCGACTCGGTACGTGGCGACTTCCGCTTCGGTAGCAACCAGCATGCGGTGATCGACTGGCACCTGCTCAAGGTCCAGGCCGGCGCCGACGGCAAGCTCGCCGAAGTGCCGGTGAAGACCATCGCCAAGGCCCAGGTGGACAGTTACGCGACCCAGTGCGCGCTCTGATTCCAATCTGATCCGCCAGCCCGCCGGCCACACCGGCGGGCCACCACCGCAGGACTTCGCCATGCTGTTGCTCGAACAACTTCTCAATGGCCTGCAGTACAGCGCGCTGCTGTTTCTGCTCGCCTCCGGCCTGACGCTGATCTTCGGCATCATGGGCGTCATCAACCTGGCCCATGGCGCCTTCTATATGGTCGGCGCCTTCTGTGCCGCCTATACCGCCATCGCCAGCGGCTCGTTCTGGCTCGGCGGCCTCGCCGCCCTGGCCGGTGCCGCGCTCTACGGCCTGGTGATCGAGACCGGGATCATCCGCCGCCTCTACAACCGCGACCATCTGGACCAGGTGCTGGCCACCCTCGCAGTGGTGTTCTTCACCAACGAGCTGATCACCCTGCTGTTCGGCCGCAGCCCGCCGGCCATGCCGACGCCGGACTGGTACAACGCCTTCGTCGAAGTGCTCCCCGGCCTGATGTACCCGGTCAGCCGCCTGCTGTTCATCGGCGCTGGCCTGCTGGTGGCATTGGGCATGTGGCTGCTGATCAACCACACCCGCCTGGGCATGCTGATCCGCGCCGGCGCCGACGACCACGAGATGGTCGGTGCGCTGGGGGTGAACATCAGCCGTCTTTACACCCTGGTATTCGTCTTCGGCTGCATGCTCTGCGGCCTCGCCGGATTCATGGCCGCGCCGCTGCTCTCGGTAGAGATCGGCATGGGCGAGAAGGTGCTGATCACTACTTTCGTGGTCATCGTCGTCGGCGGCGTTGGCTCGGTGCGCGGTGCCCTGGTGGGCGCCCTGCTGATCGGCATGGTCGACAGCCTGGGCCGCGCCTACATCCCGCAACTGCTGGACCAGCTGTTGCCGGCCGAGGTCAGCGGCGCGCTGAGCGCCGGGTTGATTTCCGCCAGCGCCTACATCGTCATGGCCCTGGTGCTGCTGGTGCGTCCACGCGGCCTGCTGCCGTCCCGCGCCTGAGGAGAATTCCATGTCCCGACGCCTCTTCATCGACCTGGCCTGCCTGGCCACCTTCGCGCTGATGCCCCTGGTGGCGGCGCTGTTCGACGAACCCTTCCTGGTCAGTCTGTTCACGCGCCTGGCCATCTACGGCATGGCCGCCGCCAGCCTGGATTTGCTGATCGGCTACGGCGCCCTGGTCAGCTTCGGCCACGCGGCCTTCTTCGGCCTGGGCGGCTACGTGGTCGGCATCATCGCCTTCCACAGCTCGCAGGCGATGCCGCTGTGGGGCTGGGAAGGCAGCAACAGCGCGCTCATCGTCTGGCCGCTGGCCCTGCTCTGCTGCGCCCTGCTGGGCCTGGTGATGGGCTACCTGTCGCTGCGTACCAGCGGCGTACAGTTCATCATGATCACCCTCGCCTTCAGCCAGATGCTCTACTTCATCCTCGGCTCGCTGTCGCTCTATGGTGGCGACGACGGCATCCTGATGAACGAGCGCAACAGCCTGCCCGGCCTCGACCTGAACGACGCCAACCAGTTCTATTACCTCTGCGTGGCCCTGCTGGTGACCTGGCTGCTGTTCTGCCGGCGCCTGGTCGGGTCGCGCTTCGGCTTCGTCCTGCGCGGCCTCAAGCAGAGCGAGCGACGCACCATCAGCCTCGGTCTGAAACCCCTGCGCTACCGCCTCACCACCTTCGTCATCGCCGGCCTCGGCGCGGGCCTGGCCGGCGTGCTCTGGGCCAACTACGCGCTGTTCGTCAGCCCTGACATGGGCGCCTGGCAGAAGTCCGGCGAGCTGATGGCGATGGTCATCCTCGGTGGCGTCGGTACCCTCCTCGGCCCGGTGCTGGGGGCGGCCGCCTACCTCGGTCTGGAACAGCTGCTGAGCCTGTGGACCGAGCACTGGCTGCTGATCTTCGGCCCCCTCCTGCTGCTGGTAGTGCTGTTCGGCCGCCAGGGCATCTACGGCCTGCTGATGGCCCGCCAGCGGCCGCGCAAGGCTTACTCCAAGTCCTCCCCTGTCGCCACCACCCGTGAGGTGCATCCATGAGCGCGCAACTGTCCATCCGTGGCCTGGAGAAGGCGTTCGGTGCAGTGAAAGCCACTAACGGCGCCAACCTGGAGCTGGCCGCTGGCGAGTTGCACGCGATCATCGGCCCCAACGGCGCGGGCAAGTCGACGCTTATCTCGCAGATCGCCGGGGAAATCCGGCCGGACAAGGGGCAGATCCTCTTCGCCGGCCGGGACATCACCGAAGTGCCGGCCCATGAGCGGCCGCGCCTGGGCCTGGCCCGCTCCTTCCAGGTCAGCCAGCTCTACGCGGACTTCAGCCTGCTGGAGAACGTCGCCGTGGCCATCGCCGCTCGCGAAGGCAAGAGTTTCGGCATGTGGCGCCCGCTGTCCCGCGAC
This sequence comes from Pseudomonas sp. DY-1, assembly GCF_003626975.1. NCBI lineage: Bacteria > Pseudomonadati > Pseudomonadota > Gammaproteobacteria > Pseudomonadales > Pseudomonadaceae > Pseudomonas > Pseudomonas sp. DY-1. The sequence goes on along the minus strand of NZ_CP032616.1, from coordinate 5,834,947 downwards.
CGCAGCTTGCTGGACCCGGCCCAGGACTACCTGGAACAGGTCGGCCTCGGCCGCCGCGCGCAGGACCTGGTTAGCGAGCTGTCCCACGGTGAACGCCGCCAGCTGGAGCTAGCCCTGGCGCTGGCCCAGGAGGCATCTGTCCTGCTGCTGGACGAACCCATGGCGGGCATGGGTGCGGAAGAATCCGCGCGGATGACCGATCTGCTCCAGTCGCTCAAGGGGCGCTACGCCATCCTGCTGGTGGAGCACGACATGGATGCCGTGTTCGCCCTGGCCGACCGCATCACCGTGCTGGTCTATGGCCAGACGATCCTCACCGGCTCCGTCGAAGAAGTCCGCAGCAACGCGCAGGTCCGCGCCGCCTACCTGGGGGAAGAACATGCTTGAAGTCAGTGGATTGCAGGCCGGCTACGGTCTGAGCCAGGTGTTGTTCGACATGCACCTGACGATCGAACAGGGTCAGGTGGTCTCACTGATCGGCCGCAACGGCATGGGCAAGACCACCACCGTGAAATCCATCATGGGCCTGCTCAAGCCCAGTGCCGGGAGCATCCGCATACACGGCCAGGAGATGCGCGGCGCCACGCCCTACCGCATCGCCCAGGCGGGCCTCGGCCTGGTGCCGGAGGGCCGCCGCACCTTCGGCAGCCTGAGCGTGAAGGAGAACCTGCTGGCTACCGCCACCAAGGGCGGCAAGTGGGACCTGGCACGCATCTACGCCCTGTTCCCGCGCCTGGAAGAGCGCCAGGAGCAGTTGTCGAAGACCCTCTCCGGAGGCGAGCAGCAGATGCTGGTCGTCGGCCGCGCGCTGATGACCAACCCGCAGTTGCTGATCCTCGACGAAGCCACCGAAGGCTTGGCCCCGGTGATCCGCGAGACCATCTGGAACTGCCTGGTGACCCTCAAGGCAGAGGGCGAGACCATCCTGGTCATCGACAAGAACCTCAAGGAGATGGCGCGGGTGGTCGATCGCCACCACATCATCGAGAAGGGCCGACAGGTCTGGCAGGGCACGCCGGACCAGCTCGCCGCGACACCGGAGTTGTCGCATCGATACCTGGGCGTCTGACCAACGCCCAGCCTCCCGGCCCGTAGTCAAGACGGACCGGTAATCCCGACGCAATCCGCTCCCCACCGGCTCAGCAAAAGCCGGCGGCGGACGGGTGCGCCCTGAAAACCAGAAGAAGAAGAGCCTTGCGATGATCTACAAGTCCCGTGCGTTCCCGATCCTCTTGAGCACCCTCCCGCTTTCCGCCCTGGCTGCAGAGTCCGGCTTCATCGCGGATTCCACCGCCACGCTGCAACTGCGCAACTATTACTTCAGTCGCGATTTCTCCGACATCGTCGGGCCGAACCAGCAGTCCAAGGCCGAGGAATGGGCCCAGGGCTTCATCCTCAACTTCAAGTCCGGCTACACGCCCGGCCCGGTCGGTTTCGGCATCGATGCCATCGGCACCCTCGGCATCAAGCTCGACAGCAGTCCCGACCGGGTGAACACCGGCCTGCTGCCGGTGCAGGAAGATGGCGAGGCCGCCGACGACTACAGCCGCCTGGGCGTGGCCGGCAAAATGCGCGTGTCGAAGACCGAGCTGAAAGTCGGCGAACTGCAACCCAACCTGCCCGTGCTGATGTTCAGCGACATCCGCCTGCTGCCGCCCAGCTACCAGGGTGCCAGCATCACCTCCACCGAGATCGCCGGGCTGACCTTGCAAGGCGGCCATCTGACCGGTACAAGCCTGCGCAACGAGGCCGGCGACGACAAGATCCAGGCTCAGATCGGCTACCAGCCGCAACGGCAGGCTTCCAGCGATGCCTTCAACTACGCCGGTGCCGACTACGCCTTCAACGCCAACCGCACCACGGTGGGTACCTGGTACGCGCAGCTCGAAGACATCTACGACCAGCGCCTGATCAGCCTCAAGCACGCCGAGCCGGTGGGTGACTGGGTGCTGGGCGCCAACATGGGCTTCTACGATTCTTCCGAGGACGGCAAGAAGCTGATCGGCGAGGTCGACAACCAGGCCTTCTACTCTCTGCTCTCGGCCAAGCGAGGCGGCCATACCTTCTTCGTCGGCTACCAGGGTATGTACGGCGACCAGGGCTTCCCCAAGGTGTTCGCCAACATCACGCCGCTGGGCAACGAAGTGCCGACCTACGAGTTCGCCTCGGCGGATGAGCGCTCCTGGCAGGTGCGCCATGACTACGACTTCGCCGCCCTCGGCATCCCCGGCCTGACCACCACGGTGCGCTACATCAAGGGCGACAACGTGGATACCGGTAAGGGCTTCGAAGGCGAGGACTGGGAACGCGACCTGGATATCGGCTACGTGATCCAGAGCGGCTCGCTCAAGGGGTTGGGCGTGCGCATCCGCAATGTCACCGCACGTTCCAACTATCGCACCGACATCGACGAGAACCGTCTGATCCTCAACTACACCCTGGCACTGTTCTAAGCCCTGTTGGGGCGAATAAATTCGCCCCAACAGGTTTCTTGCCCACAGTCCCTGCCCCGACAAGGAAACCGCCATGCCCCGAAAATCCCTGGCCGCCCTGCTGCTCTGTCTCGGCGGACTCTTCATGCTCGCTGCCTGGTTGCTGGCCAGCTCCTGGCCCCTGCTCCTGGCGAGCGCCTGTACCCTTTGTGGTGGGCTGCTCTACCACCACCTGCCAGCCCGGGTAGTCGAGGTCCCGCTGAACCAACCGGCGCCGGAACCGCTACCCGCTCCACCGCCCGCGCTGGAAATCCCGGTAGCGCCGGTCCTAACCCTACCCCTCGAACACCTGCTGGCCCGCCTGGCCGACCTTGGCCTGGCCATCGCCGAAAGCGCGGAAGACATGCAACAGGCCAACAGCCTGGCTCGCCAGGCGGGCGAGAACTTGCAGCTCTCCACCAACAGCATCGAGGACTCGAAAAACTCCATCGGCGAACTGGGCCAGTACATGGGACATATCACTGAAGTGTTCAACGACCTCAGCGATCAGTCACAGCGCATCGGCTCCATCGTCGGCAGCATCCAGGAGATCGCCAAACAGACCAACCTGCTGGCTCTCAACGCCGCCATTGAAGCGGCACGCGCTGGCGAACAGGGCCGTGGATTCGCCGTGGTGGCAGACGAGGTGCGCCACCTCGCCCGCCGTGCCAACGAGGCGAGCGAACAGATCAGGGAGATTGTCGGAGGCTTGCAACAGGCCTCGGAAAACGCACGTACGGGCCTTGCACAAGTGGACGGTTCGACCCGCGCCGGCCTGGAGAAATCCGCCATCGCCCTGCAGGCCCTGGCGGAGATGAAGCGCGTTGCCACCACCCGCTACGAAATCGTCCAGCGCATCATGCAGCGGCTGGACGAGAAGCAGCGGATCACCAGGCAGCTGAGGGGGTTGGTGGGTTGATCACCGCTGCTTTCCTTGTAGGGGCGAATTCATTCGCTATGTCTGCGTTAGCTGTTGCGAGAGATTGACCATCAGGCCAAGAGCCTTGTAGGAGCTGGCTTGCCAGCGAAACGCGGCCATTCGCTGGCAAGCCAGCTCCTACGGGCAATGCAGCTCCTTGCAAGACGTAATGCAGACATAGCCAATGAATTCGCACCTTCTACAGGCTCACCCATTCAGGCCCATGAGTTCGCACACTGCCCGATACAGCTGCGTCCCCGGCTGGCCTAGCTCCAGCACGACATCGAAGTGGTTCTTGCCCGGTGCGGCCACGAAGCGACCTGGCAGCCCCCTCGCGATCCAGGCGTCGAGGAACTCGTGGGACTGGCGCGCAAATTCCGCCGTTTCCTGCGCGCCATAGCTGATCACCAGCTCGGCTCCCCGCGTCGGCAAACGGAAAGTCGGGCTGTTGCGCCGCGCCGCCGCTTCGTCCATTCCCATCCAGCCATTGATATGCGTTTCCAGCAACGGTCGCAGATCAAACAGCCCACTGATGGGGAGCGCACCACGCAGCACACTGTCCGGCACGCCATAGCGTCCGTGCCAGCCTCCAGCCAGCAGCATCCCGGTGAGGTGCCCGCCCGCCGAGCTGCCGCTCGCATACAGGAGCTGCGGATCGCCGCCGAAATCGGCGATATGCCGGTGCAGCCAGGCCAGCGAGCGGCGGGTCTGGTCGACGATGTGATCGAGGGTCACGGCCGGAGTCAGGTCGTAGTCCAGCACCACCACGCAAGCGCCGGCAGCGGTCAGGGCTGGCGCCATGAATGCCGAATCGGCCTTGGAAAGGGCACGCCAATAGCCGCCATGGATGAACAACAGCACCGGCGCGTTCGGCTGCTCGGCAGGGAAGATATCCAACCGCTCACCGGTACCCGGCCCGTAGGACACATCCTTGAAGCACTTCAGGCTCGCGTGGGCTGAGTCGCTCAGTGCGCGGTACTGGCGCGGGTACTGATCGAAGTCTTCGACGCTGGCGCGAGCGTTGTATTGCACGTCGTAGTAAGCGGCCAGTTCGGCCGGATCACTGGGGCGGGTCATGGGCACCTCCGATGGTTGTCCGTCGATTAGGCGGCATCCCGTGGAATGGCGAAATCCGGATAGTCGGGGATGGCTATCCGGGGAGTCAGGGGTGCTCATTTGTGGGAGAGAATTCATTCGCGAAAGGCCTAGCGCGGGGTCAACCACCCTCCCCCTGGCCCCTCTCCCGAAAGGAGAGAGGTGACTCGCGCCGGGCACTCACCAGCCATCCTGCTTGGACAGCCCCCTCTCCCTCTGGGAGAGGGTTGGGGTGAGGGAAGCGGCGTTCGGCCACGCCCCGACGGCCGATCCAGGTTGACTAGCCGCCCATAAAAAAGCCGGCCAATCGGCCGGCTCAAACAGCGGGGGAACCAGCCTCCCCCGCCGATTCGGTGACTCAGGCTTCGGCGCGAACGCGGTCGCGGATGGCTTCCTGCTCTGGGCTCGGGGCCTTCTGCAACTGGAAGTCGAAGTCGATTTCGGCGAAGCGATCCACAGCGCCACGGGCGGCAGCAGCGGCGGCGTCCTCGGTGAATCGGATCTCGCCCACCAGCCCGTCGCGGGTGGCATAGGCGAAGTCGTCCCACAGGTACTCGTCGCCCGACAGGTTGATCTGGGTGGTCAGGTGGCGGTAGCCCGGTGCGGAGATGAAGAAGTGGATGTGTGCCGGACGATTGCCGTGGCGGCCCAGGTGGTTCAGCACTTCCTGGGTGGTGCCATCCGGCGGGCAGCCGTAGCCGGACGGCACGATGCTGCGGGCGCGGTAGCGGCCATCGGCATCGGTGACGATGCGACGACGCAGGTTGTAGTCCGACTGGGTGGTGTCGAAGTAGGAGTAGGTGCCCTTGGTGTTGGCGTGCCACAGGTCGACCACGGCACCGGCGATCGGTTTGCCATCGGCGTCTTTGACCTGGCCCTGGAGGAACATCACGGTGCCGGCATCGGTGCCGTCGTCCATGCGCGTTTCGCCTTCGGACAGCGGCGCGCCAGCCACGTACAGCGGGCCTTCGATGGTGCGCGGGGTGCCGCCGGACAGGCCGGCCTGCTCGTCCTGGGCATCCAGCAGGAGGTCCAGGTAGTGCTCCAGGCCAAGGCCGGCTACCAGCAGGCCGGCTTCGCCGCGGGCGCCCATGCGGTTGAAGTAGTCCACCGCTTTCCAGAACTCTTCGGTGGTGACTTCCAGGTCTTCGATGATTTTGATGGTGTCGACCAGGATGCGGTTCACCAGCTTCTTCATGCGCTGGCTGCCTTGGTCGTTGTTGAAGCCGCTCACTTCCTGGAAGAACTTCTGGACGCTTTCGGTACTGGACAGTTTGATAGTCATGGCTATTTCCTCATCTTGTTGTTATCGGGCGCGAATCGATCAGCGATCGTCTTCGTGAATCGATGACGGGTGGCGGCAGAGGCCGTCCACCTCGATCTCCATGTAGGGGAACAGCGGCAGCTGCATCAGGGTGTCGTGCAGCTCCTCGACGCTGGCGAGGTCGAACACGCTGTAGTTGGCGTAGTGACCGGCGATGCGCCACAGGTGGCGCCACTTGCCCTCAAGCTGCAGGCGCTGGGCCAGTTCTTTCTCGTCGGCCTTGAGCTTGGCCGCCTTGGTGGGGTCCATGTCGACCGGCAGTTTTACGGTCATCTTCACGTGGAACAGCATGGAAAGATCTCCTGTTTACTTGCGGCGGAAGAACGCCAGGCGCTCTTCGTCCAGGGCCAGGCCAAGGCCCGGGGTACGCGGCACGTGCAGCTGGAAGTCGCGGTAGACCGGCGCTTCGGTGACGATTTCCTCGGTCAGCAGCAGTGGGCCGAACAGCTCGGTGTGCCAGGTCAGTTGCTTGAGGGTGACGAAGGCATGGGCCGACGCCAGGGTGCCGATGGAGCCTTCCAGCATGGTGCCGCCATACAGGGCGATACCGGCCGCCTCGGCGATCTGGGCGGTGCGCAGCACGGCACGTGGGCCACCGTTCTTGGCAATTTTCAGGGCAAAGATGCTGGCGGCGCCGTCGGCAGCCAGGCTGAAGGCGTCCTCGACGCTTTCGATGGACTCGTCGGCCATGATCGGCGCCGGGCTGCGCTGGTTCAGGCGTACCTGGCCGGAACGGTTGATGCGCGAAATGGGCTGTTCGATCAGGTCGATGCCGTTATCACCAAGGATATGGCAGGCACGCAGGGCAACGGATTCGTCCCAGGCCTGGTTGACGTCGACACGCACGCTGGCGTTGTCGCCCAGGGCCTGCTTGATGGCGATCACGTGCTTGAGGTCGCGGTTCACTTCACCCGCGCCGATCTTCAGTTTGAAGATGCGGTGACGGCGGATTTCCAGCATGTGCTCGGCTTCGGCGATGTCCTTGGCGGTATCCCCGCTGGCCAGGGTCCAGGCCACTTCCAGGCCGTCACGCACGCGGCCGCCGAGCAGTTCGCTCACCGGCAGGCCGAGGCGCTTGCCCTGGGCGTCGAGCAGTGCGCTTTCCAGGCCGGACTTGGCGAAGGTGTTGCCCTTGGCGGCCTTGTCCAGGCGCAGCATGGCGGCGTTGATGTTGCTGGCGTCCTGGCCGATCAGCAGCGGCGCGAGGTGGCTGTCGATGTTCTGCTTGATGCTCTCCGGGCTTTCGTTGCCGTAGGCCAGCCCACCGATGGTGGTGGACTCGCCGATGCCTTCGATGCCATCGGAGCAGCGCAGGCGGATCACCACCAGGGTCTGGTTCTGCATGGTGTGCATGGCCAGCTTGTGCGGGCGGATGGTCGGCAGGTCGACGATGATCGTCTCGACGCTTTCGATCAGGACTTGGCTCACTTCAATACCCATCAGGTTCGTTTCATCTGGTCCCGATAGTGGCCGCGACAAATCGCGGGGTCCAATATAGAGTTTGTCTAACACGATACCTCCAGGGTATCGACAAACCCGAAAAGTCACCGCCCCGGAGTCACCATGGAGCTTCGCCACCTGCGCTACTTCCAGGCGCTTGCCGAAACCCTCAATTTCACCCGTGCCGCCGAGCGCCTGCACATCGCTCAACCCCCACTGAGCCGGCAGATACAGCAACTCGAAGAGGAGCTCGGGGTGGCATTGCTGGACCGTGGCAGACCCCTGCGCCTGACCGAGGCAGGACGCTTTTTCCATGAGCACTCCAGCACCCTCCTCGAGCAGCTGACGAAGGTTTGTGACAATACCCGCCGCATTGGGTCAGGCGAAAAAGCCTGGCTCGGCATCGGCTTCGCGCCCTCCACCCTCTACGGTGTGCTGCCCGATCTGATCCGTCGTTTGCGCAGCGACGCCGGGCTGGAACTGGGCCTGTCGGAGATGACCACCCTGCAACAGGTGGACTCGCTCAAGGCCGGGCGCATCGACGTCGGCTTCGGCCGCATCCACATCAATGATCCGGCCATCCAGCAAGAGGTGCTGACCCTCGACCCGCTAGTGGCCGCCCTCCCCGCCGGACATCCGCTTCTACCCGGCCCGGTGAGCCTTACCGACCTGGCCCAGGAGCCTTTCGTGCTCTATCCGGGCAACCCACGGCCAAGCTATGCCGACCATGTGCTGGCACTGTTCGCGGCCTACGGCCTGCAGATCGAAGTGGCGCAATGGACCAACGAACTGCAGACCGCCATCGGCCTGGTCGCCGCCGGCATCGGCATCACCCTGGTACCGGCCTCGGTGCAGGTGCTGCACCGCATCGACATCGGCTACGCCAACCTGCAGGAAGCCCAGGCCACCTCCCCCATCATCATCAGCCGCCGTGTGGGCGATGCCTCCCCGGCGCTGACCCATTGCCTGGATCTGATCGAAGAGCTGTCCGAAGGGCATATCGGTGCCTGAGCGTGCTCGGGGCCCCTGCGCTGCCCTTGGCGAATAAATTCACGCCCACAAGAGAGCGGCCGAAGCGCCCCTACAACAAGAAAAAAAGCCCGCAAAGGAGTGGAACGGGCTGAGGTAAAGCTAAAAAGGGTTTTCGCCTACTGCAGCGGCGAGAACTTCGCCGGCAGGTAGACGGTGGAATGCATTTCACGCAGTTGCGGCCCGGAGTTCTCCGGTGGCCACACGCCGTCCTCGACGGCTCGCGTGCGGACATCCAGCCGCTGTTCCAGGGTCGCGTAGGGCCAGATGTGCAGGTAACGCGGCGTGCGTCCGTCGGTGGCGTAGAAGGCCGCGTAGACCTGTGAATAACTTTCTCCGGTACGCGGCGCGACGGCCTTTTTCCAGCCTTCCAGGGTGGGGGTCAGACCGGAGGGAATCAGGTTGTATTCGCGCAGTTCGTAGAAGGGGCCGTGGGCGCCCGGCGCGAGGGGTTCGAGGAAGGGGAACAAGCTGTAGTTCTCCACCTTCATGTCGAGCATGAACTCCTCGATGCCGAATGCATCCCGCGCCAGCAGGTAGCGCTCGCGCTCGGCCTGACGGGCCTGTTCGTCGCTGAAGCCGCGCAGCACGGCGACCTGGTTCAGGGGGCCGATTTCCGAGGACCAGCAGCCGACCAATGTGCAGCCCGGCAGCGCTTCGGCAAGGGTGGATTCCAGGCGCGCCAGGGTCGCGGCGGGAGTACGCACGCGCAGGGTGAAGGTGATGAGTTCGTAGAGTCGCATCGGAGTCTCGCTGCCAGGTAAGAATGCGGGGCCGACCGTTTTCGACCGGCCCCGCAGGGTCAGAACTTGAAGGTATAAGTGGTGATCAGGCGGTTTTCCTGATAGTCCGGACCCGAGGCACTGCCGTTGCCGTAGCGTGTCTTGACGTCGATGTTGCGCCACTCGAAACCGACGCCCTTGAGCGGGCCGCTCTGCACCACGTAGCTGAGGTAGATGTTGCGTTCGCTCTCGACGTTCTGGTCCAGGGCGTTGTTGCCACGGTCGATGCCGGTGCCTCGCAGGTAGCGGGTCATCAGCTTCAGGCCGGGCACGCCGTAGGCGGCAAAGTCGAGGTCGTAGCGCAGCTGCCAGGAGCTTTCGTTGGGTTTTACGAAACCGACGGTGGACCAGTTCACCAGATACGGCTGCGGCGCGTAGCCGTTGAGCGTTGGGAAGACGCTCTCGCCGAGCATGCGCTGGTAGCCGACGCCGATGGCGTGGGGGCCCTTGCGCAGGGTGGTCATCGCGCCGTAGGAGCGGTTGTCGATATCGCCGTACAACGCCTTGCCGTCTTCGCTGTTGTCGAAGTAGCGCAGGTCTGTCTTCAGGCCATAGCCGCCACCCAGGTCAGCGGTATGGGTCGCGCCCAGGTAATGCTGCTGGTAGATGTCTTCCAGCTGGCCGTAGAAGTAGCTGGCGGTAAGGCTCGGGGTGAAGGCGTAGGTGGCACCGCCGAAATTCAGGCCATCGCTGCGGCGTTTGATGTCCGGCCCATTGAACAGGTACATCTTCTCGCGGTTGGACGATTCGCGACTGCTGATCTCGGTGAAACGGCCACCGGTGAGCGTCAGCCGGTCCACTTCACGGGACTCCAGCAGGAAGCCGTGGAAAGTGGTGATCAGTTGGCGGGAATCATCGTAGAAGGCCACCGGCAGCATCGGCCGATGCTCGCCGACCTTCAACTCGGTCTTGGAGTAACGCACCTTTCCGGTCAGCGCGGCGCGGCCGTAGTCGCGCACCTGCTCACCTTTGCTGTCGTCGTAGGGAATGATGGTGTCCGGGCCGCGACCGCCGCCGCCATCGAGGCGATAGGCATATTGCCCGGATACATCCAGACCGAACTGCAAAGTGCCTTCGGTATATCCGGAGATGGCACGGAAGTCGAAACCCTGGGTCCAACTTCCAATACGCGACTTTGGTGCATCATCCTGTTTGAAATCACGATCGATATAGAAGTTGCGCAGGCCAAGGCTGATTTGCCGATCCTTCACGAAGTCCGCCTGGGCGGACATCGGCATGAGCATCCCCATCAGGCCCGCGGCAGCCACGCCGCTGGCCAGCCAGCTTTTCTGAAACATGGAAGTGATCCTTTCTTACATGTGCATGCAAGGCACATCTAGTGGGAGCAGATTAATTAGCAAGAAGTGCAACTTCGGCAGTTAATCCACAGTTTTGTTTTTATAACCACTTACTGCAAAAAAGTTGTAGCAAGGCCCGCCACCCGAACATGTACGGGCGCCCTCGATATATATAGTTATGGGTACAGCTTCAAACTGGATGAAGTACAACTTCATCCGGTATTCCGGCGATCAGCCGAAATCCATTGGCAGGCCTGCGACCCGCATCGCGAATGAATCCGCTCCTACACGCTAACCGGGTCTCGTTTGCCGTAGGAGCCAGCTTGCTGGCGAACAACCTGCGGCAGACTTTCGCGGCCCCCGCTCCTACAGGTCGATCAGCAGGCCGAGCGCGAGGCATCCCCCAGGCGGTGGTAGGCGCGGTTGAAATACACCAGGCCTTCCTGGTTCTTGCCGTGACGGATGCCCAGCACCTCGCAGTAGAAGATGGTGTGCGAGCCCACCTCATGCGCCTGGGCGATGCGGCAGTCGAAGCTCACCAGGGCGTCGTCCAGCAGCGGCGAACCGCTCTCCAAGGTGCTCCAGCTGGCGCGGGCGAAACGTTGCTCGGAGTCCAGTTCGCGGTTGGCGAAGACACCGGAGATTTCCTTCAGCTCGGCGGTCAGCACGTTCACGCTGAGCACGCCGTTCTGTTTGAAATGGCCATTGGCGAACGAGGAGCGGTTCATGCACACCAGCAGCGTCGGCGGCTGGTCGGTGACGCTGCACACAGCCGAAGCGGTAAAGCCCCAGCGGCCTGCGGTGCCATCGGTGGTGATGACTGAAACGGCGCCGCCCAGCAGCGCCATGGCATTACGGAATCCATTGGTATCGACCATGGTCTTGCCCCTCAGCTGTCAGATGTCCAGCACCAGTTTTTTCGACTTGGCCCGCGAGCAGCAGACCAGGATCTGGTCGTTGGCGGCTTTTTCTTCATCGGTCAGGTAGACGTCACGGTGGTCCGGTTCGCCTTCCAGTACGTCGCACAGGCAGGTACCGCAGACGCCCTGCTCGCAGGAAATCTCGATCTTGATACCGACGCCGGCGAGAGCGTCGACGATGCTCTGGCCCTCAGCCACCTGCACCGCCTTGCCGCTGCGCGAAGCAACGACTTCGAAGCTGTCGCCACTGGCGTCCACTTCCACCTGGAAGTACTCGCGGTGGATGTGATCGTCGGCGTAACCGGCCTTGCGTGCCTCACTGATCACCCAGTCCATGAACCCGGCCGGGCCGCAAACATAGACGTGAACATCGGCCGCTGGTTGCCCCAGCACGGCGGGCAGGTCGAGCTTCTGCTCGGCGGCCTCATCATCGAAATGGGTACGCACACAAGCGGAGAAGTCGGCGCTTTCCAGCTCGTCGAGGAAGGCGGTACGGCTGCGCGAGCGACCGCAGTAGTGCAGCTCGAAGGCACTGTCCTTCGCAGTCAGTTCGTGGGCCATGGCGATCATCGGGGTAATGCCGATGCCACCGCCGATGAGGATCGAACGGCTCGCGCCGCCGGCCAGCGGGAAGAGGTTGCGCGGTGCGCCGATGGCGACCTCGCTGCCTTCCTGCAGCAGTTCATGGACCGCAACCGAACCGCCACGGGAAGCCGGATCGCGCAGCACGCCAAGGCGGTAGACGGAGGCGTTGGCCGGGTCACCGCAAAGGGAGTACTGGCGCACCAGGCCGGGCTTGAGGTGGATATCGACATGGGCGCCGGCTTCGAACGCCGGCAGGGGTTTGCCCGACGGGTCGGCGAGGTCGAGGATCACCACGCCCTCGCCCTGCTCCACCCGCTTGCGGACCACCAGATTCAACACTTGCTCACTCATACCGGCCTTCCCGCACCTTCAAGGTGCTGCTTGTTCTCGTTGTTACCCACCGCACTGCACGCACGGCCTTGCTTTGTCGCTTCGCGCACTTAGCGCATGAACAGTCCACCGTTCACATCCCAGGTCGCCCCGGTAGTGAAATAGGCTTCAGGACGCGCCAGCTGCACCACCAGATCGCCGAGGAAATCCGCATCGCCCAGGCGCTTGACCGGGATGTTGGCAAGCAGCCCTTCCATGCGCTCGGCCGGCACCGCTGCGCGCACGGCGGGCGATTCGATCGGCCCGGGCGCGATAGCGTTGACGGTCACACCACTGGCCGCCAGCTCCTTGGCGAAGATCTTGGTCAGGGTGACGATGGCGCCCTTGGACGCGGCGTAGTGCGCGCCCGTGGCGGTGCCGCCGTTCTGCCCGGCCAGAGAAGCCATGTTGACGATCCGCCCGTAGCCGGCGGCGGCCATGTGCGCGCCGAATACCTGGCAGCCGACGAAGACGCTGCGGGTATTGAGGCTCAGGACCCGGTCGAACTCCTCGGGGCTGATCTGCATGACCGGCGTGGTCATGGTCATGGCTGCGTTGTTCACCACCACATGCAGCGCACCGAAGCGTTCCAGGGTCGCCGCCAGCGCCGCCTCGAAGTCGGCCTTGCTGGCCACATCGAGTTTCAGCGCCAGGCTGCGTTCGCCGCTCGGGTCGAGCCGGTCGGCAGCGGCCTGGGCGCGTTCCAGCGACAGGTCGGAGATCACCACGGCGTAACCGGCGGCGAACAGGCGGCTGGCGATGGCGAGGCCGAGGCCCTGGGCGGCGCCGGTGACGAGTGCAATCTGACTCATGGCGCGCTCCGCAGGGTCGACTCATGGGCTCGCGAGCTAGAGCGAGACAAGGAAGAAATGGCTGAGAGAGCGGAGTTTACGTGCTGTAAATGAGCATCTCGAAGCCATTGATGACGCGGTATCGCCGACGCGCAGCAGCTCATGGGTCGGCCCTCAGAGGATGTAACCGATACCGGCGAGGGTATCGGTGGAGTTGATCAGCTGGATCAGCTTGCGCTGGATCTTGAAACCCTCGCCTTCGCGCTTGAGCTGGAAGGTGATGTCGGCGGTGTAGTGCTTGAGCACGTCCTTGCGGAATTCCCGCAGGTTCTGTGCGCAGCGCACGGTGATCACGCCGTCTTCTTCGCCCAGCACGCGGAAGCGCGACAGGGCACGCACGGTGCGGGCCCGCGGGCTGGTGGAGATGGACTCGCCGCCGATCAGACGCTGCACCCGCAGTTGGCGCATGTGGTGGTCGTCGTAGGCGTAGTTCAGGGTGTTCTCGAAATCGGTCTCGGTCGGATCGATCGGAATGATGTAGGTGCCCTTGTCGGACCACAGGTTCAACCAGGCGTCGAATTCGCCGTGGTCGAGCATGTCCGCTTCCTGCCAGATGAAAGCGCTGACGTGGTTGAGCAATTCAAGGTTCATGGCTGGTCTCTTCAAACTGTGCGTTGCGTGGCCACGCCGCCCTTCTCACCGCTGGGGAGGGGCGCGCGCAGCGTCGGATGGGGTTAGGCCGACATCATCTTTTTCCACTGCTGATAGGCCGCGCGCATGCCGGTCTCGGCGCTGACGTCGCTGATCAGCCCGTCCTCGCTCGGCTTCTCGCCGGGCAGGCCGCGGTTGAGCATGATCCAGAGGTCGGTGCCCGCCTGGGCGCCCTTCTGCACACGCTCCCAGGCCTCGGAATCATCCGGGGTGCCGAAGCCCATGGGGCCCTGGAAGTGTTCGTGCAGGCGCAGCCGGTAGCGGTTGGCCACGGCCGGGCCGCCGTCCATGGTGATCACCGCGTGGTGGATCTCGGTCTCGTTCACGGAGATCGGCTGCAGCACACGGAAGAAGGCCATGGAGCAGGCCACGTTGGGGAACAGGTTGAGGTTGAAGCCGGAGCCGCCGACGGCGCGGACGATACGGCGCACCTGCTGTTCCTCGATGCCTTCGGCGCGCAGATCAATGGCCAGGGCCTCGAAACGCTCGGGGATCGGCAGGTCCAGGTTGGCTTCCAGGTCCACCAGGTCGGGGATCATCACCATCACGCTGTGGCCGTTGCCGAGGTCTTCGACGTAGCCCGGACCCTTCACGAAATCGAAGAGTTCCAGGGTTTGCTCGTCCACCGAGGACAGGAACGACTTGTGCACCAGAGGGAAGTGGTAGGCATCCGTGGTGTTTTCCAGCTGGATCTTCCAGTTGCCGGGGAAGCGGAAGCGGTGCTCACCGGAAACCTTAACGCCGTAGCCGGCACCCTGCTTCATGAACAGATCGATCCACTTTTTGGCCGGGCCGAGGAAGTCCACCAGCGGCTCGATGTCGTCCTTGAAGGTGGCGAAGATCATGCCGTTGTATTCCTCGACACGCAGGCTCACCAGCGGCAGCTCGCCCTTGTCCAGGCAATCGGCGTAGCTCTCCGGGTGCGGCACGCCGCGCAGGCTGCCGTCCAGGGCGTAGCTCCAGCCGTGGTAGGGGCAGACGAAGCTGTTGGTCTTGCCCTTCTTGTGCTCGCAGACGGTGGCGCCACGGTGACGGCAGCGGTTGAGCAGCACGTGCACGTCCTTCTTGCGGTCACGCACCACGATCACCGGCTGCTTGCCGACGTAGGTGCTCTTGTAGCTGCCGGCCTCGGGAATCTCACTGGCATGGGCGACCCAGATCCAGGTGCTGTAGAAGACCTTCTCCAGCTCTTCGTCGAAGATGCGGGCGTCGGTATAGAGGGAGGTGTGCACGCGGTCGTGCAGCACCAGGTCGGCCGGCGAGCTGGCCAGGTTCACGGTTTCGATCAGGTTGGTCACGATCACTCCTCGTCGGCGCAAGGCGTCGACTCACACAAAGTTCTTGTTGGCGGCTTCCGTAGGAGCGAGCTTGCTCGCGAACCTCGGTCGCTCCCCTTTCGCGAGCAAGGACTCGGCGTCCCCCCTCGCTCCTACACAAAGGCAGGTGTTTTCATTTGCCCGGCACCGGCAGGTGCGCGGAATCGTTCCAGGCATCCACCGGGCGGCTGAACAGGTTCTCGGTCTGGAAATGCGCCATGCGCCAGGTGCCCTCTTCCTCGCGGAACTTCACCGTCAGGCGCGCTGCATTGAGGTGCGAGGCGCCGCTGGCAAAGGTGGAGGTCTGCAACATCACCCAGCTGCCAAGCGCTTGCGCGCCTTCTACGCGAATCAGCTCGGAGCAGAGGAAGTGCACGTTCAGGGCGAAGTGCGCCGGCTCGACCATGTAGGTGGCGAACATGGCGCGGATCGCCTCACGGCCCTGGTAGCCACCGAAGCTCTTGGCGTACTTGGCACCCTTGCCTTCCCAGATGGCGTCGGCGGTGAACAGGCCGGCCAACTCATCTAGGGGCGTGCGGGCATCCAGTGCGTCGCACAGCTCCATGTAGCGGTTCATGCAGGCGCGCACGGAATGTTCGCTTTCCAGTTGGCGCAGGCGTTGCTCAAGGGCTTCGGTCATGGCGGTCACGCGCGCTGGATGATCAGTTCGCGGCCGGTACGGGCCTCGACCTTGGCGTAGCGCCAGAGTTTGTAGGTGCCGTCGCCCACCGGGGTGGTGCGGAACAGGTTGCAGGCGGCGTGCACGGTTTCGATGTCCGGTACGTCGGCCAGCAGGTAGGTGGTCCAGGGGTAGCCGGTGGACGGGCCGACCATGCTCTGGTCGTCGTCCATGTTGCCGAACACCTTCACACCGGGCAGGTCGTGGATGCCGTTCCACATTTCGCTGAAAGCAGCCCAGACCTGCAGTTGTTCTTCGCGCGGCGCATCGAAGAAGTTCTGGTTGATACCCATGCAGAACAGGACGCGCAGGGCTTTTTTATCGCTCATCAGAATCACCGATCAGTCAGTTGGAATTCACAGGTAGCCGGGCAGCGGCTTGTTGCCGAAGAAGATCGCGCCGGCGTTCTGGTAGGTCATGTCGCCCATGAAGGCGTGCTGGGTGATCACCAGGGTGTCGTTGACGAAGCGCGACAGCGGGTTGTCCCGGTACACGCCGGTCATGCCGGAGAGCATCTGCGCGGTACGCGCCACTTCGGCCGCCACGCGGGTGGCATGGGTCGAGGACAGGCGCAGCAGGTTGGTCTGTTCCACGCTCACCGGGTCGCCGGCCAGCAAGTTGGCCCAGGCGTTTTCCATGGCCTCGTAGAACCAGGCACGGGCGGCGCGCAATTCGGCTTCGGCCTTGGCCATCTGCATCTGCGCCAACGGGCGGTCGGAAAGGGCCGGGGCACCGGTGACGGAGAAACGGCCAGTGGCCATGCCGGACAGGTAGTCCAGCGCGGCACGAGCGACGCCCAGCCCCACGACAGACAGCACCTGGGTGGCGAAGGACAGGGACGGATAACGGAACATCGGTTCGTCGAGGTTGGACGGGCCACCACGGACGAAGGTCCATTCCTCGGGGACTACCACGCCATCGATCACCACGTCATGGCTGCCGGTGCCGATCAGGCCGACCACGTCCCAGGTCTCCTCGATCTTCACCTTTTCGCTCGGCATCACGGCCAGACGAGGCAGACCGACGGTGTCACCGTTCTTCGGGCTGATGCCGACACCAATCAGGTTGGCGCCCATGCAACCACTGGAGAACTTCCAGCGGCCGTTGACCTCCAGTCCGCCTTCGACGAAGACGGCCGGTTGCGGCGGGAAGATGCCACCGGCGAACACCACGTCCGGACCGTTGGCATAGACCTTTTCCAGGGTCGCCAGGGGCAGCGCCGCCAGGTACACCGGGTTCATGCCGAAGCTGGCGACCCAGCCGGCAGAGCCATCGGCGGCGGAAATGTCTTCCACCATCTGGCAGAACTCCATCGGCGAGCGCTGATCGCCTCCGAAGCGAGTGGGCACCAGAGCACGGTAGACGCCGAGCTCCTTGAAGCGCTCGATCACGTCCTGGGAAATGAATTTCTGCCGGTCGAATTCCTCGCGCCGGGCACGCTCGCGGATGCCTGCGAGCAGTGCCTGGAATCCTTCACTCGCGGTAATCGGGGTGGGGCGCTGGTAATCCAGCTCGCTTAGCGAAGACATGGGGCTCTCCAGGTGGGCTTCTTGGTTATTGTTCGAGGCGCTGCACGATCTCGCGGGCGACTGCCAGCAGCAGTTCATCCGCGCCCTTGGCGGCAACGAGTTGCAGACCCACCGGCAGCTTCGAGGCGCCCTCGAAGGGCATGCTCAATGCCGGGTGGCCAGTGAGGTTGAACGGCCGCACGAAGGCGGTCATGCCAATGGCCGCGCGGGTATCAGCAGCGTCAGCGACCAGCGCCGGGTAGTCCGGCATGGTCGGCAGCGCGAGGATCGGGCAACGCGCCAGGGCGGCATCCACTTCAGCGGTGAATGCGGCGCGGACGTCTTCGGCGTCGGCCAAGGCGGCATCGGTGGTGCCACTGGCAGCCAGCAGGCGCGAAGCGACATCGGCGCCAACCAGCCCGGTTTCCACCAGGTGGCCGCAGGCATTCCAGGTTTCCCGGTTGATGATGGCCAGGCCCGCGTCATAGGCGGCCTGCATCCCGGGCAGCGGCGCACTGAGCAGTTCGAAATCGGAGGCTTCCAGCACGGCATCCAGCGCCGCCTGCACTTCCGGATTGGCGTGTACCGGTACGACGCCGATCCGGACGCCGTTCACCGTCGGCAGTGCATCAAAGGAAGGATCGATGGCAGCCATGGCCTCGATCAGTATCTGGATGGTGTCGGCAAAGGGGCCGACGCAATCCAGAGAAGTCTGCGCCGGCATCACACCCGCACGGTTGACACGTCCGAAGGTCGGCTTGAGGCCGAACACACCGCAGCAGGCCGCCGGAACGCGCACCGAGCCACCGGTATCGGTACCCAGGGAAAAGTCGCAGAGACCCGCGGCGACGGCAGCGGCCGAACCGCTGGAGGAGCCACCGGGCACGCGTCCGGGATAACGCGGGTTTTCCGCGGTGCCGGTCCAGGCGTTGAGGCCGGTGGTGCCGAAGGCCAGTTCATGCAGGCTGGTCTTGCCGGTGATGCGGCAACCGGCATCCAGCAGCGCCTGGACTACATCGGCATGGCGCACGGCGTCGGGCGCTTCTTCCAGCGCACGACTGGAGGCACGGGTCGGGTGGCCGGCGATATCGATGGTGTCCTTCACCATCACGGTTCGCCCCGCGCCACCCAGCTCCAGTCGCTCGACCACTATCGTCATCTGCTTCACCCATTGGCGTTCTTGTTGGTGCCCGATCACCCCGTCGAGGGTGTCGATTGCGTAAATCCAGAATCGGAATAATTACGTGAAATGTCAATTGAATTATCACTGGAAAAAGAGTGTGTAGATTAGGTGCATTTTCACGTAACAAAGCACCACTTCCGTGCATTTAGGTAACAACCTAAAAATGGAACTTTCACGCAAAAATGATTATTAAATCGTTATTTTTCAATGATTTATAAATCACTTAAGAATCATTCACATCGCACACATTGAAAATCTGCGTGCATATACCCCATCTCGAAATGACCGGTAATCGAACGGATTATTTGCAAATTATTGCGGTTTTATTGGCGATAGATATGGCTTTTTACAGCCTAAAAAATCACATAAATAAGCAGGTAAAACACCCTGAAGAAGGACGCTGAAAGGCCGATTGCCACTGGCAGGAATGAGGTTTTCCGAAAGGTCCGACGTGAGAGCCAGAACATGCCGACTTGAGGAGAAAGCCGAACGCCTGAACGGGGATGCCTCGGCATTGCACCGCCATGGCGCAGGTTTTTCTGGCACGGGAGCTGCACTTTCGCTTCCGCCGAGCGGGATAGCCGCCGGCAGCGCCACAAGGCGCCAGAACAAAAAAAAGGCGGCAAGCCATCTGCGCGCCGGCCCCCCACAAGGGACCGACGCGCCTTGCGGATTGCCTCTCCAATAGCCTTGCAACCCTCGGAGAACGTCATGTTCCTCAAACAAGCCGTGTCCACCCTGCTCCTCAGTGCCATCTGCCTGGCCAATGCCCAGGCCGAAGTGAAAGTCGGTGTCATAACCTCTTCCACGGGTCCACTGGCCCTGGTGGGGCTTCCCCAGAAGAATTCGACGCCGCTGCTGCCTACCCAGGCAGGGAACCAGACGGTGACCTACATCCCCCTGGATGACGGCAGCGACCCCACCGCTACCGTGAAGGCGCTGAAGAAGCTGATCAGCGAAGAGAACGTCGACGCCATCATCGGCCCAAGCGGCTCGCCCAACGCCATGGGCGTGATCCAGTTCGTCGCCGAGGCCGGTGTGCCGTTGCTGGCACCGGTGGGCACCGCCTCCGTGGTGCTGCCGATGAATGACCAGAAGAAGTGGGTGTTCAAGACCACCCAGAACGACGACCTGATCGCCAAGGCCCTGGTAGACGACATGACCGCGCGCGGCGTGAAGACCCTGGGCTTCATCGGCACCGCCGACCCCTACGGCGAGAACTGGTCCAAGGTGATGGGCGCCCTGGCCGCCGAACATGGCATCAAGCTGGTGGCTAACGAGCGCTTCCAGCGCCAGGACACGTCCGTCACCGGGCAGAGCCTGAAGGTGCTGGCTTCCCGTCCTGACGCCGTGCTGGTCGCGGCGCCTGGCAGCGCCGCGGTACTGCCGCAGACCACCCTGTTCGACCAGGGCTATCGCGGCCAGATGTACCAGACCCACGGAGCCGCCCTGCCGGACTTCCTCAAGCTCGGCGGCAAGAAGGTCGAAGGCACCATCCTCGCCGCCAGCCTGATGCTGGTGCTGGACGAGATCCCCGACAGCCATCCCTCCAAGCAGGTCGCCGGCGAGTACGTAGCCGCCTACGAGAAGCTGAACGGCAGCAAGCCGGCCACCTTCGGTGCCAATACCTACGACGCGGGCCTGCTCCTGCAGAAGGCCATTCCTCAGGCCGCCGCCAAGGCCGCACCGGGTACCCCGGAGTTCCGCGCGGCCCTGCGCGACGCGCTGGAATCGAGCCACGAGCTCCCTGCTACCCAAGGCGTCTACAACATGACTCCGGAAGACCACAGCGGCTTCGACGAACGCGGCCGTGAACTGATCCAGGTGAAGAACGGGACCTGGACGCTGCTCGGCAGTGACTGAGGCGGGTCGAGCGCCGACGGTGGATGAAAGAAACGTCATCCACCCTACGCCCGGCACGAACCTTCCCGCTCCGTAAGGTGGACATCGCTCCTCATGTCCACCTTTCGGGGTTCGGATGGAGCACCGACGGTGGACGAGAAAGCGTCATCCACCCTATGAATCGCAACAAGAGTTCCCACCATGAATCTCCAGATAGCCCTGCTGCTCGGCCAGGACGGCATCACCAACGGCGCCATATACGCGCTGCTGGCCCTGTCGCTCCTGCTGGTCTTCACCGTCACGCGCATCCTGCTGATCCCCCAAGGGGAGTTCGTTACCTATGGCGCGCTGGCCATGGCCAGCCTGCAGGCCGGCCAGCCCACCGCTCTGGTCTGGCTGCTGCTCGGCCTGACCCTGGCGGATTGCGCCATGGACCTGTATGACGCAACCCGCGCCAGCCGCGGCTTCCGTTTCCCCATACGAATCATCCCCAAGCTCGCCTATGCGCTGGCCATGGTCGGACTGGTGCGTAGCCTGCCTCTGGCCGAACTGCCGATGGCGATCCAGGCCCTGCTCACCCTGTGCCTGGTGGTACCGCTGGGCCCGCAGCTCTATCGCCTGGTCTTCCAGCCAATCGCCTCGGCCAGCTCGCTGGTGCTGCTGATCGTTTCCATCGCCGTGCATGTGGCCATGGTCGGCCTCGGCCTGCTGATGTTCGGCCCTGAAGGCGCACGCACCGCACCTTTCTCCGAGGCCGGCCTGACCCTGGGTCCGGTGACCTTCAACAGCCAGACCCTGTGGGTGATCGCTGTCTCGCTGGCGCTGATCGTCGGCCTGTTCCTGTTCTTCGAGCGCAGCCTCTACGGCAAGGCCCTGCGCGCCACGGCGGTGAATCGCCTGGGCGCCCGGCTCATGGGTATCTCGCCGAACCTGGCGGGCAAGTCCACCTTCGCGCTGGCCACCTTCATCGGTGCGCTCTCGGGCATCCTCATCGCCCCCATCACCACCCTCTATTTCGACTCGGGCTTCGTCATCAGCCTCAAGGGCTTCGTCGGCGCCATCATCGGCGGCCTGGTGAGCTACCCGGTGGCTGCGCTGGGTGCGCTGGGCGTCGGCCTGATCGAGGCGTTCTCGATGTTCTGGGCCAGCACCTACAAGGAGATCATCGTTTTCACCCTGATCATCCCCTTCCTGCTCTGGCGCTCCCTCACCAGCCGTCATGTGGAGGACGATGAATGAAACCGCGCTACCTGATCCTCGCCCTGGTGGCCGTGCTCGGCGTCGCGCCGCTGCTGCTGCCGCCCTTCTACGTCACCCTGCTGAACTACATCGGCCTCTACACGCTGGTGGTCCTCGGCCTGGTTCTGCTCACCGGCGTCGGCGGCATGACCAGCTTCGGCCAGGCTGCCTTCGTTGGCCTTGGCGCCTATACCAGCGCCTACCTGACTACCGTGCAGGACCTGCCGGGCTGGCTGGCCTGGGCCAGCGCCTCACCCTGGCTGACGCTGCTGGTGGGCCTTGTTCTGACCGGTGCGGTGGCCCTGCTGCTAGGCGCGCTGACCCTCAAGCTCTCCGGGCACTACCTGCCACTCGGCACCATCGCCTGGGGCCTGTCGCTCTACTACCTGTTCGGCACCCTGGAATCCCTCGGCGGCCACACCGGCGTCAGCGGCCTGCCGTCGATCTCGCTGTTCAGTTGGGAGCTGAACAAGGGTGAGGACATCTACTACCTGATCTGGGCCGTGCTGCTCTGCGCCATGCTGATCACCCAGAACCTCCTGGACTCCCGCGAAGGCCGCGCCATCCGTGCCCTCAAGGGCGGCCAACTGATGGCCGAGTCGATGGGCGTGAACACCTTCCGCGCGAAGATGGTGATCTTCCTCATCTCCGCGCTGTTTGCCGCCCTGTCGGGCTGGCTCTACGCCCATACGCAGCGTTTCGTGAACCCCACGCCCTTCGGCCTGCACATGGGCATCGACTACCTGTTCATGGCGCTGATCGGCGGCGTGGCCAGCGTCTGGGGTGCGCTGCTCGGCGCGGGCGTGCTGACCATGCTCAAGCAGTGGCTGCAAGACCTGCTGCCACACGTGTTCGGCAGCTCCGGCAACTACGAGGTAATCGTCTTCGGCCTGCTCATCATCCTGCTCATGCAACGTGCGCCGGGCGGCCTCTGGCCCCTGCTGTTGCGCCTGGTGCCGGATGCGTGGAAACCGCGCCCGTCGTTCAAGGCGGTGGAAGCCACCGTCGAGCTGCCACGCCGTGAACTGCCTGTCGCGGGCGAAGTCCTGCTGGAAGCCCGCGACGTGACCCGCCGCTTCGGCGGCCTGGTGGCCAACAACGCGATGAACCTGGACGTACGCGCCGGGGAAATCCTCGCGCTGATCGGCCCCAACGGCGCCGGCAAGAGCACCCTGTTCAACCAGCTGTCCGGCGTCGACACGCCCACCTCGGGCGACGTGCTGTTCCGTGGCCAGCGCATCAACGGCATCCCCTCCCGCGAGATCGCCCGCATGGGCATGAGCCGCACCTTCCAGCATGTGAAGCTGCTGCCGGAAATGAGCGTGCTGGAGAACGTCGCGATCGGCGCCCACATGCGCGGCAACAAGGGCGTTCTTTCCGCCGCGCTGCGCCTGGACCGCACCGAGGAAGCCGAACTGCTGGGCGAAGCCCGCCGCCAGCTGGAACGCGTCGGCCTGGGCGACTACCTGCACGTGGAAGCCGGCAGCCTGGCCCTGGGTCAGCAGCGCATCCTGGAGATCGCCCGCGCACTCTGCGCCAACCCTTGCCTCCTGCTGCTCGACGAGCCGGCCGCCGGCCTGCGCCACAAGGAGAAGGAAGCCCTTGGCGTGCTCCTCAGCCGCCTGCGCAGCGAGGGCATGGCGATTCTCCTGGTGGAGCACGACATGGACTTCGTCATGGGCCTGGTGGACCGGGTCGTGGTGATGGAGTTCGGCCAGCGCATCGCCTACGGCCTGCCAGCTGACGTACAGAAAGACCCGGCAGTGCTGGAAGCCTATCTCGGAGGTGCTGAGTGATGAACATGCCGATTCAAGACCTGAAGCAGCCGGAAAACCTCGCCGCCAATCCGGTGCTGGAAGTCAGCGACCTGAGCGTCGCCTACGGCAAGGTGGAAGCCCTGTCCAACGCCAGCCTGCGGGTTGGCCAGGGGCAGATCGTCACCGTGATCGGCCCCAACGGCGCCGGCAAGACCACCCTGCTGTCCGCCATCATGGGCGTGCTCGGCTCCCGCGGCCGGGTCGCCTTCGACGGCAGCCTGGAGGCGGTGCCGGAAGTGGAAGTGATGGTCGCGCGCGGCCTCGGCCTGGTACCGGAGAAGCGCGAACTGTTCGGCAGCATGACGGTGGCCGACAACCTGCTGCTCGGCGCTTTCCAGCGTCACCGCAGCGGCAAGCGCGACCACGCGATCACGCTGAAGGAGGTCTACGACCTGTTCCCGCGCCTGTGGGAACGCCGCGACCAACTGGCCGCCACCCTCTCCGGCGGCGAGCGGCAGATGCTCGCCGTAGGTCGTGCGCTGATGGCCAAGCCCAAGCTGCTGATGCTCGACGAACCCAGTCTGGGCCTCGCACCGCTGATCACCCGCGAGATCTTCCGCATCATCACCACCCTGCGTCAGCAGGGGGTTTCCATCCTGCTGGTGGAGCAGAACGCCCGCGCCGCGCTGCGTGTGGCCGACTACGCCTATGTGCTGGAAACCGGCCAGATCGCCATGCAGGGCCCGGCCGCCCAACTGGCCGATGACCCGCGTGTGATCGAGGCCTACCTGGGCCTGGCCAGCAAGCACCAGGAGATGCTCGCCAGCTAGGTAAACAGCCCGGCCGATCGTCGACCGGCCGGGCTTGCCGGACAGAGCGCCGGCCAGGCCCAGCGCAGCACCCAGATCGGCCAGGAACTGCACCAGCTGGCCAACTCCCAGCTCGACCTGGCCCACCGTTTCCTGCACGGCTGACGGGGGTTGGCCGCTCTCCGCAGCGGCCCGCCCTGCTGACCGAGGTCAAGCCCGCTGCAGATGGCTGTCGACAGCCCACGCGCAACCCCCTATAACTCTCCCCCTGTCAGTTCGAACCTTGCCCCCCTCGCATGAGCACCCCGAAAAAGCGCCTCAACCGTTACAACCCCGCAAGCGACGATTTCAAGAAGGAGGAGTTTCCCTTCTACTGGATCGCCAGAGTCTATGGCCGCTACAACATGGCCATGGAGAAGACCCTGAAGAAGATCGACCTCGACGTCCCTCGCTGGCGCATCCTCTTCATCCTCAAGGAGAACGGCCAGTCGAGCATCTCGGAGCTGTCCGAGCATGCCATCGCCAAACTCTCCACCGTCACCAAGATCGTCTACCGCATGAAGGACGACGGCCTGGTAGACACCGCCCCCTGCAGCAACGACGGCCGCGTCACCCAGGTGACCATCACCGACAAGGGCCGGCACATGGTGGAAGAAATCCAGGTCAATACCGCGCACATCTTCACCAACAGCTTCCAGGGCCTCACCGAAGCCCAGATCGCCAAGCTCAACGGCACGCTGGAAAAGATCTACGCGAACCTGCCGGAGGATTGATTCCTCCGGTGGTGCAGTTCCTGTAGGGGCGAATTCATTCGCCAAGGGACACGCAGTGTCCCCATGGGGCCTTGAAGGGCAGACCTCCGTCCTGCTTGGCGATTGAAATCGCCCCTACAAGGTTTCCCTCACCCTCGCGCAAACTCCGCAGCCTTCTCGATCAACCCTGCCTCCGGCCGTACGCCGGTGTAGAGCACGAACTGCTCCACCGCCTGCAGCACGATGACTTCCGCACCGGTGATCACCGGCTTGCCCAGCTCGCGGGCGAGGCGGATCAGCGGAGTTTCCACCGGCAGGGCCACCACATCGAAGACCCACTCGGCCGCTTCCACCTGCTCACGGGTGAAGGCCAGGGAGTCCGCTTCCGGGCCGCCCTGCATGCCGATGGGAGTGACATTGACCAGCATCTGCGGATGCTCGTCACCCAGCTCGGCCAGCCATGCATATCCACAGCCCTCAGACAGCGCCGGGCCGGCCTCCGGGTTGCGGGCGACTATCGTGCCGTGTCGGAAACCACTGTCGCGCAAGGCGCTGGCCACCGCCTTGGCCATGCCACCGCTGCCACGCACGGCGAAGCGAATGTCGCTCGGCACCGCGTGGCTCGCCAGCAGGCTGGCCACGGCGCTGTAGTCGGTGTTGTAGCCCTTCAGCCAGCCGTTGTCGGCGACGATGGTGTTGACCGAATCGATGGCCAAGGCAGAAGGGTCCAGTTCATCCAGCAATGGGATGCAGGCTTCCTTGAACGGCATGGAAACGGCGCAACCACGAATACCCAGGGCGCGGATGCCACCAATGGCCGCCGGCAGGTCGGTGGTGGTGAAGGCCTTGTAGACGAAGTCCAGATCCAGGGCCTCGTACAGATAGTTGTGAAAACGCGTGCCGAAGTTGCCGGGCCGGCCGGACAGCGACATGCAGAGCCGGGTGTCGCGGCTGATGGTGCGGGGCATTGGAGTCTCCGTTTTTGCGGCGGGGAATCAAACCTTGTAGTCGCGAATTCATTCGCGAATCAGGCCGAAGGCCTGACCGGGAACCACCCTGTCGCGAATGAATTCGCTCCCACAAAAAAGCAGCAATCACATCCGCCTCAGAAAATGTAATCCGTGGTCAGGAAGTTCGATTCGCGGTTGCGGATGATCTCGCTCACCAATTCTTTGTTGTCCGCCTGGAACTTGGTTGCCACCAGGGTACGGATGGAGAACACCCGCAGGGCGTCATGTACCGACAACGTGCCCTCGGCCGAGTTCTTCCGCCCGTTGAAGGGGAAGGTGTCCGGGCCCCGCTGGCACTGGGCGTTGATGTTGATGCGGCCCACCTGGTTGGCGAAGGCATCCACCAGCCGGCCAACCTGGGCGGGGTCGTTGCCAAACAGACTTAGCTGCTGGCCGTAGTCCGAATGCAGCACGTAGTCGATCACTTCCTCCACTTCCCGATACGGCACCACCGGGATCAGCGGGCCGAACTGTTCTTCGTTGTAGAGGCGCATCTCTGGGCTCACCGGGCTCAGCACGGCGGGATAGAAAAAGCTCTGCCGGTGGCTGCCGCCACTCGGGTTGACCACTTTGGCGCCCTTGGTCACGGCATCCGCCAGCAGAGTGTTGAGGTAATCGACCTTGCCCGGTTCAGGCAACGGGGTCAGGGCAACGCCGTCTTCCCAGGGCATGCCCGGCTTGAGCGCGGCCAGCTTGGCGCAGAACTTGTCGAGGAAGGATTCGAGCACATCCTCGTGGACGAAGAGGATTTTCAGCGCCGTGCAGCGTTGGCCATTGAAGGACAGCGCGCCGGTGATGGCCTCGCTGACGGCGTTGTCCAGGTCCACCTTGGGTAACACGATGCCGGGATTCTTCGCGTCCAGGCCCAGCGCCGCGCGCAGGCGGTGCGGGCGCGGGTGCAGCTTCTTCAGGTCGGCGGCGCCGGAGTGGGTGCCGATGAAGGCGAACACGTCCACCTTGCCACTGGCCATGATGGCGCTGACGGTTTCCCGGCCACGGCCGTAGATGATGTTGATGACGCCGGCCGGGAAGCTGTCGCGGAAGGCCTCCAGCAGCGGACGGATCAGCAGCACGCCGAACTTGGCCGGCTTGAACACCACGGTGTTGCCCATGATCAGTGCCGGGATCAGCGTGGTGAAGGTCTCGTTCAGCGGGTAGTTGTAGGGGCCCATGCACAGGGCCACGCCCAACGGTACGCGGCGTATCTGGCCGAGGGTGCCCTGCTCCAGCTCGAAGCGGCTGGAGCGGCGGTCCAGCTCCTTGAGCGCTTCGATGGTGTCGACGATGTAGTCGCAGGTGCGATCGAACTCCTTCTCGGAATCCTTGAGGTTCTTGCCGATCTCCCACATCAGCAACTTGACCACCGCGTCGCGCTGCTCACGCATGCGGGCGAGGAACTTCTCCACGTGCTGGATTCGCTCGGCCACGCGCATCGTCGGCCACAGCCCCTGACCATGGTCATAGGCGTTCACGGCGGCCTCCAGGGCTGCCAGCGCGGCGTCGGCGTCCAGCAGCGGCGTGCTGCCCAGCACCACCTGCTCATCACCCTTGTCGGTGGCCAGGAAGATCGGGCTGCGCACGGCAGCCAATGGGCCATCCCAACGGATCAGCTCGCCGTTGACGAGGTACTCGCGCTGTTCGATCGGCGCACCGGGGCGGTAGCGCTCGGGAATCTGGTCGGCAGTGGGGAACAGGGCTTCGAGCTTGTTGTTGTGGGTCATTGCACTTTCCTCTGGATCGGAACCACTGGAAGTCGGTTTTAACGCGGTTTCTTGATTTGGTAAATCGTTTCAGCAAACCGTTTGGCGGAATCCGTTCTCGCAGGAGATTGAAGTCCGGGAACTACGGTGTCGGGGTGGAAACGTGTAGGAGCGAATTCATTCGCGAAGCAGGCCGCTGGCCTGTCCTGAGCGGCTACCCGAGGGCACTGGGTGCCCTTTCGCGAATGAATTCGCTCCTACAGGTGAAGCAGGAACGCTGACTGGGTGGGTTTCAGCCCAGCAGTTCCAGCGCCTGGGCGGTGGCTTCCTGGATGCGTCGCCAGTCGCCGTTGCGTATCCAGTCCTTGTCCATCATCCAGGTGCCACCCACGCACATCACATTGGGCAGGGCCATGTAGTCGTGCAGGTTGTCGGGGTTGACCCCGCCAGTGGGGCAGAAGCGGATGCCGGGGAAGGGGCCACCAAAGGCTTTCAGGGCTTTCACACCGCCGCAGATCTCCGCCGGGAACAGCTTGAAGCGGCGATAACCCAAGGCGTAGCCGAGCATGATTTCCGACGCACTGCTGATACCGGGCAGCAGCGGCAACGGGCTGTAGACGCCCGCACGCAGTAGCTCGGCGGTGCAGCCGGGGGTGACGATGAACTGCGAGCCGGCGGCCTCGGCTTCGGCCAGCATCCATTCATCCAGCACAGTGCCGGCACCCACGCAGAGTTCCGGACGCTGTTCGCGCAGGGTACGAATCGCAGACAGACCGTGTTCGGAGCGCAGGGTGATTTCCAGGGTGCGCAGGCCGCCGGCGGCCAGGGCATCGGCCAGGGGCAGGACATCCTGCTCGCGTTCGATGGTGATCACCGGGAGGATGCGCGCCGCACCGCAGAGAATATCGATCAGGGCCGCCTTGTCGGCCATGCTCGGCACAGCTTCGCGACTGGCGGCCCGGTTGGTAGGGAGACTGGTCATTTGCGGTCCTTCGGGCTCAGGGGCACCAGTGGATTTCCAGGGGACGGCGGAGGAAAGCGCGGATCGGCATGGCCGCCACGTCATCACCCGCCAGCGCGTCGGCCAGGGTGGCCAGCTTGGCCTGGCCTTGTACGGCCAGGAGGGTCAGGTGCGCGCTGGTCAGCAACGGCAGCGTCAGGGTCAGGCGCTGGCGCGGTACGCTGGGCGCCTGCATCGGCAGGCAGCGTTGCGCGCAGTCGGCATTCAGCGCCTGCTCCAGATTCGGGCTGGACGGGAACAGCGACGCGGTGTGGCCGTCCTCGCCCATGCCCAGCACCAGCACGTCGATGGCGCCCAGCCGGGCCAAGGCCGCATCGGCCAGGCGGGCTGACTCTTCCAGACTCTGCGAACTGTGGTAGAGACCGACGAAGCGTGCGTTGGAGGCCGCGCCCTGCAGCAAATGGCGGCGCACCAAGCCTTCGTTGCTGTCGGGGTGGCTGACTGGCACGAAACGCTCGTCGGCCAGGCTGACGGTCACCTTCGACCAGTCCAGCGTCTGCGCGCAGAGCCGCTCGAAGAAGGCCACCGGGCTGCGTCCACCGGATACCACCAGCACGGCCGCATTGCGGGATTCGATGGCCACGCGCAGGGCATTGGCCACGGTGATGGCCAGTTCACCGGCCAGTTGTTCAGGGCTGCCGAGGCTGAGCCCGGTGACCTGCGTCGGCAGGTCGAGATTACAGATCGCCATACCAGCTCCTGCCATCACGGGTGATCAATGCGATGGAGGCCACCGGCCCCCAGGTTCCCGCCGCGTAGGGCTTGGGTGCGTCGCCCTGCTGGCGCCATCCGGCGATCAGCTGGTCGCACCACTTCCAGGCGTACTCGATTTCATCCTTGCGCACGAAGAGGTTCTGGTTGCCCTTCATCACTTCCAGCAGCAACCGCTCGTAGGCATCTGGAATCCGCGCGCTGCGGTAGGTGTTGGAGAAACTCAGCTGCAACGGGTCGCTGCGCAGCTGCATGCCCTTGTCCAGGCCCTGGTCCTTGGTCATCACCTGCAGGGAAATGCCTTCGTCCGGCTGCAGGCGGATGATCAGACGGTTGCTGATCAGCGGCCGCTGCTCGGGGGCGAAGATGTAGTGCGGCGGTTCCTTGAAGTGTATGACGATCTGCGAAAGCTTCTGCGGCATGCGCTTGCCGGTACGCAGGTAGAAGGGCACGCCGGACCAGCGCCAGTTGCGGATTTCGGCACGCAGGGCAACGAAGGTCTCGGTGTCGCTGTGGGTGTTGGCGTTCTCCTCTTCGAGGTAGCCGGGCACCGTCTTGCCGAGGATGTTGCCGGTCACGTACTGGCCGCGTACCACTTGCTGGCCAAGCTGCTGCTGGGCGATGGGCGCCAGGGCTTTCAGCACCTTCACCTTCTCGTCGCGGATGCTGTCTGCGGAGAGGTCGCTGGGCGGGTCCATGGCGATCAGGCAGAGCAGTTGCAGCAGGTGGTTCTGGATCATGTCGCGCAGTTGGCCGGCCTGGTCGAAGTAGCCCCAGCGACCTTCGATGCCCACTTGCTCGGCCACGGTGATTTCCACGTGGGAGATGTGGTGCTGGTTCCACTGGGTCTCGAACAGGCTATTGGCAAAACGCAGGGCAATCAGGTTCTGCACCGTCTCCTTGCCCAGGTAATGGTCGATCCGGTAGGTGCGGTTCTCCGGGAAGTGCGCCGCCACGGCGTCATTCACCGCACGGGAGGATTCCAGGTCGTGGCCGATGGGCTTCTCCAGCACGACGCGGGTGCGCTCGGCCAGTCCCGTGACGGCAAGGCCCGCGCAGATGGCGCCGTACACGGCGGCCGGCGTGGCGAAGTAGGCGATCAGCCGGGCAACCGGCCCCAGCTTGTCGGCCAGGGCCGGATAGGCGCTGGCGTCGAGGAAGTCCATGGTCAGGTAATCGAGTCGCGCCAGGAAGCGCTGTACCGCGCCCTCCTCCACTTCGATAGCCGGCACGTAGCGGCGCAGGTGATCGCCAATGGCGGCGATATGCGAGGCGGGTTCGCCGTTCTCGCGCCCCAGGGCGAGGATGCGCGTATCGGCCGGCAGCAGGCCGGCGCGGTCCAGTTGATAGAGCGCAGGAAACAGTTTGCGCAGTGCCAGATCACCCAGGCCGCCGAAGAGGGCCAGGGTGCAGGGTTCGACAGGTTGCGAGGTCATAATATTTGTTCTTCTATCAAACATAAGCTTATGAATACACCCAGTTAAGCGTTACAGCAAGACAAAATGTTGTAATAAAACTACATTTCTCAACATGCGAGATTGCGGTGGCTCAGCCTGGATGCGCTCAGTACGATAGGCCACCGATTGCAGGCCCCTTCCCAGGAATCCCAATGGACCGCGTGCACAACCTGCTGGAGCAGATCCAGAACCGCCTCGACGAACTCAACAAGGCCGAGCGCAAGGTCGCCGAAGTCATCCTGCGCGACCCGCAGCAGGCCACCCGCTACAGCATTGCCGCACTGGCCCAGGCCGCGCAGGTCAGCGAACCGACGGTGAACCGCTTCTGCCGCTCCTTCGGCGTCAACGGCTACCCCGAACTCAAGATGCAACTGGCCCAGAGCCTGGCCAGCGGTGCCGCTTACGTGAGCCAGGCGGTGTCCGCCGACGATGGCCCCGAGGCCTACACGCGGAAGATCTTCGGCAGTGCCATTGCCTCCCTGGACAGCGCCCTGCAGAGCCTCGACCCACAACTGATCAGCCGCGCGGTGGACCTGATGATCCAGGCCCGGCAGATCCACTTCTTCGGCCTGGGCGCCTCGGCCTCGGTGGCCCTGGACGCCCAGCACAAGTTCTTCCGCTTCAACCTCGCGGTGTCGGCCCACTCCGACGTGTTGATGCAACGGATGCTGGCGTCGGTGGCGCATACCGGCGACCTCTTCGTGATCATTTCCTACACCGGCCGCACCCGCGAGCTGGTGGAGGCGGCACGCCTGGCACGGCAGAATGGCGCATCGGTACTCGGTCTCACGGCAGCCAACTCGCCGCTGGCCAAGGCCAGCACCCTGAGCCTGGACATTCCCCTGCCGGAAGACACCGACATCTACATGCCAATGACCTCGCGCATCATCCAGCTCACCGTGCTGGACGTGCTCGCCACCGGCATGACCCTGCGCCGCGGCGTCGACTTTCAGCCACACCTGCGCAAGATCAAGGAAAGCCTCAACGCCAGCCGCTATCCGGCGGATGAGGAGCCGAGCTGATTGATTGAAGCGTCCCGACTCCTCCTTGTAGGGGCGAATTCATTCGCCAAGGGTCGCGCAGCGGCCCCGAGGGAAGCCGGGGGCAGACCTTTGGCCTGCTTGACGAATGAATTCGCCCCTACACCTCTAGCGGCCAGGCCCGCCCCCGATCACCCCACCCACGCCTTCAAACTCAGCCGCGCCTCCTCCCCCGCCGCCAGTTCCACACTGTCCTCACCACAGGCCGCTCCCTGTACCGAGAGAAAGCCAAGCCCTTCCGACCAGCTGACTTCCGCCAAGGGCCGGCTGCCGGGATGCCAGACCACGGTGCCAGGATTACTCCCACCCTCGATGCACAACCGCCGCTGCCACCCGGCGTCCTGAATCCGCACCCGGCCGCCGCGCTGGAACACCGTGTGGCAGCCGTCGATCACCCGTAGTTCACCCTCCTGCCGGCACGCCTCGCGGCTCAGCAGGTCGCGACCTTCGGCGCCGTCCAGCCCCAGCAACCCGACCCGCGCCACATCGCTGACTCGCCAATAGGCATGCAACGCGTGGCTGAGCACGCAAGGCTCGCTGTCACGGTGACGGGTGACCAATTGCAGACTCATACGCTCGCCCAGCTCGACCACCAGCTCCACCTGCCAGTCGTGCAGGTCGAGACGCCAGTTCAGGCGCACGCCGTCGGTATCGGCTTCTTTGTGGATAAGTCGCCAATCCGACAGCCTCGCCCAACCGTGGTGCGGCCAGCCACCTTCCATGGGGTGACGACCGAACCACGGCCAGCAGACCGGCACGCCGCCACGAATGGCACCGATGCGCGGCCAACGCGCTGCACACCAGAGCAACGGACGTTCGCCGGATGGCTGGAAGTGCAGCAACTGGCCGCCCTGGCGGCTGAACACCGCCGAACAGCGCGGGTGCTCAACGAGCAGCAGCTCGCGCCCCTGGTGCTCGGTCCAGCGAAAGGGTTGCCCATTCGCCGGACGCAACAGGCCGGCAAGGGGATGGTCAGCACCCTCTCCCGCCTTCACCAGGCACGGCCCGCGACGGCGGATTTCACCGGCGGCCATCGTCGTTCCCGGTCATTTCCACCAGTACTCCAGTTGCACACCGAAATTGGAACCGTGCAGGGCATCACCGAAGGCGCCGGTATCCGACAGCGCCGAGCCCGCTGCCAGTTCGCTGGCCGCGCGCTGGGCGGCTTCGTTCCAACTGGCATAGGTGTAGTAGAGGCGGATTTCCGGACGCTCCCAGAAACCAGGACCGGCCGGCGACCAGGTGGGCGCGACCGTGAACTTGGTCAGCTTGCGGGTGCCGCCCGGGGCTTCAACCTGGTCGCGGCCCAGTTCGGTGACCAGCTTGAACTGCTCGGTGATCGCATAGCTCGGACGCACGCCGACGGACAGCCAGTTCTGGTCGCCGCCATCCGGGCGCTTGTCCTTCTGGTAGATCACCTCGAACTGGCCACCGAAGCGCGGGGTCACCTGCCAGTCGAAGAACTCCACCACGCGCCAGCTCTGGTTGGCGTTGTCCAGGGTCGGATCGCCGGTGTAACCCAGCGCAGTGCCCGGACCACGCCCGTATTGCAGGGCGAAGGTGTTCACCCCGCCGAGGAATTCCTTCTGCTTGTGCTGGGCCGCCACCGACCAGCCACTGTGGGCGTCCGTGCTGTCGGGCTTGGAGAGGTAGCTGACACCCAGCTCCACTTCGCCGCCGGGGTTGGTCTGGAAGCCCGCGACGTTGAAATCATGACGATTGATGTAAGGGTCCTGGTCGTAGTTGTCCTTGCGCGAGAATACGTAGCTGTACCTGAGATCGCCGATGGCCACTTCGTCGAAGCCGAAGCCGGTGGCGCTCTGGTTCCAGTAGTAGAAGTCGGAGATGTGGATGTCGTTCCGCTTGTAGAAGCGGCGCCCCGCCCAGAAGGAGCCGCCGCCCAGCGCCGGCATGTTGCTCCACTCGGCATACATCTGGTTCATCCGCGCGAAGCCATGATCACCGGTGAACTCGGGCGTATGGCCGTATTCGTTGTAGAGCTGCGCCATGCCTTCGACGCTGACCACCGAACCGTCATCGAGTTTGAGCAGGTCCTGGCGCAGGTCCAGTTCGATGTACTGCTCGCATTCGTTCCCCAGACGGTACTTCGATTGCGCCCCCGGCAACTGGAAGCAGGATTGTGTGCCGCCCTCGCTGGAACCGCCGGCGCCGCTGCGCATGTAGCCGGTGAATTCCACCGCCTGCGCCATACCGGAAACCGCGAAAAGCGCGCAGGGCAGTACCCACAAA
The DNA here is from genome assembly GCF_003626975.1 of Pseudomonas sp. DY-1. NCBI lineage: Bacteria > Pseudomonadati > Pseudomonadota > Gammaproteobacteria > Pseudomonadales > Pseudomonadaceae > Pseudomonas > Pseudomonas sp. DY-1. The sequence continues at coordinate 5,800,939 of NZ_CP032616.1, read as the reverse complement.
CCTTTGATCGTCGTGCTCATGTCCACTCCAGATTTTTATTGTTGTGTTGCGATGGATCGTTTACGCGGTGCGCTGGTAGGAGCGAGCTTGCTCGCGAACAACCCGGCTCCGTGCCAGCCTCTCGCGAGCAAGCTCGCTCCTACATGCCCTTCAGGCGTGCCACCTTGGCGCGCTCAGGGCATGCCGCCTTTCCCGGTGCACGCAGCCGCTCGCCGCTTTGCGCGTCGAACAGCAGCACCTTGTCGGGCGCGAACTGCAGGTCGAGGGTGTCGCCCACGCGCACCGGGGCATCGGGGGCCAGGCGGCAGCAGACCTTGGTCTGGTTGATCTCTACGAAGGCCAACGTGTCCGGGCCGGTTGGCTCCAGGACCTGCACTTCGGCACGAATGGCGGGCAGGTCGCTGGCGCCGACCAGGATCTGCTCAGGCCGAACGCCGAGGATCAGTTCACGCCCTTCCAGATCGCCATCGGCGTCGCCCAGGGGCAGCTCGCAGTGGCCGTCGGCGCTGTCCAGCAGGCCCACCAGGCGGCCGTCACGGCGCTGCAGGCGCAGGGGGATGAAGTTCATCGGCGGCGAGCCCATGAAGCCGGCGACGAAGAGGTTGGCCGGGTCGTTGTAGATCTGCTGCGGGGTGCCGAACTGCTGGATGATGCCGTCCTTCATCACCGCTACCTTGTCGCCCAGGGTCATGGCCTCGATCTGGTCATGGGTAACATAGACGGTGGTGGTATTGAGCCGCTGGTGCATCAGCTTGATCTCGGTGCGCATCTCCACCCGCAGCTTGGCGTCGAGGTTCGACAGCGGCTCGTCGAACAGATAGATCTTCGGCCGCCGCGCCAGCGCCCGGCCCATGGCCACGCGCTGTTGCTGGCCACCGGAGAGCTGACCCGGCTTGCGCTGCAACAGGTGCTCGATCTGCAGCAGCTTGGCCACGCGCGCTACCTCGGCGTCGATATCGGCCGCCGGCATCTTGCGGATCTTCAGGCCGAAGGCGATGTTCTCGCGCACGTTCATGGTCGGGTACAGGGCGTAGGACTGGAACACCATGGCGATGTCCCGATCCTTGGGGCTCATGCCGCTGATGTCCTGGCCGTCGACCATGATCGCGCCACCGCTGATGCTCTCCAGCCCGGCGATGCAGTTCATCAAGGTGGATTTGCCGCAGCCCGAGGGGCCGACGAGGATCAGGAACTCGCCGGAGTCGATGGACAGCTCGATGTTCTTCAGGGTGTCCGCCAGACCGCTGCCGTAGGACTTGTTGACGTTGCGCAGTTCGAGGGTTGCCATGGGTGCGACTCCTAGCCTTTTACAGCGCCGGCAGTGAGCCCGCGCAGGAAGTATTTGCCGGCCAGCACGTAGACCAGCAGGGTGGGCAGGCCGGCGATCATCGCGGCGGCCATGTCGACGTTGTATTCCTTGGCTCCGGTGCTGGTGTTCACCAGGTTGTTCAGGGCCACGGTGATGGGCTGGGTGTCGCCGCTGGCGAACACCACGCCGAAGAGGAAGTCGTTCCAGATCTGGGTGAACTGCCAGATCAGGCAGACCATGATGGTCGGCACCGACATGGGCAGCAGGATGCGCCCGAAGATGGTGAAGAAGCCCGCCCCGTCGAGCCGCGCCGCGCTCACCAGGGCGTTCGGGATGCTCACGTAGAAGTTGCGGAAGAACAGCGTGGTGAAGGCCAGGCCGTAGACCACATGCACCAGCACCAGGCCACCGGTGGTGTTGGCCAGGCCGAATTGGCCGAGGGTGAACGACGCCGGCAGCAGCACCACCTGGAACGGCAGGAAGCAGCCGAACAGCAGCAGCCCGAAGAACAGCTGCGATCCGCGGAAGCGCCACATGGACAGCACGTAGCCGTTCAGCGCGCCGAGCAGGGTCGAGATGATCACCGCCGGCACGGTGATCTTCACCGAGTTCCAGAAGTAGCCACCGACGCTGGCCCAGGCCTTGGCCCAGCCCACCAGGGTGAACACGTCGGGCAGCGACAGCAGGTTGCCGGTGCGGATGTCGTCCGGCGTCTTGAAGCTGGTCAGCAGCATCACCACCAGCGGCACCAGGTAGACGGCGCAGGCAACGAACAGCGTGGCGTGGATGGCCAGGCGGCTGAAACTGAAGGCGGGTTTTCCGGCCAGGCTAGTCATGGCGCTTGTTCCTCAGTTCGGAGTACAGGTAGGGCACCAGGATCGCCAGCACCGCGCCGAGCATGAGCATCGCGCTGGCGGCGCCGAGGCCCATCTGGCCGCGGGTGAAGGTGTGGGCGTACATGAACATCGCCGGCAGGTCGGACGCATAGCCGGGGCCGCCGGCGGTCATCGCCGCCACCAGGTCGAAGCTCTTGATGGCGATGTGAGCGAGGATCATCAGCGCGCTGAAGAACACCGGACGCAGGCTCGGCAGGACGATGCGCAGATAGATGGTCGGCAGGCTCGCCCCATCCACCTGGGCGGCGCGGATGATCGACTGATCCACCCCGCGCAGGCCGGCGAGGAACAGCGCCATGACGAAGCCCGAGGACTGCCACACGGCAGCGATCACCAGGCAATAGACGACGCGATCAGGGTCCACCAGCCAGTCCAGGCGCAAGCCCTCCCAGCCCCAGTCGCGCAGCAACTTGTCCAGGCCGAGGCCGGGGTTGAGCAACCACTTCCAGGCGGTGCCCGTAACGATCATCGACAGTGCCATGGGGTAGAGGTAGACGGTGCGGATGAAGCCCTCGCGGCGGATGCGCTGGTCCAGCAGTACCGCCAGGAACACGCCGATCACCAGGCTGATGCCGATGAACATCCCGCCGTAGACCAGCAGGTTCTGGCTCGCTACCCACCAGCGGTCGTTGCCCAGCAGGCGCTCGTACTGCTGCAGCCCGACGAACGTGTAGCTGGGCATGAAGCGCGAGTTGGTGAAGGACAGCAGGAAGGTCCAGAGGATGTAGCCGTAGAACCCGACCAGCACGATCAGCACACTGGGCGCCAGCACCAGCCTGGGTAGCCAGCGTTGCAGCGCGTCCAGCGGTGAGGCCTTGGCGAAGACTGCGGTTGAAGACATGGATAACTCCTCGCAAGGAAAGAGCGGTGGCACGGACCTCGTAGGAGCCAGCTTGCTGGCGAACAGAGGCAGCCGACCGGCATTGAGGTTGCCGACCAACTCCGCATCGCCAGCGAGCTGGCTCCTACAGGTAGTTCAGGCGCGACCGATCCCGAGGCACACACCTGGGCATGTGCCTGAATTCAGACTTGGAATCCGGCGGGGCAAGACCCGCCCGGGTGCGCGCTTACTGCACCGCTTCGATCGCGGCGGCCAGTTGTTGCGCGGCCTTCTTCGGGTCGGCGGCGGGGTCGTTGAAGAAGTTGGTCACCACGTCGAACACCGCGCCCTGCACGTAGCTGGAGGCGGCCATGCCGTGCGCCAGGCTGGGCTGCAAGCCATCGCCCGCCGCCGCTTCCTTGAAGTCCTTCATGGACTGCTGGGCGCAGGCGTCGAAGCTCGACATGTCCTGATCGAGGCGAACAGGGATGGAACCCTTGTTCTGGTTGAAGAACTGCTGGAACTGCGGCTCGAGCACCGTGCGCGCCAGGTCGTTCTGCGCCTGGATGTTCGCTTCATCCTTGAGCTTGAACATGGCCAGGGAGTCGATGTTGTAGGCGAAGCTGCCCTGGGTGCCGGGGAATGGCAGGCACTGGTAGTCCTTGCCCGCCACCTTGCCGGCGGCGCTCCACTCGCTCTTGGCCCAGTCGCCCATGATCTGCATGCCGGCCTTGCCGTTGATGACCAGGCCGGTGGCGCTGTTCCAGTCACGACCGGCGGCGTCGGGGTCGACGTAGCCGCGCAGCTTCTTCAGGGCGGCGAAGACTTCCACCATCTTGTCGCTGGTGAGGGTCGCCTTGTCCTGCAGGACGAAGGCCTTGTGGTAGCCCTGCGGGCCGAGAATGCTGAACACCAGATCCTCGAACACCGTGCCGTCCTGCCAGGGCTGGCCACCGTGGGCGAGCGGGATGAAGCCGGCAGCCTTGAGCTTGTCGGCGGCCACGAAGAATTCGTCGAGCGTAGTGGGCGGCGTCGCGCCGGCCTTCTGGAAGACCTCGGGGTTTATCCACAGCCAGTTGACCCGGTGCACGTTGACCGGCACGGCCACGTAATGGCCGTCGTACTTCATGATGTCCGCCACCTGCTTGGGCAGCAGGGAATCCCACTTGCCTTCGCTGGAGACCTCATCCAGTTCGGCCAGCAGACCCAGCTCGCCCCACTCCTGGATATCCGGCCCCTTGATCTGCGCGGCAGACGGTGGGTTGCCGGAGACGGCGCGGGTCTTCAGCACGGTCATGGCAGCCTCGCCACCACCACCGGCAACGGCGAAATCCTTCCAGGTGTGGCCTTTCTCTTCGACGAGTTTCTGCAGGGTATCGGCGGCACGCTTCTCGCCACCGGACGTCCACCAATGCAGGACTTCCACTTCGCCGGCGAGGGCGGACAGGGGGAACAGGGAGGCGAGGGAAACGACTGCGGCCAGGCGGGAGATGGCATTCATGGACGGGGATACCTTCTTGTTTTTATGACTGTGCAAGTCGGTGCTTGCGCTTGCCTGCAGTCTAACCACGGCCTTCAAGCCCGCGGGTAACAAAGGGATAGTGGATGGTCACGGGGTGGTTACAAAACTCGGGCTGACTCCCTCTGGGAGAGGGAGAAAATCAGGCCTGCCTGGGCAACCACAGCGTCACCCGCAAGCCGCCTTCACGCAGATTGCGCAGGCTCAGTTCTCCGCCATGGCTGTGCGCCAGATTCCGCGCGATGCCCAGCCCCAGCCCGTAGCCCTGCGTATGGCCGGCCAGGCGAAAGTGCGGCTCGAACACCTGTTCCAACTTCTGCTCCGGCACACCGGGGCCTTCGTCGTCGACATGCAGCACGAAGGCGTCATCGCTGTCTTCGATCTGCAGGTGCGCGCGCTCACCGTATTTCAAGGCGTTGTCCACCAGGTTGCCGATGCAGCGACGCAGGGCCAGGGGCTTGCCGGGATAGGACGCACTCGCCTCCCCCTCGAGCGTCACCTGGCCGGAGCCGAGGTAGGGCTCGATCAACCCATGCAGCAGGTGATTGAGATCCACCGGCTCGATGTTCTCGTGGATGTCGGTGTCCTTCACGCACTGCAGCGCGCCCTTCACCAGCAGTTCCAGTTCATCCAGGTCACGGCTGAACTTGGCCTGCAGTGTCTCGTCCTCCAGCAACTCCACCCGCAGGCGCAGTCGGGTGATGGGGGTACGCAGGTCGTGGGAGATGGCACTGAACAACTGGCTGCGTTCGCTGAGGTAGCGGCTGATGCGTTCGCGCATGCTGTTGAAGGCGCGGCTCACGTCGGCCACTTCGCTGCCACCGGCTTCCTGCAGGGGTTCCACTTCCGCCCCCAGGGACATTTCCCGCGCGGCCCTGGCCAGACGCTTCAGCGGGCGGCTCTGCCAGTGAACCAGCAGGCCGATGAACAACAGTAGGAACGAGCTGGTGAGGATGATGAACCAGAGCTGCTGGGTGGGCAGGCCCTGGTCTTCCAGCGTGGCGTACGGCTCGGGCATCAAAGATGCGAGGTACAGCCATTCGCTGGGCCCGATCTGGATCTGGGTGACCAGGATGGGCGGATTCACCGGTTCCAGGGTCAGCGCGTAGTGAGCCCAGGAGCGCGGCAGTTCGTCGAGTTTCAAGCCACTGTTGAAGATGCGCAGATCATCCGGATTGACGAAGTGCAGGGACAGGTCCACCTGCTTGCCCAGCCGTTCACGCAGCACCGTTTCCACCTCGTCGAGCACCGCGCGCTTGCGCGGGGTTTCCGGCAGCACGCGCATCTCCAGCGGCTTGTCGTTGAGGGACACGAAGAAGCGCGTGCCGCCCATTGAGCGCAACTGATCCAGCACCATGGGGCGGTAGCCGATGGGCAGCGAGCGGATGTAGCTGACGCTGGCGACCATGGATTGCGCCAAGCTGCGGGCGCTGGTCAGCAGGCCCTCCATCTGGCTGGCGCGCAGCTGCGAGACCCAGATGACGCTGGATAACGCCTGCGCCAGCAGCACCACCAGCAGGGTGAGAAACAGCATGCGCCCGAGCAGCGAGCGCGGCATCAGCCTAAGCATGGTGGTGCGGCGTCACCTGCGCCGCCAGCAGGTAACCCGCGCCGCGCACGGTGCGGATCAGCCGTGGTGCCTTGCCCGTGTCGCGCAGGCGTTGGCGCAGGCGGCTGACTGCCATGTCGACGATGCGCTCCAGGGGCATCACCTCACGGCCACGGGTGGCGTTGGCGATGGTGTCGCGATCGAGGATCTGCTGCGGGTGGTCGAGGAAGAGCTTCAGCAGGGCAAAGTCGGCACCGGAAAGGATCACCTCCTCGCCGTCCAGGTGAAACAGGCGATGGCTGATCATATCCAGGCGCCATTCATCGAAGGCCAGCACCTCGACCACCGCTCGCTCCTGACCGAAACCGACGCGACGCAACAGGGCCTTGATCCGCGCCAGCAGCTCACGTGGGCTGAAGGGCTTGCCAAGGTAGTCGTCGGCGCCCAGCTCAAGGCCGATCACGCGGTCGGCTTCGTCGGAGCTGGCAGTGAGCATGATGATCGGCACCTGCGCGAGGCGCTGATGGGCGCGTACCCAACGACACAGGCTGAAGCCGTCTTCGTCGGGCAGCATCACGTCGAGTATCACCAGATCCGCCGCCTCTTCACCCATGGCACGACGGAAGCCGTCGCCATCGGCCACGCTGCGCACCTGGAAGCCGGCGCGGCTCAGGTAGGTTTCCAGCAGTTCGCGAATCTCCTGGTCGTCATCCACCAGGAGAATGGATTTTCCGGATTGGCTCACAGTGGCCGTCCTTTGTTGTTCTGATCAAACACTGGTGATACGAGGTGCCGGTAGGATGGGTCGGGCGGCGTTCCGCTACGCTCTATCCATCCTACGGAATAGCGCCTGCTGCAGGGCGACTCCGGCGCCTTCCAGGCCGGGGTATTCAGCTGTCACCAGCCACACGGGGATGCCTTCGAAATAACCGCTCATGCAGCCCTTGCTGGCGAAGGCGCGGGCGAAGCCGCTCTTCTGGAAGAAGGCAGCGAAGCGCGGCACCACGCCGCCGACTATATACACACCGCCACGGCCGCCAAGGGTCAGCACATTGTTGCCGGCCACTCGCCCAAGCCAGCCGCAGAACAGGTCCAGCACGTCCTCGGCCAGCGGGTCGCCCGCCAGCGCCGCCGCACTCACTTCCGCAGGCGAAGCCAGGCGCGGTGCATGACCGTCCACGGCACAGGCCGCGCGATAGAGCTGTAGCAACCCATTGCCGCTGAGCACGTTCTCGGCGCTGACATGACCGAGCTGGCCGTGCAGTTGCTGCCAGAGGGTTGCCTCGCGCAGGTTGCCCACCGGCAGGTCGACATGTCCGCCCTCCCCCGGCAACGCCTTCCAGCGCCCTTCGCCCAATGGCAACAGGGTGCCGACGCCAAGGCCGGTGCCAGGGCCGATCACCACCGCCGGACTGTCCAGATCGGCGACGCCGGGACAGATCTGCAGCTTTTCGTGCTCGCGCAGGCGGGTCATGCCCAAGGCCATTGCGGAGAAGTCGTTGATCAGCAGCAACTCCTCCACCTGCAAGGTGCGGCAGAAAGCCGAGCGGCTCAGGCGCCAGTGATTGTTGGTGAAGCGGAAGTGCTCGCCACTCACGGGCCCGGCCACGGCCAGGCAGACGGCACCCAGGCTACCCAGCGCCAGGCCGAGGCCGGCGAGGTAGTGACTGATGGCCTGTTCCGGCCCTGCAAAGTCGGCGGTGGCCAGCACGCGCACCGACTCCAGTTCCTCGTCTCGCCAGAGGGCGAATCGCGCATTGGTACCGCCAATGTCTCCGACCAGCGCCAACGTCACTTCAGGCTCTCCAGGTTGCGGGTGAAGGCACTGGCGCCCTGCTCGGCACTGCTGAAGGATTCGCGCATGAAGGCAAAGAGTTCGCGCCCCGTTCCCACGTTCGCTTCGAGGTCCCAGGGTGCCGGCGCGCGGGCGGCGAACTCGGCGGCATCCACCAGAACCTCCAGGGTGCCGGTGGTGCCGTCCACACGTACCCTATCGCCGTCGCGCAGCCGCGCCAGCGGCCCGCCGTCGAAGGCTTCCGGGCAGACATGGATGGCGGCGGGAATCTTGCCCGAAGCGCCGGACATGCGCCCGTCGGTGACCAGGGCCACCTTGAAGCCACGGTCCTGCAGCACACCGAGGAAGGGGGTCATCTTGTGCAGTTCGGGCATGCCATTGCTGCGCGGGCCCTGGAAGCGCATCACCGCCACCAGGTCACGGTCCAGTTCACCGGCCTTGAAGGCATCGGCCAGCGCCTGCTGGTCGTGGAAGACCCGCACCGGGGCCTCGACCACCTGGTGCTCCGGTGCCACGGCGGACACCTTCATCACGCCACGGCCAAGATTGCCCACCATCACACGCAGACCACCCTCCGGCGAGAAGGGCGTCGAAACCGGACGCAGGATGGATTCGTCCAGACTCTTGCTCGAACCTTCGCGCCACACCAGCTTGCCGTCTTCCAGGAACGGCTCCTGGGTGTACTGGCGCAGGCCGCGCCCCATGACAGTGTTGACGTCTTCATGGAGCAGGCCGGCATCGAGCAGCTCGCGTACCAGGAAGGCCACACCGCCAGCGGCGTGGAAGTGGTTGATGTCGGCCTTGCCGTTGGGATAGACGTGGGCCAGGGTCGGCACCACCTCGGAGAGGTCCGCCATGTCCTGCCAGGTGAGCTGGATGCCCGCCGCCTGGGCAATGGCAGGCATGTGCAGAGTGTGGTTGGTGGAGCCACCGGTGGCGTGCAGGGCGACGATGGAGTTGACCAGCACGCGTTCATCGACGAGTTCGCCGAGCGGCAGGAACTGCCCGGACTGCTTCGTCAGGCGCGTTACCTGGCGCGCTGTCTCCACGGTCAGCGCCTCGCGTAGCGGGGTATTCGGGTTGACGAAGGAGGCGCCTGGCAAGTGCAAGCCCATGATCTCCATGAGCATCTGATTGGTGTTGGCGGTGCCGTAGAAGGTGCAGGTGCCGGGGCTGTGGTAAGCCTTCATTTCCGACTCCAACAGCTCATCGCGGCTGGCCTTGCCTTCGGCGTAACGCTGGCGCACTTCGGCCTTTTCCTTGTTCGACAGACCCGACGGCATGGGTCCGGCGGGCACGAAGATCGAGGGCAGGTGGCCGAAGCGCAGGGCGCCCATCATCAACCCGGGGACAATCTTGTCGCAGATACCGAGGAAGAGCGCGGCATCGAACATGTTGTGCGACAGCGCCACCGCGGTGGACATGGCGATCACTTCGCGGCTGGCGATACCCAGCTCCATACCCGGCTCCCCCTGGGTGACGCCGTCGCACATGGCCGGCACACCGCCGGCGACCTGGCCCACCGAACCAATGTCGCGCAGTGCCTGGCGGATTTTTTCCGGGTAGACCTCGTAAGGTTGGTGCGCCGAGAGCATGTCGTTGTAAGCGGTGACGATGGCCACGTTGGCCGAATCCATCAGGCGCAGGCGCTGCTTGTCGCCACTACCGCAACCGGCCACTCCATGGGCGAAGTTGGCACATTGCAGCTTGCCGCGCTGCGGCCCATCGCTGACCGCCTTGTGAATCATCGCCAGGTAGCGCTCGCGGGTTGCGCGGCTGCGCTCCACCAGGCGTTCGGTTACCTCAAGTACGCGGGGATGCATGGATTCGACTCCAGGTAGCGGGTAGATTTGTTTTTATACAAACTACAATACTGCCAATAAGATTGGAAATTCACTACTAAATTCAAAATATTTTGTTATTAAAACAACAAAACCAGAAAGACCCACTCTCATTCATATAGACCACCGACTCGGGCGGGGCGCGCAGCATAACGCCCGCCCCGCTCCGCCACCTATTCCACTCATGGCGCATTCCAGAGGCTTATGTCTTTTCTGAGTGGGCGCTAGAGCGAAATGCTCTAAAAAATATCTTGCACGCAAAATAACTCAGCAGTAATTTCAACCTCACCGAATTACTTAACGCACAAAACATTAACGAACAAACTACATCGGAGAATCACCATGAAAGCCTTGATCACCTTCACCGCCATCCTCGCGCTTTCCTCCGCCAGCTTCGCCGATACCGGGAGCAGCGAGCAGAAAAGCAGCGGCAACGGCAGCGGAGCCCAGTACCCGGAATGGCTGATCAACCACGACGGCTGATCCAGACAACCCCGACCACTCACGCACACCACGCAATCCAAACCTGACTGAAAAGGAAACCATCATGAGCATCGAAAACGTTCTCTACCGCGCCTACGCTGAAGCCACCGGCGGCCGTGAAGGCCGCGCCATCTCCTCCGACGGCGTACTCGACGTCAGCCTGACCACCCCGCGTGAGCTGGGCGGCGCCGGCGGCGAAGGCACCAACCCCGAGCAGTTGTTCGCAGCCGGCTACTCGGCCTGCTTCCTGGGCGCACTCAAGTTCGTCGCAGCCCGCGACAAGCACAAGCTGCCGGCTGATACCTCCATCGAAGGCATCGTGGGCATCGGCGCCATTCCCACCGGCTTCGGCATCGAGGTGGAGTTGCGTATCGACATCCCCGGCCTGGACCGCGAGGAAGCCCGCGCCATCGTGGACAAGGCGCACATCGTGTGCCCTTACTCCAACGCCACTCGCGGCAATATCGACGTGACCCTGACCCTGGTCTGAGTCGCACAAGGAACAAGGGCGGGCATCCCGAGAGGGGTGCCCGTTCTTTTTTGTGTGGGAGCGATTTCAATTTGGCTCCCGCAAGGAAGCCGCAGAGAACCTCGACTGCAGGGGCGCATTCATTCGCCAAGCAGGTCGAAGGTCTGCCGTTCAATGCCCAGAGGTCTGCTACGCAGCCCTTGACGATCGAAATCGCCCCTACAATTGCCCTCTATCCCCACCGCCAAGGAGTGCAACATGATCCTCTCCACCACCCCCACCCTCGAAGGCCGAACCATCCGCGAATACAAGGGCATCGTGGTCGGTGAAGCCATTCTCGGCGCCAACGTGTTCCGCGACCTGTTCGCCGGCATCCGCGACATCATCGGCGGCCGCTCCGGCGCCTATGAAAAGGAACTGGCCAAGGCCCGTGAAATCGCCTTCGAGGAATTGTCCGAGCGCGCCGAAAAGCTCGGAGCCAACGCGGTGGTCGGCATCGATATCGACTACGAGGTAGTCGGACAGAACGGCAGCATGCTGATGGTGAGCATCAGCGGCACTGCCGTGACCATCTGAGTCAGGACTTCCGGGCCTTCGCCATCTGCTTGTCTCGGGCGAGCTTGTAGGCCACGTAGTACTTGTAGATATTGCCGACGTAATCCACCGTCTCGCGCCCCACCAGGCGCGCGGCGGCGTGCTCGACGTTGCCGAACCAGACGTTCTTGTCCAACCCCGACTTCTCTGCCAGCCGGCGGAACTTGCGCAGGTTTCCCGGCCCGGCGTTGTCGGCGGCGAAGGCCATCAGGGTGCGGTTCACCGGCGTCAGTTCGGGGTCGTTCAGGTACTTGTCGGCCAGCAGCCGCATGTACTTGCTGCCCGCCTCGATGTTGCGGTCAACGTCCTTGTCGATCTCCGCGATGCCCACGCTGGGGTCGGCTGCGGTGCTGGGCAGCAACTGCATCACACCAACCGCACCGCGATGGCTGCGAGCATTCTGGTTGAGCTGGGACTCCTGGTACCCCTGGGCCATCAGCATCAGGTAGTCGAAGTCGTAGGTCCCGGCGTGCTTCTCGAAAATGCCGACCAGCGCGGCAAAGCGCTTCAACTCCTCCTCATGAGACACCGCCTTCGCCGCCCAGGGCGACGGAATCAGAACACCTCGTCGACCAACCGGAATGGATAAGGCGCCGCCTTGTACTTGCCCAGCTTGCCGCGCTTGGGCAGTTCGACCTTCTGATCGCGGGTCAGGTCCTTGTAGGGAATCTGCTTGAGCAGGTGGCTGATGATGTTCAGTCGCACGCGACGCTTGTCTTCCGAATTGGCCATGTACCAAGGCGCCCAGGAAGAGTCGGTGGCAGCGAACATTTCGTCGCGGGCGCGGGTGTAGTCATCCCAGCGAGCGTATGACTTGAGGTCCATGGGCGACAGCTTCCAGATCTTGCGCCCGTCGTCGATACGGTCCTTGAGCCGGCGGGTCTGCTCCTCGGCACTTACCTCGAGCCAGTATTTGACCAGGACGATCCCGGACTCGACCATCATCTTCTCGAACAGTGGCGTGACCGTGAGGAACTTGTGAGATTGCTCCTCGGAACAGAAGCCCATGACTCGCTCGACACCGGCGCGGTTGTACCAGCTGCGGTCGAATATCACGATTTCACCGGCCGCCGGCATATGCGCCAGATAGCGCTGTATGTACATCTGGGACTTTTCCCGCTCGGTGGGTGCCGGTAGCGCTACTACACGGAACACTCGAGGGCTGACCCGCTCGGTAATGGCCTTGATGGTCCCGCCCTTGCCTGCGCCGTCGCGCCCTTCGAAGACGATGCAGACCTTCAACCCCTGGTCCACCACCCATTGCTGGAGTTTCACCAGTTCCACGTGCAGGCGCTTGAGCTCCTTGTCGTACTCCTTGCGCCCCAGACTGTCCTGCTCCGCCGCGTTGGCGGCCGCCTTTTTCTTGCCCTTCGCCATGACCTGCTCCGCTGTTGTGGGACCCGATCAGTAAAAGCTAGCTGAGCTCTGGCATCTTGCTGGTCCACAAGCGAAACGCCCCATCCTGCGAGGCAGAACGGGGCGTTGTGAGCTTTCCGGCGCCACCGCTGCGCTGCAACCCGGCGCGCCGGTGCTGCTGCGCTGGGCCGCGGCGAATGCCTGCGTCTACACCGAGTGGAACGAAAGCGACCTGCTCAAAGGTGACGGGGCGCACTGAAGCGCATGGAGCTGCGAAGCCTGTAAGCGAATTCACTCGCGAAGCAGCCCACAGGCCTTCTAACCCTGGGGTACGCCACGCGCACCGGCTTTCGGACCAGGTCGAGTGCCGCTACAAACGACTTCGCGAATCAATTCACTCCTGCACGGGCCCTATCCCTGGTCGGCCTTCCTGTCGGCCTCATCCAACTCCTTGACCCTCCAACGGCGAGCAACTGTTCCGCACCCGATGCAGCGCCTGTCACACCCTCGGCCCGCAGGACGGCGAACTGGGTGCCTTGCGCAGCGTCGGCCCGGACCGGCTCGGCGTGACTCACCAGCGCGACGCTCAATGGCTGGCCCGCTGGCTCAAGGAGCCAGACCGCATGCTCGCCGAAAAGGACCCGCTGGCGGTCGAACTCTTCCGCCAATACAACCAGGTCGCCATGCCCAACCTGCAATTGGGCGAACAGGATATCCAGGCTCTGTTTCAATACATCGGTGACGAAGAACAACGGCAGGAATAACGCTAGCGAACCAAATGGACTTGTTCGGCTGGACTTTCACACACCGATTCCGAAGCAGAACCTCAACACCCCATCAAGTTCTGTGAAGAATTGAGAATTCCGCCAGAACCCACAACATGTTACGAACATCACCAGCATTCGGAAAAACTTTTAAATCGAAATTTTAAAAAACTCATAAATATTTAAACAACCCCCAAAGAACCAGACCAACAACATTAAAAAAATGAATACAAATGTATTTATCAAGCCACGAGATGGGATATCGGAATACTGACTTGTTGCTTGCGATTCAGGATGTTCAACAAGAGCCTCACGCGTTGATCCCCATCCATGGCCAGGAATATCGCATCCATCTCCGCGTAGGGCCCGACCCGAACCTGGACGCTGTCGCCAGCATGCAGGGCCGTAATTCCTCCCGCGTTGGCGCAGCGTTGCCGGAGGTGTTCGATGATGCTGTCAGGCACCCGCGCAGGGCTGCTTGAAAAGCTCACGACCCTTGCCACTCCTCGCGTACAGCGCAGTGCGACCCAATTGTCCTGGGCACGGAGATGGACGAACAGATAACCGGGAAACATCGGTTGGGTGAGCCGCCGCAGCCTGCCACCCTTGAGACTTTCCACCTCGAGGACCGGGCAGAAGCAGTCGAATCCCTGACGTAACAGATGCTCCCGCGCACGCTCATCCTGACGCGATTTGCACTGCAGGAGATACCAGGCAATTTCGGGGAGAAGTGCGTCCTTGCTCATGGCTGTCCCTGGCGTGAATGAACCTCACCATGACGCTAGTTCCACGCGCAAATTCCTGCCGCAAGACAAAACCGCCGGCCGACTAATGGTCATGCCGCCGCCCTCTCCGCTTGTCGGAAAGTATTAGCTGGACGCGCGCAGAGATTGTGCGCGTTAGACGGCGAACTATCCTGACTTCCTGTCATTGGACAGCACTCATTGAAGGCACTCTGCCATCAATTAATGCACATGGAATTGTGATCCCAAGTTAGTACACAAGTTCCAACACACAAACTTTCGCCCAACTTGTTGAAGGCGAGTGGCGGTAGCCTTGTGCCTGGATTATCGAGCACGCTCGAACAGGTAGCGGCCCCCTCCCTTTGCCCTTCCGTGCTTCGCTGCCCAGCAGCCCTGCCAACGGCAGCATCACCCCCTGCCCCGCGCAGTCGAACCGAGTCACCCAAGAGTCCACCAGGGACACCGCCAGGCGCCTCCCTGGCTGGGTCCCCTGCACAGCGCAAAAGGAGTCGGCGTCATGGTCCAAGTCAGCTATCCCGGTGTCTACATCGTCGAAAAGGCCAGCGGGGTACGCACCATCACGGGTGTTGCGACCTCCATCGCCGCCTTCGTCGGCTATACGCGCAAGGGCGTGCCCGACAAGGCCGTGGCTATCACCAGCTTCGCCGATTTCGAGCGCGGCTATGGCGGCCTCGACCGCGATAGCCCACTGTCCTACGGCGTCCGCCAATTCTTCCTCAACGGAGGCACCCAGGCCTTGATCGTGCGTGTGGCGGTCGGTCACGCCACCAGTTCCTGGGTACTGGAGAACAGCGCCGGCGACCCTGTTCTGGAAGTCAGCGCCGCCAGCCCCGGTGCCTGGGGCAACGGCCTGCGGCTCAGCGTGGTGCACACCGGCGTGCGCAACCCGGACAGCGACTTCAATCTGGTGGTCTCGCAGTTGCAGGCGGACGGCGCCACCCTGGTGCCGGTAGAGACCCATCGCAACCTCAGTCTCGACTCCAACTCCGCGCAATACGCCATTTCGGTAATCAACAACGCGTCCGCACTGATCCGCGTCGCCCGTACGGGCGGCCTGACCTTCGCCGAAGCCGGTCGCGCGGTCAGCGCCGAACTCACCACCTTCCCTCTCGATCCGGCGAATTCCACCATCGGCGGAACGCTCAATGGCACCACTCCCTTCCTGCTGACCCTGCAAGATGCACCCTGGGCCAACATCGGCGACCTGGTGACTTCCACCAATGACGCCATCGTTGCCGCTGGCCTGGCCGCCGAGCTCCAGGCGTCCGAGACCGGCGCAGACGGCGAAACCGGCAACGACCACCTGAGCCTGGAGTCCCTGACCGCCGGCGAATCCTCCAGTGTGACCATTGCGGGAGGTGCCTTCGGAGGCCTTACCGCGACCCTCCACCTGGGGCTCGCCAACCTCGGCCGTGAGTTCACCGGCGCCGCCGAGCATCGTCCGGCCGTGGTCAGCAACCTCGCGCCCGCCGCAACCGGGACCGATGGCGCTCGCGGCGGAGCACTCGAGCTTGTGGGCAACGAGTCGGCCAAGACCGGGATCTATGCCCTGTTGGACGTGGACCTCTTCAACATCCTGGCCATCCCGGAAACCTTCGACATGACAGCTGGCCAGGAGGCCGGGGTAATACCTGCGGCCACCGCCCTGTGCGAAGCGCGGCGCGCCTTCTACATCGTCGACGCACCGTCCAATCGCACGCTGGCCAACATCGGCACCTGGACCAACGCCGCTTCGCAGTCGCGCAACGCCGCCACCTACTTCCCCGCCGTGCGCCTTGTCGACCCACTGGACGGCCTGCGGCCACGAGCGATGGCCCCCTCCGGCACCCTGGCCGGAGTCTATGCGCGTACCGATGCCACCCGTGGCGTCTGGAAAGCTCCCGCCGGCACCGATGCCGTACTCAATGGCGTGCTCGACCTGGCCCTGCCGGTCAACGACCTGGAGAACGGCCAGATCAACCCGCTCGGGGTCAATGTGCTGCGCAGCTTCCCCGCCTACGGACGGGTTTCCTGGGGAGCACGCACCATGAAGGGCGCCGACGCCCAGGCGGACGAATACAAGTACATCCCCATTCGCCGCCTCGCCCTGTTCCTCGAAGAAAGCCTTTATCGCGGTACCCAGTGGGTAGTCTTCGAACCGAACGACGAGCCGCTGTGGGCGCAGATCCGCCTGAACCTGGGCGCCTTCATGAACGGTCTGTTCCGTCAGGGCGCCTTCCAGGGCAAGACGCCCCAGGAAGCCTTCTTCGTCAAATGCGACAAGGAAACCACCACCCAGGCCGACCGCAACCTCGGCATCGTCAACATCCAGGTCGGCTTCGCCCCTCTGAAACCGGCGGAGTTCGTCGTCCTCACCATCCAGCAGATCGCCGGCGATCTGCAATAAAGGGAGTCGGATCATGGCCCAGTTCGCCGTCAACACCCATCGTTTCGATCCCTACAAGAACTTCAAATTCCGCATCAAATGGGATGGCCGATACGTCGCGGGCGTCAGCAAGGTCGGTGCGCTCAAGCGCACCACCGAAGTGGTCGAGCACCGTGAAGGCGGTGACCCGTCCACCTCGCGCAAATCCCCGGGGCGAACCAAGTACGAAGCCATCACCCTGGAGCGCGGCGTCACCCATGACCTGGAGTTCGAGGCATGGGCCAACAAGGTCTGGCACGTCGGCACCGGGCTCGGCGCAGAGGTCAGCCTGAAGGACTTTCGCAAGGACCTGATCCTGGAGGTCTACAACGAAGCCGGGCAGGTAGTGTTGGCCTACAAGATCTATCGCTGCTGGGTTTCGGAGTTCCAGGCGCTGCCTGACCTCGACGCCAACGCCAACGCCATCGCGATCCAGACCCTGAAGCTGGAGAACGAAGGTTGGGAGCGTGATCCTGAGGTCTCCGAACCTACGGAACCTGTCCTGGCGGGGTGACCTGAGCCATGCATCAACTCCCCTCGCGCATCTCGATGCGGCCCTTCGGCGAACTCGCGGACCTGGACCTCGATTTCGCCGACCGCGACCGTCCAGGTCTGGTCACAGCGCTGCTGACCCAGTGCGCCAGTGGAACCGACATCGGGTTCTGGTGGGCGCAGCCGGTTAGCCGGCGCAGCGCCGCGCTGCTGCGCCTGGTGGCCGCCACCGACGGCGTGCATAGCCTGCCCTTCAGCGCCCGGTGCCCGGCCTGCAACGAGGTGTTCGAGTTCGAACTCCAGCTGGCGCCATTGCTGGGCACTGCCGAGGCCGAAGGGCCGATCCAGGTGAGCCTGGGCCCGGACAGCCAGGTCACCTTGCGTCGTCCCACAGGCGAAGACCTGCGCAACTGGCGACAAGCGCGACCCGGCACGCCGGACGTGGCGCGACGGCTGATGCTCGACAGCCTGTTGCTGGCAGGACAGGTGCGCCCTGAGGACGAAGCGCAACTATCCGCGGCCATTGCCGAGGCAGACCCGCTGGTGGCCCTGGCCGTGGGTTGCAACTGCCCGGCATGCGGTGCGGACAGCGAAGTGCCCATCGACCTCGATGACGCCGCCCTGGCCCGTCTCAACGCACGCCAACGGGCCCTGCTGCGCGACGTGCATGACCTCGCTTCCCGTTACGGCTGGAGCGAAGCCCAGGTCCTGGCGCTGACCCCGGCGCGCCGTGCCCAGTACCTGGCCCTGATCGAGGCTTCGAGATGAGCGATTACTTCGCCGCCCTGATGCGCGCCAGCGGCCTGTTCTCCCCGGCGGGCACACCCACTTTCGAAGCACCTCTGGAGCTGGGTGCAGACGCGACGGTGCCGGCTGCGCCGAGCACACCGGTCTCCCGGCCCTTCACCTCGCAGGCTTTGCGCACAGCGATCCCGGACACACGGGTACCCACCCCCGAGGCCCCGGCGTCACAGCCCATGCGGGTAGACCTTGCCCGTGAGCCTGGTCGACCGGATGAAACACCCCGGCCGGGCAACACGGCGCAGCTTCACGACCTTGCACTGCGCCAGCACACGCCCGAATCGCCCCTGCCACAGAACATCGAAGAGCACGAACATCAGGGGCGCCCGTCTTCTGTCAATGACCCGGTGCAGGCCGCCCTGCGCTGGATAGCGGCCGATCCGCAATTGGCCGCGCCCCTGGAGCAGCCTTCCCGACACGGTGCCCGGCCGCCGCAGAAATCGGAGGGCCAACCTTCGCCCCCGCATCCGGAACACGCCACCACACGGGCCCAGCCGGGCTCCATGCCCGCGCCGGTGGCCAATGCCGCCACGATAGTCCCCTCGTCCAGCGCCTTTGGCGCCCCCATCTCCGCAGCCGAACCGGCGATACCAGAAATCCAGCCCGAGGCGCCCGGACGCTCCATGGAAGAGTCCGTGGAAATTTCTATCGGCGCGATTCACTTGCGAGTCGAGGCACCAGCCCCGCAGACCGTGGCGCGCCCTGCCACGCAGCCTGTGCGTAACCAGCCATCGGCCACACCCACCGCCCCCGGCCGAAGTGGCCTGTCGCGCCGCGCCCTGCGGAGACTCTGACCATGGCCCTCGCGGACTCCGGCAAAGCCATCGGCGCCGTCACGCGCCTGCTGCAGGATCACCTGATCCGGCGCGGATTCGACGTGTCCATCGGCAAGCCCGAAGACGCGGC
Source organism: Pseudomonas sp. DY-1 (assembly GCF_003626975.1). Classification (NCBI taxonomy): domain Bacteria; kingdom Pseudomonadati; phylum Pseudomonadota; class Gammaproteobacteria; order Pseudomonadales; family Pseudomonadaceae; genus Pseudomonas; species Pseudomonas sp. DY-1. The sequence continues at coordinate 5,782,177 of NZ_CP032616.1, read as the reverse complement.
GAAAAACGATTCCAACGAGAAGCTCAATCTCTTCCTCTACGAAACCGCCTTCGACCCACAGCTGCGCAACCTTTCCCTGCGCGATGGCGAACCACCGCCGCTGTGGTTGGTGCTGAAGTTCCTGCTCACTGCGTTCGACATTGGTGAAAGCAGCGATACCGCCGCTGCCCATGACCTGCTCGGACGCGGTATGGCGGCCCTGCACGAACTCGCGTTCCTGCCCCTTGATTCGCTTGTAGCGCTGGACGTTCGCCAGGCACTGGAACACAACCCGGAACCACTCAAGTTGAGCTTCGACGAATCCGGTGCCGACCTGCTGGCCAAGACCATGCAAGGTGCCGAAGAACGCTACCGCCTTTCCGTCGCGTTCCAGGTGCGGCCGGTGATGATCGTGCCCGCCAGTCTGCCGCGCGCGGCCCTCCTGGTGGGCGTGGACTACAGCACCACGCCCGAGACGCTGATCGGACTCGAAGGCGTACAAGTGGCCGTGATGCCATCCCTGGGCGCACGCCTGGACCGGGTCGAACCCGCGCGCTTCGAAGCCGGCGCCACCCTCACCCTGTACGGTGAAGACCTCAACCCGAGCAATCTCGAAGTGCTGCTGGGCGACGTCCAGCTCAACGTGCTTGAACGCGAACCGCAGCGGCTGCTGGTGAGCGCCGAAGGCAGCCCGGGCACGCCCATCGCCTCGGGTACCACCCTGTCGGCGGGGGAAATGCCGCTGATCGTACGCCGGCGCCTGTCACCGGCCCGCACCCGTTCCAGCAACCTGCTCGCGGCACGCCTGTTGCCAACACTGGACAGCGCCGCACTGGTGGCCGGCGACCTGCACCTGCAGGGCACGCTGCTGGGTACCGACAGCGATGACCTGATGGTCCTCTTCTACCGCGAGAGCGACGGCGTGACCGTGCACCTGTTCGACGCCGCCGCCACGGCGACCGACCAACAGAGCCTGGTGATTCCCGGCGCGGCGGCTGCGGTCGCTTCTGGTAGCTACCGGGTGATCCTGCGGGTGAACAACCAGCAGGCCAAGGCCAGCCCCAGGGTGGTGGTGCCATGAACAATCCTTTCGCCGCCCGGACACTGGCCGAGCCGGTGGCCTTCCTTCCTGGCGTCCATGGCACGGACATCCAGGCCCGCCACTGGCTGTCCCAGGTCACTCTGCGCCTGCGCCGGGAAGTCTGCTGGCTGTGGCGCGAGCGCGCCCAGCAGGGTGCTGCCGAAGGTGTTCTGCCGGCCCCGGTGGACGCCGCGCTGGCAGCCCTCGACCTGTTGCGCTACGAGCACGACAAGCGCAGGTTCTTCGCCGAGGACGTCACCGCTCGGTACCTCGACGAGCGCATCGCCACGCTGGCCCCAGCGGATGAAACCGCCCCGCCGCGCGGCTCCTTCGGCTGGGTTGCACAGCAACTGGAACTGGCCCCGGTGGAGCGCTTCGTGCTCGCCCTCGCCCTGCTCCCGGGCGTCGATAGCGCCGCCGGCCCGGTGATCGCCAGCTGCCTCAATGACCTCTCGCGCACCAGCCCCAATCTCGCCCTGGCTCAACGTCTGTGGGACGAGCCGGATGAGCTGTTGCGCTGCTTCGACCCATCGCACCCGTTGCTGCGCCATGGCCTGATGGCCACGGCACAACCCCATGACTGGAACAGTCCCCTGTTCGTGCCGGCGCTGGTGGCCCGCGAACTGCTGTTCCCCGCCAGTGCCCCACCGGCGTCACTGCAACCGGTAGCCGCCGTGCCTCTGGCGGCAGCCATGGAGCCAGCTGCCGCCCGCGTCCGCGCCGCGCTCACCGCCAACCGCGGCGTGCAGTTACTGCCGCTACTTGGCGCCGCCGGAGCACCGCTGGCGGAAACCGCCGCCGCCTGCACGGCCCTGGCGGGTGTTGAAACCCTTCACCCCAGCACCTGCCTGCCCCGCGAGCACCTGGCCTCGGCAATGAGCTGCGCGTGGCTGCGCGGAAGTGCGCTGTATCTGCCGGCGAAACTGCTGGTCGACCCGACGGCCCACGATGGTGGCCTTGAACCGCCGCCGCTGCCCGGCCTGCCACTGCTGGTATTCATCGGTGCCCATGAGCGCAGTGCCCTGCACGGCCTCGGTGAAACGCTACCGGCGCTGGAGGTGCCGCCAGCGGACTATGGGCAGCGGCTGGACTACTGGCGTGGACTGTTTCCGGATACCGGGTTGGCGCCGTTGCTGCCCGAGCTCGCGCGGCGCTTCCGCTACGAGCGCACCGCCATCGAGCGGGTCGCCGGCGAACTTGCCAGCCTTGGCCGCCTCCCCAGCGCCAGCGAGCTCTTCACCGCCGCACGGGCCGACCTCGACCTCGGCGCTCTGGCCCAGCCGGTCGTGCCGCGCTTCAGCCGGGACGAACTGATGCTCCCGGCCGCCCAGGCGGCGCAGGTCGATGAACTGGTCACGGCCATGCACAACCTGACCCGTGTGCATTTCGACTGGGGTACCGCACGCGCCTGGAACGAAGGAGGCCTCAGCGCCCTTTTCGCCGGACCACCGGGCACCGGCAAGACCATGGCAGCCGAAGCCATTGCCGCCGAATTGAGCTTGCCGCTGTATCGCATCGACCTGTCCCAGGTGGTCAACAAGTACATCGGCGAGACCGAGAAAAACCTGCGCCGGCTGTTCGATGCCGCTGACTCGGCCGACCTGATCCTGTTCTTCGACGAGGCCGATGCACTGTTCGGCAAGCGCACCGAGGTCAAGGACGCCCATGACCGCTACGCCAACCTGGAGATCAGCTACCTGCTGGAGCGCATGGAACGCTTCAAGGGTCTGGCGATACTCGCCACCAACCGGCGCAAGGACCTGGACGAAGCCTTCCTTCGCCGCCTTCGCATCGTGATCGAGTTCCCCCTCCCCGGCGTCGAAGAACGCTTGCGCATCTGGCGCAGCGTCATTCCAGCGAGCGTCGACGCCAGCAGCCTGGACTTCGACTTCCTCGCCCAGCGCTTCGCCCTGGCCGGCGGCCACATTCGCGGCGTGGTGTTCAACGCCTGCCTGCAAAGCGCCGCCGAGGGGGCGCCCAGGCGTCTGGACATGCCCGCCGTCGTACGTGCGCTGCAGCGCGAGTACGACAAGCTGGACCGCGCCAACAGCCTCGACCAGTTCGGCCCTTATGCCGCCCTGGCCGCCACCCACCGAACCCGTCGCTAGGTCTCCGGAGAGCGCCATGAGCAGACAGCTGCGAATAGAGTCCCTCGAACTCGACCTGCGCGGCATCCCGCCGGAGATTGCCGAAGCGGCTGCCCACGCGCTGGGCCCGGCCCTGGCCGAAGCCCTGGCCGGGCGCCATCTGCACACCGGCAATCATCGGCAGCTGGATGCCGGACACCTCGCCAGCAGCGCCACGGCCCAAGCGAGTGACCTGGCTACCGGCATCGCCAGACAGATAGCCCAGAGCCTCACTGGAGAGCGTCCATGAGCCTTCTTCGCGGCGCACTGATCGAATACGGCACCGACCTGATCGGCCCAATCCCCAATGTGGTGATCTTCCAGTTCAATCCCGAGTCCCTCACCCGCACCCTGGAGATTCCACCGCGCCCCACCGGCGCTACCCAGCGCGAAACCGCCCAGGCCGGGGAGAAGACCTTCGAGAAGATCACCTTCAAGGCGCACTTCAGCGCCGCCAACATGCTCGATGAAGGCAAGGTACTGGCGGAACTGTTCGGCATCGGTCCACAACTGGCGGCACTGGAGAAGATGGTATTGCCCAGCGCCAAGCTGGCCGGCCTGATCGGCGCCGCCCTGGACGCCATCGGCGATGCCCTCGGCGGTGGTGGCGACGACGCCCCGGCCCAGCCGATTCCGCGCGAGAAGTATCCGCGCATCCTGTTCATCTGGGGCCTGACCCGCGTGCTTCCGGTGACCATCGACTCCATGGGCATCACCGAACTGGAGTACGACGCGCTGCTCAACCCGACCCGTGCCGAGGTGGATATCACCCTCAGCGTCATCGCCGTCGACGACTGCTCGGACGACGTGCTGGCCAAGGGCGCCCTGGAGTACTCGACCCTTGCCAAGGAAGCCCAGGCCATCGCCAACCTGGCCAACACCGCTGAACAGATCGTCGAGCTGATCCCCATCTAGTGCCTGCCGCCCCCTGGTCGCGGTATCGAAGGAGCCCGTCATGTTCCTGCCCAACTCCCGCTACGCCCGCGTCGCCACGGTGGAAATCAGCACATCAACCGGCGAGAAAGTACTCGCCCTCAAACTGCGCCGACTGACACCCGTCGGCGGTGAGCCCCGGATGGTCGAGGCCGGTGATCGCCTCGACCTGCTGGCCCACGCTGGCGGCGGCGATGCCACGCAGTTCTGGCACGTGGCCGATGCCAACAGCGCCCTGGACAGCCGCAGCCTGGTAGAGAACCCCGGCGACACCCTGCAGGTGCCCAGGAGCTGAGCATGGCCGAGCAACGCTTCCGCGTCTGGTTTGGCGACACCGCCGCCGACGAAGACCAATTGCGCCGGATCGAGGAGATCGAGGTCACCCAGGAGATGGACGCGTTCTGGGAAGCCCGTCTGCGCATGGTCCTATGCCTGGACGCCAACGGCGCCTGGCTGCACTGGCCGGGAGAAACCAGCGAGCCCTTCTCCCGCGTGCGGGTCGAACTGGACATCGGCAATGGACGCTTCGCGCCCCTGATCGACGGGCCACTGACGAGCATCGATGCCGCGCTCGATTCGCAACCGGGCCGCAGTACCGCAACGCTGGTGGTGCGGGACGACAGCGCCTTCCTCAACCGCGACGAGGAAACCGAACCGCCATTCGAACATCGCAGTGCCAGTGACATTGCCCAAGAGCTGTTCGGCCGCTTCACCCAGCTTGCCGATACGCGCATTGACAGCACCGAGGCAACGCCCGAAACCACGACCCGACGCGGTACCGTGCTGCAGTTCCTGCGCGAATTGGCGACGGCCAACGATCGCCACGCCTATGTCCTGCCCGGCGACACACGCGGTGCCAGCATCGGCTGCTTCCTCGCCGACCCGACCGACGCGGCGGACCTGCCGCCACTGGTCATGATCGGCAACGGCCGCAACCTGGCCAACGCCAGCGTCACCCAGGCCCCAGAAGGTGGTGAGCGCACCATTGCCCAGGTGTTACGGGTGGATGACCAGGGCGTGACCCACTTCGAGACCAGCGCCGCCGACCTCGGCCTGATGCGCAGCCTGCCGGCGCTGCCCGTGGACCTTACCCCCCGGCGACTGCTGCCCCCGGCCGAAGCCACGAGCGAGGACCCGACTGCCGCCGCCACCGCACGGGCACGGCGCAACGGCTACGTCTTCCATCTTTCCAGCCAGGTGATACCGGGCTGCTACGGCGCAGTGCTGAGCCCCTATCGCAAGGTGCGCCTCGACGCCGGCGCGACGCCCTACAGCGGCGACTACCTGCTCACCAAGGTGGTCCACCGCATCACGCCGTCGCTCTACACCCAGGAAATCGAAGCCAAGGCCGATTCGGTTTCCGAAGTGTCCGGCGCGGCGGTGGCCGAGGCCCTTGGCGGCGGTCTGCAACTTTCGATTTCGGCAAGCGTGGGGATCTTCTGAATGGACCAACTCCTGGAACACACGGTCGAACGGCTGGTCGAGCACGCGGTCAGGCGCTACTTCGGCAAGTACCGAGGTACCGTCACCGACATCGACGACCCCAACGACCAATGCCGCATCCGCGCCACGGTGCCCGGCGTGCTCGGCGAACACCCGTGCGGCTGGGCCTTGCCGGCCGCGCCATTCGCCGGAGACGGCCACGGCATGGTGCTGCTGCCAAAGGTGGGCTCGGGCGTCTGGATCGAGTTCGAGGCAGGCAACCTGGACAACCCCATCTGGTCGGGCGCCTGGTGGGCCCAGGGCCAACGCCCCGAGCCCAAGGGCGCCGGTGTGCGCGTCATCGTCTCCGAGCAGGGCCACAAGGTGGTACTGGATGACGAGGCCAACGAGGTCCGCATCAGCCATGGCGACGAGATGATCGCCAAGACCATCACGCTCACCGCCAGCGAAATCATCATCACCTGCGGCGCCTGCGAGATCCGCCTGAGCAACGAGACCATTTCGCTGAACAACGGCCTGATCAAGGTCGGCCTGGCCGGAGTCAGCCTGGTCAATGGCGCCATGAGTTTCGGGGTGCCGCCGACATGATCCCGATCCTCACCACCAGCAGCACAGTGATGTGCCCCCACGGTGGAACGGCCCAGTTGATCACCAGCAACACCGAGGCGCTGGTGGATGGCGCGCCCATGCTGTTGCAGACCGACATCCATCCCATCATCGGCTGTCCCTTCACGCCCGGCGCCTATTCACCCTGTGTCTCGATTCGCTGGGTGAGCGCGGCGACCCAGACCTCGATCCGCAATGTGCCGGTGCTGCTGCAGAACAGCGTCGGCCTCTGCCTCAATGCCGCGCAGGCGCCCCAGGGCACCGCCCTGGTGGTGCAGACCCAACAGAAAGCCAAAGGGATATGAGCATGGCACTTTCCAATGGACGGCACCTGGCCTTCCCCTTCCGCATCGGAGACGACGGCCGCAGCGTCGCCCCGGCGAACGACGACGCCCATGTGCATGACGAGCTGCTGCAATTGCTGCTGACCAGCCCGGCCGAGCGCCTGTTCCTGCCGGAATTCGGCGGCGGCGTGCGCAAGCTGGTATTCGAACCTTCCTCCGAGGCACTTCGCGGGGTGGTCAAGGCGCGTATCACCAACGGCCTGACCCGCTGGCTGGGACACCGGCTGACGGTGGAAATGGTCGACGTGATCTGGGATGACGCCGCCGCCACTCTGGAAGTGACCCTCAAGTACCGACCCGCGGGCAGCCCGGACTCGCGCGTCATCAAGTTCCAGCGCAGCTCGCGCTAGGGATAGCCCAGCATGGCCGCTATCAAGTTCCCCGACCTGGTCGACGAGCGCGCCGACCAGTTGCAGAGCCACGGTCTCGACGGTCTGAAACTGGCGCTGGTGAGCCTCCCGCCAGGTCCCGCCCCTGGCCACGCGGACCTGGAGCTGCACTTCTTCAACGGCCTGCACCTGGCCGCGATCGTCGCCGACATCGGCGGCGATCCGGCACGCGCCCGCCAGGTATTCCGCGTTCGCGGCGGTAGTCGGGTGGTGGCCGGCAATGCCAGCGGCCAGGTGCAGGTCATCGCCGTAACACCGCTCGATGCCACGCGCCTGTCCCTGCGCATAGCGCCCGTGGGCGATTACTCCACGTACCGACTGGAGCTGGTCTGGGACGCCGCATTGATCGACCCGTTCTTCAGTGCCATCGGCTTCCGCTTTCGTCCTGGCTGCTTCACCAACGACTGCGCCCCGCCACAGGGCGGGCGGCCGCCGGCACCCAATCCGGCGATTGACTATCTGGCCAAGGACTACGACTCCTTCCGCCATACCCTGATGGTCGCCATGGCCGAGCGTGTACCGGGCTGGGCCAGCACCAGCGAAGCCGACCTGGATCAGGTGCTGATCGGCCTGTTCGCCGCCGCCGCCGACGAACTCAGCGACTTCCAGGACCGGGTGATGGCCGAGGCCTACCTGGCTACCAGCCGCAAGCGCGTGACCCTGGCCCGCCATGCACGCCTTATGGATTACCACCTCCACGAAGGTAACCAGGCCAGTACCTGGCTGGCCCTGGAAGTGGTCGCCGGCCAGTCCCCCTTCAGCCTGGACGACCAGGAGCTGGTGACCTGGACCGGCGATGCTCCACCCAACGCCGACGCGGTGTTCTTCGCCAGCCGCCAGCGCCGCCTGGAGCCGTCGCGTCGCCAGTACCTGGACCCACGCCTGAACCGTCTGCGCCTCTACACCTGGGGCAACGCCCAACCTGCTCTCGCCGCCGGCAGCACCGCCGCCGACCTGGTGCCCGAGCCGCCCCTGGCTTCCCAGGCCGAGGTCGAGGCCCTGCGTGATCTGGTGCGCCAGGGCCGCTGGCGTGAGTTGCTGATCGAGGAACGGTTGAACCCGCTGACCGGCCAGGTACCCGGACGCAACCCCGCGAAACGGCAACTGCTGCGCCTGCTGCCGGGCAACGACCTCGATGGCGGCGCCGCCGAAAGCCGCTTCGATCCGCTGACTGGCACCTGGATGCTGAGGGTGAGCTGGCGCGAGGAAGATGCCCTGCGCCACGACTTCGCTTTCACCACGTTCTGCCCCGGCCCTCCGCCCGTCGCAGTGGAGGACATCTCGGTGTTCCGTGGCAACCTGCTGCCGGTATACGAAGGGCAGCCACTGCGGGTGCAATTCCGCGAACCCGGTAGCCTGTTGCCCAGCGATATCCCCGGCCTGCGTCATCGCCACTACCAGCGTCTCGACCGCCATGGCGACGGCCGTGACTGGGTGCTGGCCGAACTGCCGGACGACGGCCCGCTGGCCTACCTGCCGCCGCCCCGGGGTGGCGCGCCAACGGGAGAGGAACCGGCCCGTTCGACGCTCTGGCTGCAGGTGGAAAGCCCGGGCGGCGCCCGGGAAGACTGGGACGAGGTAGAGAGCCTGGTGCACAGCGACGACTCGGCGGAGAACGGCGACCATTTCATGGTCGAGACCGACGAGCACCGGCGCAGCCAGCTGCGCTTCGGTAATGGAGCCAACGGCCGATTGTTGCCAGCCGGTGCGGTGGTGCATGCCGAGTACCAGGTCGGCGGCGGTCACCCCGGCAACATCGGTGCCGATCAGCTGGTCAACCTGCAGCCCCTCACCGGTGCCCTGAATGGGGCGCTAGTGGCGGCCACCAATCCCTTCGACGTCGGCGACGGACGCGATCCGGAACCGGTCGAACGAATCCGCCGCAACGCCCCGGAGGCTTTCCGCGCACGCCAGTTGCGGGCAGTAACCCTTGCCGATTACGTCAGGCGCGCCGAGGAAGTTTCCGGTGTGTCTCGTGCCGTGGCGCGCTACGCCTGGACCGGGAGCTGGCGTACCGTGCGCATCGCCATGGACCCCGCCGGTTTCACCGCTCTGGGCGACGAGCGCTCGGAGACTCTGTGGAATGAACTGCGCTCACGCGTGGCTGACCACTTGGAAGCGGTGCGCCTGATAGGCGAGGACATCGAACTGCGGCCTCCGCGCTATGTGCCGCTGGATATCCGCGTGGTGGTCTGCGCCGGCGATGCCTACTGGCGCGAAGACCTGCGCTACGAGCTGGAGCAGGAGTTCTCCGACGGCTGGACCGCCGACGGCCGTCCCGGATTCTTCCACCCGGACCAATGGACCTTCGGGCAGTCCCTGCACCGCAGCATGATCGAAGGCCGCCTGCAGCGCATCGCCGGCATCCGCCACCTGGTCAGCCTGAGCATGAAGCGCTTCTCCGCACCACTGCCCGGTCTGCCCGGAGCGCCGGTACTGGAGATCGGCTTCGACGAAACCCTGTTGCTGGCCAATGACCCGGACCACCTCGAACGCGGGCTGATCCGCTTCGAGATCCAGGGAGGGAGACGCTGATGCCCTGCAATCCGCTGATCACTGATCCCTTCGTGTTCCCCCGACACGCCGACAATCGGCCGGGCCTGCCGCGTATCGCTTACCGCATCGGGCGCTACGCCGACTTCCTGGAAGCCATGACCCGCTCCCTGGACGCCGCGCCGGAGCTGGCCGCCTGGACTCATCGCGAAGCTGACGACCCCGGCATTGCCCTGCTCCAGGGTGCGGCGATCCTCGGTGACATCCTCAGCTTCTACCAGGAGCACTACGCCAATGAGGCCTACCTGCGTACCGCGGCCTGGCGTGAAAGCATCGCCGAACTGGTACGCCTGACCGGCTATCGCCTGGCACCGGGAATCGGCGGTCGCGCCACGCTGGCTTTCGAGGTACGCGGTGAACGGCCCCTGACCTTGCGTGCGGGATTCCCGGTCAAGGCCGAATTGCAGGGCCTGGCCACGCCAGCGGACTTCCAGACCGACGTCGAACTGCTCGCCTGGCCGCACCTGGGCCGTTTCAACCTCTACCGCCCACGCTCCTATGCCGCCAGCCTTGCCGCCGGCGCCACCCGTTTCGAGCTGCACAGTGTCGGCAATGCCAGCGATAGCGCCAGCCTCGTCGCCTTCGAGCTCAAACCCGGCGATTCATTGCTGCTGATGCCGCCGGAGCCGGGCTGGACCTCCAGCGGCTCAACCCTCACCACGCAGCAGGCGCCGCAACAGGTCAAGGTCAAGACCGTCACCCGCCTGCTCGGCCGGGTGATCGTGGAAATCGACGCTCCGTTGCAACACAGCCGGAGCCAGCCGGTGGCGGCCTTCCGGATCGGCCGCAGCTTCCGTCACTTCGGCCACAATGCGCCGGCCAAGACCATCACCAGCCGCAAGAGCGGCAGCGAAATCGTCGGCGCCCTTGAATCCGATACAGGCTTCCAACGCCACCTCTACCCCCACGATTGCACCAACACCAGTGCATCCATCGCACTTCCGGCCAACCTCCTTGCGCTGGATGCCGAAGTCAGCGACCTGCGCCCTGGCATGCATCTCGTGGTGCAGGTGCGCGTGGCAAAAAGCGGCGTCACCGGCCAGGTACCGCTGTCGCTGGTGCGCAAAGTGCTGGCGGTGCGTTCAGCCACCCTCGGCTTCGGCAATCTCATCGGCCCCAGCAGCCTGCTGACTCTGGACCAGCCACTGATTCGCCATGCCATGAGTGGCTCGCCCTGGAGCGATATCCGCGACTTCCTGATCCGCGAAGTCACCAGCCCGGCCCTCGCCCTCAAGCCGGTTTCCACGCCCGCCTCCAGCGGCTATGCCAACGGCACCGGCGCCCTGTTCTTCTACGGCACCGCCAACCACGCACGGGCGCTGGCCGGACGCAGGCTGTACCTCAGCCATCCCGATGGACGCAGCGTCGAGCTGACCTGTACCAGCAGCCCCGCCAGCTTCCCCACGCCGACACCGGATGTGGCGCGCCCCTGGTTGCTGAACTTCGACCGTCCACCCACGCCCTTCACCCGCGCCGACTTCGATGAAGCCGAACCACGGGTAACGGTCCATGGCAACCTTGTCGATGCCTCCCAGGGCAAGGCAGAACACGAGGCCGTGCTGGGTAACGGCGACCATCGCCAACCATGGCAGACCTTCCCGTTGCCCAAGGCGCCACTCACCTACTTCCTTTCCGCCGGGGCGGTGCCACCCCACACCCCGGAGCTGGAAATCTGGGTCGAAGGGCGTCTGTGGAACCGGGTGGACAGCTTCCATGGTCGCGCGGCGGCGGAGCCGATCTACATCGTCCGCGAAGACGCCGAGGGCCGCAGCTTTGTACAGTTCGGCGATGGTGAGTCCGGCGCCCGGCTGCCCTCCGGTCTGAAGAACGTGGTGGCGCGCTTTCGCAGCGGCGTCGGCGCACGCGGGCCGATCAAGCCGGGCGCCACGCCGACCGCAGGCGAGCGACCGGCAGGATTCGACAAGGTTTCCCTGGCCGGCATCGTCTCCGGTGGCGCCGACCCTGAACCGGGCTACAAGGCGCGCGAGGCGGCACCTGGCAAGGTGCAGAGCCTGGGAAGGCTGGTCAGCATCCGTGACTACGAGAGCGAAACCCTGGCCCTTCCCGGCGTGGTCCGCGCAGCCGCAGCCTGGGACCTGCATGAGGGTGTACCGGCGGTAATCCTGCGGGTGCTGCTGGCCGCAGGGCGCGAGGCCGAGTTCACCGCGATACAGGCCACCCTGGCCCATGCGCAGCGCTGCAGGGGGCCGGATCGTTTTCCGCTGGTGGTGCAACAGGCCCGTCTGCGCCATGTATTCGTCGACCTCAGCTACGCCCGCGATCCGCGTTATCGCCAGGAGGATGTGGAGAACGCCCTGCGCGCTTCCCTGGGCCTGACCGGGGTGGTCGCCGACGAGCGCAGCGGCCTGTTCGGCCTCCAGGCGCGACAACTGGGCGAGCCCGAATACGCCAGCCGCATCGAAGGCCGGGCGCAGAATGTAACGGGGGTGCTCTGGTGCCGGGTCAGCGCCCTGGGCCTGCTCGCCCCCGGCAACGACAGCAACGCCGCCTTGCCCTCTGCTCCCCGGCCCCAGGCCCAGGTGCTCTCTTGCAGCCCCCATGAACTGCTGCAACTGGCGCCGGCGCACCTGACCCTGACCCCGATCGCCGAACCCGCCGCGGGGGAATGCCCATGAACCGAGTCCCCCTGTTCGAGCGCCTGCCGGATATCTATCGCACTCGCGATGCCGAGGTCACGCCGGCCAATCAGTTGCGCGCCTACCTTCGCGCCATCGAAGGCCCCTTTGACGCGCTGCACCAGAACATCGCCCAGCTTTATGAAGACCTGTTCATCGACACCTGCGACGACTGGGTCATCCCCTACCTGGCCGACCTGCTGGGCACCACGCACCTCAAGGGCGATCCACGTACGTTGCGTGCCGACGTCGCCGACACCATCGCGCTGCGCCGGCGCAAGGGCACCCTGGGCGCCATCGAGCGTCTTGCGGTCAACCTCACTGGCTGGGCCTGCCGTGGCGTCGAGTTGCGCGAAAACCTCGGCTGGACCCAGCACCTCAACCACCAGCGCCCCGACGCCGGCGGCCAGCCCCCTTACGGCACCGCAACGCTCACCCGTTTCGAGGTACCCCGCGGCGGCACCGCACCGATCCGTGAGCCGGCTACCCTGGCGCTGCTCGGCACGCCCTTCGATCCCTTCGCCTACAGCGCCGACCTGAAGCCCGCGGTGGACGACCAGCGCCACATCAACCTGCCGAACCTGGCGATCTTCCTCTGGCGCCTGTCGGCCTACCGGCTTCCCCGTGTCCGCCCTCTGGCCAAGGGCCGCATCAACCTGGGAGTCCAGCCGGCCGGAGTGGCACGCTTTGTCCTGCGCTTCGACCTGCACCCGCTGGACATCCCGGTACACCTGTTCAACACCAGCCGCCCCGGTTTCCTCCGGGCAGCCACCTCAGGCGGTGTAGTTGCACCCCTGACCGAAGCCGACGCCGTACCCGGCCCGATGCTCGATGCACGACTGGCCAGCCATGCCGACGCCTACGTACGGGTGGACTACTACGATCCGGCAACGACACCCCCGAGCGGTTTCGACCTGGGAGATGCCGGCCTGCACCTGTTCCTGCCCCGCGCCCTGGAACCGCTACTGGTACCGCCGCCACCCCAGACCGAATGGCGCTGGCGGTTCCGTGGCGACAACCTCTGCGCCTGGGAAGAGGGTTTGCGACGCCCCACCGCCATCGGCGAGATCGTCATAGACCCGGACATCGGCCGGGTGCTGGTCGGGGTGGCAACCGCCGCTCAGGCCGACCTGCTGGTGACGACGGACAACGGCGCACTGGTCTCGCAATTGCAGGCCAGCTACACCTACGGCGCCGCGGGTCCGGTGGGCGCGCACCCGCTGTCGCGGCAGGTCCCGGTCATACCGGCGGATGCGGAAGTACGCCGCGTCGGCGAGGTATCCGGAGGCATCAGCCTGCAGCAAGCCCTGGATGGCCTGGAGAGCGCAACAGGACCGGTGATCGTCGAGATCCACGACAGCCTTGTGCATCCTCTCGACCTTGCCGCCATGACCGGCACGGCCGTCGATGGCACCCACTCACTGCGCCTGGCTCACTCGTTGACCGTCCGTGCGGCCGGCGGCCATCGGCCACTCCTGCTCCTGGCGCAGCCTTTGTCACTGCGGGTGCTGGACGCCGCCAACGCAACGCCGTTCACCCCCCAGGTTCGCCTGGAAGGGCTTTACCTGGCCGCCGACCCGGCGGCCCCCTTCCCCATCGGCCAGGCCCTGATCGACCGCGCCGCGGTGGCACGCCTGGAATTGGTCGGCTGCACCCTGGCGCCTGGCGGACATAGCCTGCGCAACGGTCAGCGCGCGCCCATGCAACCGGCACTGCGCCTGGAGGATGGCTACGGTTTTGATGCAGCCGACCAGGATGCCTTCACGCCCACGCCGGACATCCTGATCCAGCGCTCCATCGTCGGCTCGATCGCCATCGACTCGCGCTACCGACTGGATATCCAGGACAGCGTGGTAGACGCCGGACTTGGCTTCGACGACGCCCCCACAGGCCAATTTGCCATCGCGGCCGCCACCGACCCGACCAATGCATGGGGCGCCGCCCTCGACTTCCAGGGCCTGACCTGTTTCGGCCCGGTGCGTGTCACCGCAGTGGGTGGCCTGGGCGGCATCTTCAGTCAGCGCTTCGAAGTACTGGACAACCAGCACGGCTGCATCAAGTGGAGCGCTTTCAGCAGCGCCGCCGACCGTTTGCCAGCCAACCATTTCTGCGTACACGCGCCGGATGCGCGGGTGTACTTCACCTCGGAACGCTTCAACGACCCGGGCTACGCGCAGCTCCAGCGGGAAACCGACCGGCGCGTGCGCGAACTCGGGCCGGACGACGATGCGATGGGTGCCTTCGGCTTCCTGCTGGAGACACACAAATGGACCAACCTGCACGTGCGGCTGCGTGAATTCATGCCGGTAGGCGTGAGGCCGCTGGTTGTACCCGTCACCTGACGAAGGGGGAGCCATGCAAGGCGATTTCTCGGTACTGAACTTCGACCCCCACCAGCACGAAAACGGCGTAAATCCGCCGGCCCAGGGCGTGCTGCGAAACCTCAGCGGCGTGCTGCACCAGCAAGGCCGCGTGAGCCTGGACGCCGACTTCACCGAAGGCGAGCTGCTGGAACTGGCGTGGAATGGCCAGGCCGGACGCGACATCCTCGGTGCCGGCGTCTGTGCGGTTCCCGCCAGCGAACCTGAGGGATTCCGCGTGGAAGCCGCGGCGGTAACGGACGGCACGGTGCATCTGCGCCTGCACCCCGGCCGTGCCTGGGTCGACGGCATCCTCACGCGCTTGCCGGGGCTCGCACCAGATCCTCTGGCGCTGGTGACTCGCCAAGCCACCTACATCGGCCCGCCCCTGGCCACGCCCATGCCAACGACCGGCCAGATCACCGACGGCATCCGCGATGCGGTGATCCTCGAAGTCTCGGAAGAGGCCCTGCACGCGTTCCAGTATCCGCAGCGGCTGCTCGAGCCCGCGCTGGGTGGGCCGGACACCTCCGAGCGCGCCTTCGTCAACTTCCGCCTGCGCTTGCTGCGCCTGGCCCAGGGGGAAGACTGCAGCAGCATCCTTGCCCGCCTGCGCGATTCTCCCGCCAGCAAAGGGCGGTTGAGTGCCACCCTGGCACCTGTGCTCAACCTGGTGGGTGAGTGTCCGGTGGTCGGCGGTGGCGGCTACACCGGCTTCGAGCATTGCCTGTATCGCATCGAAATCGCCGATGCCCCGGAGGGGGTTCCGGTGCGCTTCAAGTGGAGCCAATGGAACGGCGGACTCGCCGGGCGTGGCCGCTTCGATGCCAGTAGCGATCCTGACCGGGTGATCATCGATGCCGGCCGCGCGGCCATCGTCAACTCGGGCCTGACCGAGTTCTACCTGGAGGCACTGCAGTACGACGAGCTGGCAGGCACCTGGGTTGTGGTCTACGGCAGCATGGCGCGCCTGAACACCGACCACGACCTGGAACTCGAAGCCCCGGCCGCCTTCGGCACCCTGCCAGGCACCACCGCGCCGGTGTTCTTCCGCCTGTGGAACGGTCTGGGGGAAATCCAGGACTACCCGGAAGTCGCCAACCCGAAAGAGCTCCGCGACGGCATTCGCCTGGCGTTCGGTACCGCCGGCCACTACCGACCGGGTGACTACTGGACCTTCAACGTGCGCGCGGGCGAACTCGGCAATCCGCCGGTGCTGCTCGATCACGCCGCGCCCGTCGGCATCGTCTATCACCGCGTGCCCCTGGCGGAGATCAACTGGACCGGTCGTCGCAATACCGAAATTTCCGGCAGCATCGAAGACTGTCGCAAGCGCTTCCGCCCTCTGACCAACCAGAAGATCTGCTGCACCTTCCTGGTGGGCGATGGTGTCAGAAGTTTTGGTGACTTCAATTCGCTCGAAGAAGCGGCAATCCACCTACCAGCGGCCGGCGGAGAACTCTGCCTGCTCCCCGGCGTGCACCACACCAACCTGCGGCTGGAAGGCCGGCGCAACGTGAAGATCCATGGTTGCCGCTGGCGCACCCTTGTCCTGCCGCGCCTGGAAACCCGCAGCCAACCACTGCTGCATCTGATCGACTGCATAGGCGTGGAGATCTGCGACCTCGACCTGGTGACCTACGACGGTATCGCCCTGCGCATCGATGGCAGTCGCGAAGACGGCTGCCGGGACGTACGTGTACACGGCAACCGGGTGATCGCACGACACAACGCCATTCGCGCCGGCAATGCCAGTGGCCTGGTGATCGCCGACAACCGCCTGCACCTGCTGGACACCGCCGATGGCCGCGCAACTTTGTCCCTGGCCGCCGATGACGTGCTGGTGGAACGTAACACCCTGGTGCTGCTGCCCTTTACCGAACGAACGCCTGAAGACCCGCAAGAGCCTGACGACGATCCGAACCGCGACCCGGCCGACCCGTGCGCCAAGCCGGAGATCCTCTACCTGTACCCGCTACTGGTGCTGCAGTACGCCTTCGCCGTGTGGACCTTCCTGCCGGTGCAACTGCTGCCGGTTCAGCCCTATCGCGCCCTTGGCGGCATCCATGTACGCGCCGGCTCCGAGCGAGTGCGCATCCTGGAAAACCGGATCGTCGGCGGTGGCGGCAACGGCATCACCCTGGGCGGTGACCTCGACCCCGACGAGTCCTCCACCCCCGGCGAGCCAACCGAACCCGCCCCGGCGCCCAGCGTCAATGTCACCAGCGACGGCCCCTTCCTCGCCCTGGTTCAGGACGAACAGGGCAAGCCCCTGGCCGATGTCGACCTTTATCTGGAGTCTGCCACCCTCGCCAGCGACCGTAGCGACGAGCAAGGCATGGCCAGCATCAAGACCGCACCCGGCCGCTATGGCCTGGACGTGTCGCCGCGATACCAGGTACTGCGCATTGCCGAAGCCCGCGACAACGGCCGCCCGCTCACTGTGGTGACCCTCGCTGCCCGCACCTCCGGCAGCGCACGCGGCTTCCTCCATGAACTGAGCATCGAAGGCAACGACATCTCGATGATGGGCCTTTCAGGCATTGGTTTCGCAGCGCGCCGGGGAGCCAATCTCAAGGGTTCGGACCGCCCCATCCCGACCAACGACCCGAAAGCCGCCTTGCTCGCCTACCTCGACGCCGCTCTGCTCAATCTCGCGCTGACGCCGCTGCTGCGCGGCACCGACCCCGTGCGCGAACTGGCGATTCTCGGCAACCGCCTGCACCACAACCTGCGCAACCCGTTCACCGAGGCAATGCTGGCGGATGCCCAGGGCATTGGCCGCGGCGGCATCTCCCTGGCGGTGGCGGAAGGCGTGCGGATCAGTGACAACCAGATCCACGACAACGGCCCGCGCGCCGCCGACCCGGTCTGCGGGGTGTTTGTCGGCTACGGCGACAATCTCGACATCACGGGCAATGCCCTGAACGTCAACGGCGCCAGTACCGAAGACTACGAGCGCGCCCGCAAGGCCGGAATCCGGGGCGGGATCTATGTGCGTTTCGCCGGTTCCTTGACCCGCGAGCTGTCCACCTCCAGCGGCGCCAAACCCGCTCTGCGGGTGCATGACAACCGCGTCGACCAACCGGCCGGACGCGCCCTGACCGCCTTCGCCTTCGGCCCGGTCTCGGTGGCCAACAACCATTTCAACAGTGAGTTCACCGGCCTGTTCGGCTTCCTCGATACGGCCGTGGGTGCTGTGTTGATTCTCAACCTGGGCGGCATTCATCGCCTGCTGGCGCGGGTCCTGGGGGCCTACATGGCCTTCGAGCCCACCGGTGCCGGCAAGCGGCGTTTCGCCGTCGCCGCCGAACAATCGCTGCCTGGTGGCGAAACGCTGTTCGACGACAACTACATTCGTCTGGGGCTGCCCAACCGCTCCATCACCTCGCAGATGCTGCTGTCGGTGGATGATCTGGGCTATGCCTCCAATACGTCGGCCGTGTACCGGGGCAATCCCTTCTTCGCCAACGCCCTGTTGATGGCCGATACCGTGCGGGCCACCTCGTCACGCCTGCGCGAAGACGCCACAAGGACGCTGTCCCTGCTGAGCATTGGCATTCGCATGAACCTCACCACCATGAACCAGGCGGACCATTGCATCGTTGCCCTGCCACCGGCCGGTACCACGTCGTTGCCCACCCTTGACCAGCCAAACCAGGTGCTCGACATAGACGTGTGCCGCAAGCTGTTCTCCCAGCCCTCGGCCGTCTGGCAGTTCCTCGTTACGGTGCTGGCCGCCGATGCGGGTCAGTTGGGAGGCACGGTTTCTTCGGACGCCTTTACCTCGGCCGAAGCTTCCAGCCTGTCACAGCAGAGCACCGCCAGCGCCCTGCAACACATCAACACCACCCAGGTAGCGACCGCAAAGGCCTACCAGTTCGAAGCGGCGCGGATGCGCGCCAAGCATGGCGCCGACAACCCAACCAGCCAGACCCTGGAGGCCCGGGCACAAAACGGCGCACTCGCCAGTCGCCTGCTGGCCACGGGGGCGGAAACCCTGGCGTTCAAAGAGGTCGAGCAGCCAGAAGGCGGCTCCAGCTACAGCGGGCGACTGGTCAACGATCGCGGCCAGGGCCTGGCCGGCTACCGGGTCGAACTGTTGCGCAGCAGCGGCACGGCGACGGAAACCGTGGGCGTAACCGACGCCAACGGCTATTTCAGCGCCACCTTCGACTCGACACAGACCGCCAGGCTGGCCAAAGAAGGCAAGCTGGTCGCCCGCGTCGCCGATGCCGCCGGCAGGGAAGTGCTGCGCGACAGCAGCGAGCTGCGCTTCGATCCCGGCGCCCGACTGCAGAGCACCCTCGCGGTGCCCGTGCAGGTGGTGCCCAGGTCGGTGATCAGCGAAGGCACCGTGATTTTCGGTACCCGCCCGACCACGCCTTCGCCCGAACCCAAGCCGGAACCGGAACAACCGCCGCGGCCAACCGTGCGTACCCCGCTGGACAAACTCGAACTGGACGATGCGACACGCAAGCAACTGGCCAAGAGCGACATCATCGACGTCGAAGGCATCGTCGAAGCCAGCAACGCTCGATTGATCGAAGTACTCGGCGACCGCACGGCAGCCAGCCGCTTGCGCGAGCGAGCCAAGGCACTGCTCGCCAATACCCCCACCGACAAGGGCCGTACGCTGGCAGCCAAGGAAACCACCTCCCGCACGGCCGTCGTGAAGAAGGCCACGGCCAAGAGCACCTCGGCGAAGAAACCTGCGCCACGCAAACCCAAGTGACTCCGGCCATGTACAGGACCCAGCACGAAAATCTCCGGCCTCAGCGCGTGCCGGCAGCCGTCGCCGCTGCCGCGCCGCAGCCAGTCGTTGCACGGCAGCCGTCAGGCTCGTCCTGTGCCTGTGGCGGTGGTTGCCCGCGCTGCAGTGGCGCTGGAAAGCTCACCATCAGCGAACCCGGGGACAGTCACGAACAGGAGGCTGACCGGGTCGCGGCCACCGTTATGGCACACACAGCATCAAATGGCGTTGGCGCAGCACCCATGCAGATCCAGCGTCATGGCGGCACATCCGGAGGCGAGACGCAGACCGCGCCAGAAAGCGTCGAGCAGACCCTCGCCAGCCCGGGCCAGGCACTTGAGCCGGGATTGCGTGCCAATATGGAGCAGCGCTTCGGCCATCCCTTTGCGGATGTCCGGGTACACCGGGGAAGCCAGGCCGAGCGTTCGGCCCACGAGGTGGGGGCCGATGCCTACGCGGTGGGCCGCGATATCGTCTTTGGCGCAGGCCGGTACACCCCCGATACCTGGTCCGGACAGCACCTGATCGCCCATGAGCTCACCCATGTCATCCAGCAACGTGGCGCACCCTCCTCCGGCGCTGCGCGAAGCCTGTCCCGCTACCGCAGCAAGGGACCGGACACCATCGCCTTCGACGCGGCGAACGAAACCCTCACCGATTCGAAGAAGCAGCCCTGGATCGAGAGCATCAGCATCCACTTCGACAAGGCGGTGGTGGACACCGGCCACAAGGCCGACGCCAAGGCAGCCGGGCAACCGGAACCGCGAATGCCCAGTGGCAACCTGGTGGCCAAGTACAGCAGCAAGTCGAGCAAGGTCCTGCCGGATGTGAAGCTGTCCATCGTCGGCGGCTCCACCATGCTCGGCATCGGTCTCACCGACCGTGTCAAGAATGCCAAGGTCAAGCGTCTGGAGGGCCTGGGCTACACCGACTCGGAGAGCGTCCGCCTCGGCAACCTCACCGATCCGGTGGCGAAGACCGGCAAGGGCGCCCGCTATTCGAAGAGCGGGGCCGGCACCATGAATTACGCGATTTTCTTCAAGGGCATCCAGGCGATCCACGAAGGCTTGCTCAATACCGGGTCGCACGCGTGCGTGCATGTCGGCAACGGCACCTCGATGCGCGACCTCAACTACCACACCCGGATAGGTGTCACCACCGTCACGGTGAGCTACGACAGCTCCGTACTGTCCGACCTGTGCTGCCACCGCAAGAAGACCGGCAACCCCAACTGGGACACCAACCCTTGCGATTCGACCAAGTGCCCCTGAGCGAAGCACCGTCCCACCGCCTGTCCGCGAAGGAGGGCAATCGACATGTTCAGTACCTTGCAGGAAGAGGCCGCGCTGCGCGGGCGAAAAGGCCCACCACCACCCCTGGCGAGCCTCGCACCGCCCGCTGCGCGCTCACGCCGCTTCGCGCGCTCGAACTGCGCCTGTGGCGGCAGTTGCCCAAAATGCAGTGAGGAAAAACGCCCCGCCGGCCCCCGCCAGGCCCGCGACGGTGACCAGGCACCGGTCGCCGACCAGGCCGAAGTCCTTGCCGAACCGCCGGCCACTCCTGCTTATCGCGACTGCAGCGAGCGAATCACCGGAATCACCGACGCCAACGAGCGCTTGGAAACCGCCCGCCAGCGCGCCCGCGAATTCGTCGGTGCCGCCCGCCGTGCCCTGGGCGCCGCCCCGGTCGCCGGCACCACCTACGAGACCGCCCTCGGTCGCCATTTCATCGCACCCAGTGCCGCCCAACGCGCCACCATCGAAGACAACTACCGGCAGATTCTCGGCACCCTGGTGGTGTCCAACTACATCTGCAACAGCCAGAACATCTGCGAAGGCGAACAGGCGTTCTGGATCGAGGCCGACGACCTGGTCCATGTGTGCCGGCCGTTCTGGGAGCTGTCGCCGACCTGCCGCGCCATCATCCTCATCCACGAAGGTGCCCACGATGTCGGCATCGGCGTGGCCGGAGCGCACCCGCCAAACCGTGGCAGCGCGCAGTACCCCACGGGCAACACAGCGGCACCGGCCGGCCAGACCACGGCGGGCCGCATGGACAATCCGGATGCCTATGCCTTCTTCGCCGCACACATCTGGCGGGATACCGACACCGGCAGATCGTGCTTCTAGACAGGCGCCGTGATGAAGAACCCAGCCAGCCTCATTCAGGCCCGACGACGTCAGTCGAGCACTGGCGATCACGCTCCGTCCCCGGCACAAGCGAGGTCCAGCCCGGCGTCGGGGTCATCTGCTTGCGCTTGCGGCGGCGGCTGCCCGCGCTGCCAAGGCAAATCCCGCCTCAAGGTCGGCGCACGCGCAGATGCCAGCGAGCGCGAAGCCGAGGCCGTGGCGGATCAGGTAATGGGGATGCCGACCGGTACGGCCGGTACCACGCAACATAGCGATGCCCACTCCAGGGTGCGTCTGCGACCGTCGGCCCCGGGCGGCGCGGCTGAACGCCAGGCCCCAGCCAGCGTGGATGCAACGCTCAATGCCTCCGGGCGACCACTCGACCGTGCTACCCGCGCCTTCTTCGAGCCTCGCTTCGGCCAGGATTTCTCCGCCGTCCGCGTGCACACCGATGGCGCCGCGCAACGCTCGGCGCGCGAGGTCAACGCCCACGCCTATACGGTCGGCCAGGACATCGTTTTCGATGCCGGACAATTCGCCCCGGCATCACGCGAAGGCCAGCACTTGCTGGCCCATGAGCTGACCCATGTGGTGCAACAGCGCGGTACCGCTGGCGCGGTCCTGCGTCGCGATCCCGGCGACGAGGAGCTCACGCCCGAGATCGTCGGCCAGGAGCCCGGCCTGCTGCTTTGCTTCGCCCTGTGCGAACTCGGCGTGCCGCCGGCCATCTGGCGGGACATCACCGAGATGTTCCTCGGCGCTGTCTGGGAGGAATACCGGGAAAGCTACGGCCGGGCGCGGGGGAACGCACGATTCCGTACCTTCCAGAATGCTTTCCGGAGCTACTCCGTCCTGAACTCGGTCAAGACCATCCTCGGTTTCGTCGTCCATGGACGCGTTGGTTTCATCCCGATCCGCACGGCGTCGGGTCGTGCGGCACAGCAGGCGCTGTTGCGTTTCCTGATTGCTCGAGGCGCCACCGAGGCGGGCGTGATCGCTGCCGAACAACTGGTGCGCCGCATCGCCATTGCCATCGAAGTGGCCATCGCCGCGGGTTGTGGCGCCTACTGCTCGGTCCGCAGCTACGCCTTGTTGATGCGCGACCTGGCCGACCAGATGGCGGCAGGCCTGGTAGCCGTGGCTGAAGGCATGGAAAGCCTTGGCGGCATCGTCAGCGGCCTGGCCACGGCAATCCTGGTGCGCCCTGTCCTCTATGCCGAAACCTTGCTGGAAGTGTCCAACTGGAACCTCAGCCACATGCCCGCCGGAGCGCGCGCCGACACCATCGCCCTCGGCCTGTACTTCAGCAGCGTGATCGAAGGCGAGGATTTCGACACCCTGATCGCCTCCCACGCCCGCCCCATCAGCAGCTACCCCACCGCCGCCAGCCTGGTACGCGAAGTGATCGCCGAGCTCAATCGCGACCGCGCCATCACCGAAGAGCCGCCGCTGGACGCCGAAGCGCTGGTCAACGGTTCACCCGCCGCCTTCTTCAGCCTGCTGGCCGAACAGGGTTACCTCGACTTCGAAGAAGACCCCGAGCACCTGGTCGACGAGATGCTCGAAGGCCCCTCCCCCTGACGTGCGAAATCAGCCGCAACGGCTGTGACAGGTCATCAACACGCCACTCGCTCATTCACCTTGCCCATCTCTTCCACCAGGAAATCGATGAAGGCGCGGGTCTTCTGCGGCATGCGTCGGGCCGAGGGATATACCGCGTTGATGCTGATGGGGGGTGCCTGCCATTCGCAGAGCAGCGTCACCAGCCGGCCGGCGGCCAGGGCTTCGTCGACGATGAAGCTCGGCAGCAGGGCAATGCCCATGCCGGCCTCGGCCACCTGGGCGAGGAAGTCGCCGTTGTTGGCCTGGAGTGGACCGTTCAATTGCACGCGGCGGGTTTCCTCGCCGTTACTGAGCGCCAGGCTGACGCCGCTCTGCAGGTAGCCGTAGCCGAGGAAGGCGTGGCTGGCGAGGTCTTCCGGCGACTGCGGTATCCCGGCCTTTTCCAGATAGGTCGGTGAAGCCACCAGCAGGCGCGGCGCCGGTGCGATGGTGCGGGCAACCATGGACGAGTCCGCCAGGCTGGCAATCCGGATGGTTACGTCGAAGCCGCCGCGCACCGGGTCTACCTGCTGGTCGCTGAGCACCAGTTGCAGTTCGATCTGCGGATTCCGCTCATGGAACAGCGGGATCAGCGGCCCCAGTTTGCGCAGCCCGAAGGACATGGGCGCATTCACCCGCAACACCCCACGCAACTCCCCCACCCCATCTCGCGCCCGCTGCTCGGCCTCGTCCAGGGCCGCCAGCAGGTCCCGCGCTGATTCGAAGTACTCCGTCCCCGCCTCCGTCAGGTGCAGGCTGCGCGTCGTGCGCACCAGCAATTGCACGCCGATGGCTTCCTCCAGCGCCTGCACCTGCTTGCTCACCGTCGAGCGTGGCAAGTCCAGCGCCCGCGCCGCCGCCGCGAAACCATTGCTGCGCACGGTTTCGATAAAGGCGCGCATGCACTCGACCCTGTCCATCAATGTCTCCAATTCAGAATCAATGAAGTTCAATTATGCCTAATTGTTTCTCTTTATGGGCGCGATCAGAATTTATCCCAAGTCGGAACCAAACAGCCTCACAGACAGAGGCACCGGCCAGGAAGAAATCACACAACTCACGCTTCAGGAGAAATGCCATGTCCATCCGCGAACTGCTGAACCCGACCAACTCCGCCCTGATCCTGATCGACCACCAGCCGCAAATGGCCTTTGGCGTGCAGTCCATCGACCGCCAGCAACTGAAGAACAACACCGTGGCACTTGCCAAGAGCGCCAAGATCTTCAACGTTCCGACCATCCTCACCAGCGTCGAGACCGAAAGCTTCAGCGGCTACATCTGGCCGGAACTGCTCGGTGTGTTCCCGGGCCAGCAACCCATCGAGCGCACCTCGATGAACTCCTGGGAAGACGAGAAATTCGTTGCCGCCGTGAAAGCCACCGGCCGCAAGAAACTGATCATGGCCGCACTCTGGACCGAGGTCTGCCTGACCTTCCCCGCACTGGAAGCCATCGAAGCCGGCTACGAGGTGTACATCGTCACCGACGCTTCCGGCGGCACCTCCAAGGAAGCCCATGACATGTCGGTGCAACGCATGATCCAGGCCGGCGCCATCCCGGTCACCTGGCAGCAGGTCCTGCTCGAGTACCAGCGCGACTGGTCGAAGAAGGAAACCTACGACGCCGTGATCGGCCTCGTGCAGGAGCACAGCGGCGCCTACGGCATGGGCGTGGACTACGCCTACACCCTGGTGCACAAGGCGCCCCAGCGCCAGGTGAAGTAAGCCGCAAGGCCGGCGGCGGGTAACGCCCCCGGCCTTCTTCCACGCCTTGCACGGAGCACCCCGCCATGACCACTGACGACATCGTCACCCTGCTGATCCGCCATCAGGTCAAGGAAGGCCGGGAACAGGAGTACGAAAACTGGCTGCGCCGCATCATCGGCATCGCCAAGGGTTATCCCGGCCACCTCGGCATCGATGTGGTGCGGGATCGCAAGGATGGCCTGCACCTGTTCACCTGCGTCCTGCGCTTCGCCAATACCACCCAGCTCCAGGCCTGGCTCGAATCCACCGACCGTCGCCAACTGGTAGAGGAAGTCAGTCACCTGCTGGCCGATGGCGACCAGGTGGAGATCAACCCCGAACGCGAATTCTGGTTCACTCCGGCAAGCGCCGACGCGCCGCAGCCGCCGCGCTGGAAACAGGCCTGCGTCACCTTCCTGGTGATCCTGCCGCTGGCCCTGCTGGTGCCGCTGCTCTGGCAGCCGCTGTTCAGGCTGCAGCCCTGGCTTGGCGGCTACGTGGCCAGCAACGTGGTGATTACCGCCAGCATAGTGCTGCTGGTTGTCTATCTTTTCATGCCTCCGGTAACGCGTTTCTTCTCCGGCTGGCTGAACCAACACTGATCCAGGGAGGGCTCCATGAGCGAAGACCCATCCAGCAATAGCCGCCGCCAGTTCCTCGCCGCCAGCTCCGTGCTCGGCGCCGCTGGCGCACTCTGGTCCGCACTACCCTTCACCGGCGCCGCAGGCGTCGCCCATGCCGCTACTTCAGGGGGTTCCATGTCCGCCGACCTGATCCTGTTCAATGGCCGCCTGCACACGGTCGACCGCGAAAAGCCCACCGCCAGCGCCGTGGCGATCAAGGACGGGCGCTTTCTCGCCGTCGGCAGCGATGCCGAGGCCATGGCCCATCGCGGCGACGCCACCCAGGTCATCGACCTCAAGCAGCGCACGGTGATCCCCGGCCTCAACGACTCGCACCTGCACCTGATCCGCGGCGGCCTCAACTACAACCTGGAACTGCGCTGGGAAGGCGTGCCCTCGGTGGCCGACGCGCTGCGCATGCTCAAGGACCAGGCCGACCGAACCCCCTCTCCGCAGTGGGTACGCGTGGTCGGTGGCTGGAACGAGTTCCAGTTCGCCGAAAAACGCATGCCGACCCTGGAGGAAATCAACCGCGCAGCGCCGGACACCCCGGTGTTCCTCCTCCACCTCTACGACCGCGCGCTGCTCAACCGCGCCGCGCTGAAGGCGGTCGGCTACACCAAGGACACGCCCAACCCGCCGGGTGGCGAAATCCAGCGCGACGGCAGCGGCAACCCCACCGGCATGCTGATCGCCCGGCCCAACGCCACCATCCTCTACGCCACCCTGGCCAAGGGGCCGAAGTTGCCGCTGGAGTACCAGGTCAACTCCACCCGCCAGTTCATGCGCGAGCTCAACCGCCTCGGCCTGACCAGCGCCATCGACGCCGGCGGCGGCTACCAGAACTACCCGGACGACTACCAGGTGATCGAGGAACTGGCCAGGCAGGGCCAGCTCAGCGTGCGCATCGCCTACAACCTGTTCACCCAGAAACCCAAGGAAGAGCTCACCGACTTCCAGAACTGGAGCAAGGTGGTCAAGCCCGGCCAGGGCAATGACTTCCTGCGCCACAACGGCGCCGGCGAGATGCTGGTGTTCTCCGCGGCCGACTTCGAGGACTTCCTCGAACCGCGCCCGGACCTGCCGCAGACCATGGAGCAGGAGCTGGAGCCGGTGGTGCGCCACCTGGTGGAGCAGCGCTGGCCGTTCCGCCTGCACGCCACCTACGACGAATCCATTTCGCGCATGCTGGATGTGTTCGAGAAGGTCAACCGCGACATCCCGTTCAACGGCCTGCCGTGGTTCTTCGACCACGCCGAAACCATCTCGCCGAAGAACATCGAGCGAGTGCGTGCCTTGGGCGGCGGCATCGCCATCCAGGACCGCATGGCCTTCCAGGGCGAGTACTTCGTCGACCGCTACGGCGCCAAGGCGGCCGAGCAGACTCCGCCGATCCAGCGCATGTTGGCCGAAGGCGTGCCGGTGGGCGCCGGCACCGACGCCACCCGCGTCTCCAGCTACAACCCCTGGACCTCGCTGTACTGGCTGGTCAGCGGCCGCACCGTCGGCGGCCTGGAGCTTTATCCACAGGGCCTGTCGCGCGACACCGCGCTGCAACTCTTTACCCACGGCAGCGCCTGGTTCTCCAGCGAACAAGGCAAGAAGGGGCAGATCAAGGTGGGCCAACTGGCCGACCTCGCCGCCTTGTCGGCGGACTTCTTCAGCGTCGAGGACGAGGCCATCAAGTGGATCGAGTCGGTGCTGACCGTGGTCAACGGCAAGGTGGTCTATGCCGCCGGCGAGTTCGACAAGCTCGGTCCGCCGCAGCTGCCGGTGCTGCCGGAGTGGTCGCCGGTGGCCAAGGTCCCCGGCCACTGGAAGCCCGCCGCGCCGCTCGCCGCCCAGGTGCACCAGTGCGTCGGCGCCTGCACGGTGCACGCCCACAGCCACGAGCGGGCACGGCAGTCGAGCGTGCCGGTGAGCGACTTCCAGGGCTTCTGGGGGGCACTGGGCTGCTCCTGCTTTGCCTTCTGATGGTTCCTTGAGGGGGCGACTTCAATCGCCAAGGGCAGCAACGCTGCCCCCCGGCGAACCCGAAGGGCAGACCTTCGGCCTGCCTGGCGAATGAATTTGCCCCTACAGAGAAAACAGCCCTGAATTATTTGCGCAGGCCCCAAGCCGGCGCCCAACCCAAGCAAGGAGAATCAACATGTCTTTCCAATACAAGCGACTGGACAAGAACGATGCTGCGGTACTGCTGGTCGATCACCAGGCTGGCCTGCTCTCCCTGGTGCGGGACATCGATCCCGACAAGTTCAAGAACAACGTGCTGGCCCTGGGCGATCTGGCCAAGTACTTCAAGCTGCCGACCATCCTCACCACCAGCTTCGAGACCGGTCCCAACGGCCCGCTGGTACCAGAACTGAAAGAGCAGTTCCCCGATGCGCCCTACATCGCCCGCCCCGGCAACATCAACGCCTGGGACAACGAAGACTTCGTCAAGGCGGTGAAGGCCACCGGCAAGAAGCAACTGATCATCGCGGGTGTGGTGACCGAGGTCTGCGTGGCCTTCCCTGCACTGTCGGCCCTTGAAGAAGGCTTCGACGTATTCGTCGTCGCCGATGCGTCCGGCACCTTCAACGAAGTCACCCGTGACGCCGCCTGGCGCCGGATGGAAGCTGCCGGTGCGCAACTGATGACCTGGTTCGGCGTGGCCTGCGAGCTGCACCGCGACTGGCGCAACGACATCGAGGGTCTGGGCACCCTGTTCTCCAACCACATCCCCGACTACCGTAACCTGATCACCAGCTACACCACGCTCACCGCCAAGTGAACGACACAGGGGCCGCGTCGTATTGGCGCGGCGCCCTGCCCCGGTCCGCCGCACTGCTCTAAGATGTCGCCCCTTTCAAGCAGCATGACTGAGGAGTGACCCATGCCCCATGACGGCAGCCTGCTGCAGGCAGCGGTGGTGTTCCTGTTCGCCGCCGTAATCACCGTCCCCCTGGCCAAGCGGCTGCAGCTTGGCGCTGTGCTGGGCTACCTGCTGGCAGGGGTGTTGATCGGTCCCTCGGTACTGAAGCTGGTCAGCGACCCGGAGAGCGTCGCCCACGTATCCGAACTGGGCGTGGTGCTGCTGCTGTTCATCATCGGTCTGGAACTCTCGCCCCGCCGGCTCTGGGTGATGCGCCGCTCGGTGTTCGGCGCAGGCCTCGCACAGGTCCTGCTCACCGCCCTGGCCATTGGCCTGGTGGCCTGGCTGGTGTTCGCCAAGAGCCTGAACACCGCCGCCGTACTGGGCTTCGGCCTGGCACTCTCGTCTACCGCCTTCGGCCTGCAGATACTCGCCGAGCGCAAGGAACTCACCAGCCCCCACGGCCGCCTGGCCTTCGCCATCCTGCTGTTCCAGGACATCGCAGCCATCCCGCTGATCGCCCTGCTGCCGCTGCTCAGTGGCTCTGGCCACCTGGACACGGAAGGCGTCAACCTGCGCGACGTGCTGCTGGCAGTGGCCAGTATCGGTGCGGTGATCATTGGCGGCCGATACCTGCTGCGGCCGGTATTCCGCACCGTGCTCAAGGCCGGACTGAAGGAGGTCTCCACCGCCACCTCGCTGCTGGTGGTGATCGGCACCGCCTGGCTGATGGAGCTGGCCGGCGTTTCCATGGCGCTTGGCGCCTTCATCGCGGGCCTGCTGCTGGCGGACTCCGAATATCGCCATGAGCTGGAAGCGCAGATCGAGCCCTTCAAGGGTCTGCTGCTGGGCCTGTTCTTCATGAGCGTGGGAATGAGTGCTGACCTCAGCCTGCTGTTGAACGAACCGTTCGCGGTCATGGTGCTGACGATCCTGCTGCTGATGCTGAAACTCCCGCTGCTCTACCTGGTGGGCCGCTTTGCCGGAGGGCTGGAGCGCGGCCATGCGCTGCGCCTGGGCATCGTCCTGGCCGCTGGTGGCGAATTCGCCTTCGTGGTGTTCAAGGTGGCCTTCGAACAGGGCATGCTCGACGCCCGCCTGCACGGTCTGCTGGTGCTCAGCATCACCCTGTCCATGGCCCTCACGCCGCTGCTGGTGTTGGCCCTGTTCCGTCGACTGGTCGCTGCACCGGCACCAGTGGAGGTACCGGCGGAGTACCAGCGCATCGACAGTGACGCGCCCCGCGTGGTGGTCGCCGGCATGGGGCGCATGGGCCAGATCATCGCCCGTGTGCTGCACGCCCAGCAGGTTCCGTTCGTGGCCCTGGACACCGCGGTGGACATGATCGAGTACGGCCGTAGCCTGGGCCGCATGCCCATCTACTACGGCGATCCACTGCGGGCGGAAATCCTCCGCGCAGCCAAGGTGGACAAGGCCGAGTTCCTCATCATCGCCACCGACGACCCGGACACCAATCTCAAGATCACCGAACTGGTCAAGCGCCTCTACCCTCACGTCAAGGTCATCGCCCGTGCCCGCAACCGCCAGCACGTCCATCGGCTGCTTGACCTGGGCGCCGTGCCCGTGCGCGAAACCTTCCATTCGGCGTTGGAGATGAGCCGCCAGGCCCTGCTTGGCCTGGGCCTCGACGAAGACCGGGCCAACGCCCGCATTCGCCGCTTCCAGCGCCACGACGAAGAAGTCCTGGCGGCCCAGCACAACGTCTATGACGACGCCGCCGCCGTGATCCAGACCGCCCGCGAAGCACGCACGGAACTGGAACACCTGTTCGACGCCGACGTGATCGAAGACAAGGCGGTGAAATAGCCGCCAGCGCCATTACCCGGTCGCCGGCCATCGAATCAGCTTTACTCAAGGCAGATTCAGTGTGGGGGAGGCCCCGGATGAACCGGAACGATCTGCGTCGCGTGGACCTGAACCTGCTGGTGGTCTTCGAGACGCTGATGTACGAGAAAAACCTGACTCGCGCATCGGAAAAGCTCTTCCTCGGCCAGCCCGCGGTAAGCGCCGCGCTGGCCCGCTTGCGCGACCTCTTCGACGACCCGCTTCTGGTCCGCAATGGCCGCGTCTTCGAACCCACCAAGCGGGCGCTGGAAATACTCGAGGAACTGCAACCTGCACTGGACTCGATATCCAGCGCCGTCAGCCGGGCGAAGGAATTCAATCCGTCCACCTATCGCAATACCTTCCGGATCGGCCTATCGGACGACGTCGAGTTCGGCCTGTTCCCTCCCCTGCTCCACCAGCTCCGCGAGGAAGCGCCCGACAGCATAGTGGTGGTGCGCCGGGTCAACTTCCTGCTCATGTCAGCAATGCTCGCCTCCGGGGAAATCTCGGTCGGCGTCAGCTACACCACGGAACTGCCGGCCAATGCCAAGCGCAAGCGGTTGCGCAACCTGCGCTGCAAGATCCTGCGCGGCGACGACCGCCCCGGCGCACTCACCCTGGATGACTACTGTTCACGTCCGCACGCACTCGTATCCTTCTCGGGCGACCTGACCGGAAACATCGACAATGACCTGGCGCGCGTTGGCCGCACACGCCGCGTGGTGCTGGCGGTGCCGCAGTTCAGCGGGTTGCGCTCGATCCTGGCAGGCACGGAGTTGCTCGCCACCGTCCCGGACTACGCAGCGGATGCGCTGATCGACGGTTGTGGATTACGCGCCGATGAGCCGCCCTTCCCCATCTTCACTTCCGAGCTCTCCATGGTCTGGAGCAGCGGCACGGACAACGATCCCGCCGAGCGCTGGCTCCGTGAACTGATCGTGCAATACATGTCCGCGCCGGCAATGCCCGATCAGCCCGCCGCATAGAGCGGATGAGTCTCGCGCAGGAACACCGGGAGATCGGTGATCGGTGGCCGCGCGGGAATCTCGAAGTACATCTGGATCACGCTGCCGCGGTGATAGGACGCATGGTTGACCACGTGCATGAGCATGGCGCCCGCGGTCATGACGCCGGGGTCCCCGGAACAGAAGACGAACTCCACCGGCGTGTTCAGCGATTCGTCCGTCTGCGCGGCGCTCCACGAGACGAACCAGTCGTTCATGGCGGCCTGCGCGGCGCGGAGATCGTCGAACTCGGGATAGGGAACTTCCAGGCGCGTCTTGTAGGGATGCGGCCGGTGTTCCAGGTGGGCGCGCCAGATGCAATCGATGACGTGGATATGGTTCAGGGTGCCCAGGATGCTCTTGCACAGGGTCACGCGTTCCTTGCTGACTTCGCCGGGTGGCAACCCGGCCAGATCCTCGAAGAGCCGTTCATCGACCCACTGCTTGTAATGGGCAAGCATCCTGGCCGTAGGAGCGTTGATCATCGGATGTCCTCCCGCTCGGAGTCAGGCCGCCAGCGCGTTCGATGGGTGCGACGGCCATCTGTGGCAGAAGGAGTTTAGGCCCGGCGACAGGCACCCGAATTCATTGGCCGACGGCTGGAAATGCCGACAAGGCGTCGACCCGCTCCTTGTCCGGAACCTGCGCGTTGAGCCGCCGCACATACTCGACGAACGCTTCCTGCGGCAGCGGCCGGCTGAACAGGTAGCCCTGGAACTGCCCGCAACCGTTGCCAACGAGGAACCGCTGCTGCGCTTCCGTTTCCACGCCTTCGGCTATCACCGCCAGCCCCATGCTTCGTCCCAGGGCGATGACGGTGCGCACGATGGTTTCACTGCTGGAGTCGGTCAGCACATCACAGATGAAGGAGCGATCGATCTTCAGCTTGCTCAGGGGCAGGCGCTTGAGGTGGCTCAGGGACGAGAAGCCGGTGCCGAAGTCATCCAGGGAGAAGCGGACCCCCTGCTCCACCAGCGCGGTCATCTTCCGCGTAAGGTCTTCCAGGTCCTGCACCACCAGCGTTTCGGTCAGTTCAAGCTCCAGGCGCCGCGCCTCGATACCGTGTTCCTCGATCAGCGCCAGCACCTCGGGTACGAAGGCCGGCTGGCGGAACTGGTTCTGGCTGATATTCACCGCCAGGCCCATTTCACCCAAATCAGGGTCGTCCTTCCACGCGCGCAACTGTGCACAGGTCTGACGCAGCACCCATTGGCCGATGGGCAGCATCAGCCCGGTCTTCTCGGCATGGTCGATGAACTCGCCCGGTGCCACCAACCCGCGTTGCGGGTGCCGCCAGCGAACCAGCACCTCCGCCGCCACCACTCGTCCAGCGGAATCCAGTTGCGGCTGGTAATGCAGGACGAACTGCTCCTCGCGCAGGGCGGTACGCAGGTCACGGTCGAGCTCCGAGCGCTCCACCGCATCGGTCTGCAGGATGTGCAGCAGCATGAAGAACATCGCCATGGACGCCACGCCCTGGACCCAGGAACCGACCACCCGCACCTCGTCAGGCAGGCTGTAACCGGTGATCGGGCTCCAGGAGGACGATGCCAGCCCGGCGAACAGCGCCAGGCAGAGGGTCGTGACGCCGTAGCGCAACCACCTGGGTTCGTCGCGAAAGGCCATGAGCGCAGCCAGGGCCAGAGGCAGGAAATACAGATGGGACGCCCGTGGCGCCGCCGCCGTCGGCACGTCGAGCATCAGGGTGGAAATCAGGATGACGACAATCAGCACGCCGAACAGCAACAGGTTGGCCGCGCGCGTCCGGTTGCGCAGTGTCAGCACGAATACCCCCAGCCCACAGAAGATCAGGACCAGGTCCATCGGGACGATCCCCCACGCGCCCCGCAGGGAGAAGTAGCCGCCCCAGAGCAGCCCCATGAGCACCATGAGCCCGCTCGCCAGCAAACGCATGCGCCGCTCCCGGCGCTGGCCGACCAATGCGAGATCAGACGACTGCCAAAGCAGTTGGACGCGCTTGAGGAACGTTGAAATGGGGGTCATGGAAAATCCCTTTACCGACCCTATTCATTCTTGAGGGTGATTGCGTGATTGCAAATTGGCATTGGATTGAAGGACGACGCGCAGGGGCCAGCGGTTAAGTCCGAGCCCGCGCCGCCCGACTTCTCTCCGAAAATACCGGTCGTCGCCTCATGCATTTTTTGATGAGGGACCTGCTTGACGTCGATGGGCACTTGCATGAGGATTATTTTAATCGCATGCGATTTAATCGCTAGCGACAACAAATGAACATCGACCGCACGAGGAAATGACCATGATCCATCTGACTCAAGCCAGCCGCCAGTTCACCGAGATCGGCCTTCCCGGCATCCGCGTCGCCACTGTCTGGGGCGAGAACGGCAACGGCTCGGACTTCATCGAGTTCAAGGCCGGTACCCGCTTCCCCATCCACGACCATGAAGGCCCGGAAGAAATTCTCATGCTGTCGGGCCGCATCCGCTTCGGCGATCTGGTGCTTTCAGCGGGCGACTACCTGAGGATCGGCTCCGGTGAAGAGCACGACGCGGAAGCCCTCGAAGACTCCGTGTTCTTCCTTGCCCACATTGGCGGTGCAGTGATCAAGGAATGAGCGCGCCGGCGATGATCGAGGCGGGATACGGCGTCCGCGACATCGCGGGCGCTCTATTTCCGGATCGATTCGCAGCGGCCCTTGGTCGGCCCCTGAACTCAAGGCACTTCCGATGTTCTCGCATGCGATCTATAGTCCGGACATTCGAGACATCGGTCTTTGTTCAACGAGGAAACAGATGAAATCCACCGGCAGATCGACCCCGGCCCAACCGGCCCCGCTCTCAGACTTTCTGTGCTTCGCGGTCTATTCCGCGAACCTGGCCTTCGGCAAGGCGTACAAGCCGATTCTCGAGCAGCTCGGGCTGACCTACACCCAGTTCATCGCCATCGTCGCGCTATGGGATGAAGACAATCAGACCGTCGGCAGCCTCGGTGAAAAGCTCTTTCTGGAGTCGAACACGCTCACGCCGATGCTGAAGAAGCTCGAGGCGATGGGCCTGGTCCAGCGTCAGCGCGATCCAGAAGATGAGCGTCAGGTGCGCGT
This sequence comes from Pseudomonas sp. DY-1, assembly GCF_003626975.1. Taxonomy (NCBI): domain Bacteria; kingdom Pseudomonadati; phylum Pseudomonadota; class Gammaproteobacteria; order Pseudomonadales; family Pseudomonadaceae; genus Pseudomonas; species Pseudomonas sp. DY-1. The sequence goes on along the minus strand of NZ_CP032616.1, from coordinate 5,748,094 downwards.
CAGCCTGACGAAGGCGGGCAAAGAGCTTAGGGAGCAACGCGCGGAAACAGGCCTCAACGGTGCAACGGGCCTGGACTCGGATGAGTTCGTGCGCATGCAGCAGGCCGTCGCGGCGCTACGCGACAACCTCCTCAAATCGTCTGGAAGCCGCAAGTGAGTTTCGTGCTCGCGTAGATTGCGCTGAGCTATGCGAAGCCCAACGAATGCTGTCGGCGCCCCTTCAGGGCGCGCCGAACATCATGGTCCAGTAGATGCCATTCTCGCTGCGGGTTTGTGCAGCGTAGGCGGCGCCGACTTGCGTGAAACGGGGATTCATCAGATTGGCGCAATGGCCTGGGCTGGCCAGCCAACTGTCCATGGCCGCGCGCGGTGAGCCCTGCCCCGCAGCAATGTTCTCGCCGACTTGTCGTCCCCGGTAGCCCGCGGCCCGCGCCCGGTCGAAAGGCGAATCGCCGTTGGGATCGTTGTGGGAGAAGTAGTCGCGGTTGGCCATTGAGCGGCTGTGCTGCTGGGCTGCACTGCCAAGGGCGGGGCTCCAGGCGAGAGGGCGGGTAGCGGCAAAGCGCTTGCCACCGCACATACGCGGCTTGGCCCGCGCCGCATTGACCTGAGCCAGCAGCGCCTGACCGGCCGAGCGGGTATCCCCAAGCTGGGCACTGGCCATGGGTCGGGCCAGTACCAGGCGCCACTGATTGCCGCTACGACTGATGCCGACATCGGTCACCTGCGGGTCCATCAAATCCGTGCAGTAGTCATCGCGGAGCATCTCGAACGCCAAACGCGCATCACGCGCCCCGGACAAGCGGATGCTCCGCACCTCACCGGCCACGTAGCCGGCATCGCGCAGCCCCCGGCGCAGTTCACCCGAGTACCCCACCGGCAGTGCCACGTTGGCTTTCATCTTCAGCGGCGGTGCCGCCTGGACACTGCTCCACCCGCAACGCTGGCTGTGGGTGCGGTAGTCGTTGATCGCTGCCAGCAGTTGACGCTCATCACCCGCCTGGGCGGCGTGGGTGAACAGGGACAGCAGGGCAAGTGGCAAGGTTGGAAGCAGACGAAGGGATCGGCGGATTGGGCGCATGGAATGGCGTGCAGGAGAGTCATTGTGATTTCGGGGCTGGCGTATGACTGCGCCGTGCAACACAGGTTCGGGGCGCCCAGAAAAAATTCACCTCCCGGCGATCGCGTTGCGTCGTTCGGTATTTCCGTAGCCAGCAGCCCGGCTGATATCCGGACTAGGGTGATGGCCACGTCTCCGTTCCGGCAAATGGCTCGTACCTACACGCTATAGCTGTGCCACATGCCCCTCGGAGCGGCGGTGAGCCATCAGGTGCGGCAGCACCGCCGACAGCAACGGTTCCTTGAAAGCCTCCTGGAACCGATGCGCCAGGCCGGGAATCAGCTTCAGCTCCGAACCCTTGATATGCGCCGCCACATGCACGCCGTGCATCACCGGCAGAAGCGGATCGGCCGTACCGTGCACCACCAGGGTGGGCACCTGCAGGCGATTGAGCATGTCGACGCGGCTGGGCTCGGCGAGGATCGCCAGCATCTGCCGCTGCACACCTTCGGGGTTGAAGGAGCGGTCGTAGGCGCGGGCAGCCTGCTCCAGCAGTTGAAAGCGATCGTCGCTGACATCGGGACTGCCCAGCGCGGCGAGCAAGTCGGCCTGTTGCTGGATAGCCACCTCGCGGCTCGGTGCCTCGCGCCGTGCAAGCAGCTCCAGCAGCGCCGAACTAGGCGCCGGCAAGCCCTGGGCGCCGGAGCTGGTCATGATCAGGGTCAGGCTCAGCACCCGCTGCGGAGCGAGGTCGGCCAGGTGCTGGGCGATCATCCCGCCCATGCTGGCGCCCAGTACATGGGCCTGCCGAATGTGCAGGGCATCCAGCAGGTGCAATGAGTCGCGGGCCATGTCGCGCAGGCCGTAAGGCGCTGAAACCGGCAGGCCCAGGCGATAACGCACCACTTCGTAAGGCAGGTTGGTCGAAGGTGCGGGGCCAATCCACGCCGAGAGCCCGACGTCGCGATTGTCGAAACGGATGACCCGGAAGCCGTTTTCGCAGAGGCGCTGCACCACCTCGTCCGGCCAGTGGATGAGCTGTCCGCCCAGGCCCATGATCAACAGCAGCGCCGGGTCCCGCTCACGCCCTACGCTCTGGTAAGCCAGGCGCACCTCGCCCAGGTCGACGGTCTCCGTCGGCACGGCGACATCGCAGCGAGCGTTGGCGATAGCAAAGGAAGGCAGGCCGCAGATGAGCGCGGCGAGCAGGATCAGCACACGCATGATGGAAATCCAGAACGCAAAACCCCAGTTGAACGCGATTCTGATGAATTCCTGTCGTTCGCTCTGCCATAGAACCGTGACAATTTCATGACGAGCGCCGAACGGTCGTTTCCCTGCCTCGTCTACTCCGTCTCAGGCCAGTGAGAGCATCAGGATGACCTGTGCCTCGCCGGCGCGAGTCACCCCTCGCCCTCTGGGAAAGGGGGCGGGGGTGCGGGGGGCGGGGTGCGCCAGCGGGCACGTTTTTGGGAGGTACAGAACTGTTTCGCCCTGCGCCTCAGGCCCCCACCTGGCGCAATGGCGCGTGGCTGCGCTGGGCGCTTTCCCAGTTCGCGGCCAGGCCCACCGGTGCGTCTTCAGGCGCCAGCGGCCGACGGCCACGCACCAGGTCAGAAGCGCGTTCGGCGAGCATGATGGTCGGTGCGTTGAGGTTGCCGTTGGGCTCGGTGGGGAAGACCGACGAGTCGATCACCCGCAACCCCTGGATGCCCCTTACGCGCAGCTCGGAATCCACCACGGCCATGTCGTCCTCACCCATGCGGCAGGAGCCGCAGGGGTGCATGGTGCTTTCCATGTTGGCGCGCACGAAGGCGTCGATTTCCTCGTCCGTCTGCACGTTCGGACCGGGTGCCAGTTCGACGCCCCGGTAACGATCCATCGCCGGCTGGCCGATGATCTCGCGGGTCAGGCGCACACAGCGGCGGAAGCCTTCGCGGTCCTCCTCGCTCTCCAGGTAGTTGAAGCGAATTTCCGGGTGCTGGTACGGGTCTGCCGAGAGGGCACGGACGTGTCCACGACTCTTTGGCTTGTTGGGACCGGTGAGCACCATGAAGCCATGCCCCTTGAAGGGTTTGTCGCCGTCGTAGCGCATCGCCGCCGGGAGGAAATGGAACTGGATGTCCGGCCAGCGCAAACCCTGTTCGGAGCGGATGAAACCACCCGCCTCGAAGTGGTTGCTCGCACCCAGGCCGTCCTTGAACAGCAGCCAGCGCAGGCCGATCATCGCCTTGGCCAGCAGGCCCATCTTGCTGTTCAGCGTCACCGGTTCCTTGCATTCGTACTGGATGTAGATTTCCGAGTGATCCTGCAAGTTCTCGCCTACACCCGGCAGGTCATGCCTGACCTGGATGCCGGCCTTCTCCAGCACCGCTGCCGGACCGATGCCGGAGCGCTGCAACAGGTGCGGCGAACCAATGGGACCGGAAGACACCAGCACTTCGCGATTGCAGTGCACGGTATGCGTCTGGCCGCCCTGGTCGTACTCCACGCCGACAACCCGCTTGCCGTCGAGAAGCAGGCGCCGGGTCATGGCATGGGTGATCACGGTCAGGTTGGGACGCTCCATGGCCGGACGCAGATAGGCGTTGGCGGTGGACCAGCGCACGCCGTCCTTCACGGTCATGTGCATGGCGCCGAAGCCTTCCTGCATGTAGCCGTTGCAGTCCTCGGTCTTGATGTATCCGGCCTCGGCACCCGCCTCCACCCAGGCGCCATACAGCGGGTTCTGCATGTTGTTGCCATTGTTGGTGGCCAGGGGGCCGCTGGCACCCCGGTAATCATCGCCACCGAACTTGAAGGTCTCCGCACGCTTGAAGTACGGCAGGCAGTTCCGGTAGCTCCAGTTCTTCGCTCCCAGGCTTTCCCATTCGTCGAAGTCATAGGCATGGCCACGGATGTAGACCAGGCCGTTGATCGAGGACGAACCGCCGAGCACCTTGCCCCGCGGGCAGTGCAGGCGGCGTCCGTCCAGATGCGGCTCGGCCACCGTCTCGTAGCGCCAGTTGTACTTCTTCGTGTTCATCGGGATGGAAAACGCGCTGGGCATCTGGATCAGCACACTGCGATCGCTGCCGCCGAACTCCAGGACCAGTACGGAGGTGCCGGCATCCTCGGTCAGGCGGTTGGCCAGGACGCAGCCAGCCGAGCCGGCGCCGATGATGATGTAGTCGTATCGCTTATTCATTGCTGTAGCCCTTTGCGGTGAGGCCCAGGGCCTCGGTGTTGCGTTCGTTGCCCTTTGGGTAGGCGCCCCAGCCCATGCGGGTGGCCAGCACGCGGGTCAGCACGTAGTGGACCAGCCCGGCCAGCAGGCAGGACGGCAGGGAAGCGGTGGCGAAGGTGAAGAAATTGGTATTGGCCAGGGTCTGCGGGTTGAACACCACCACATAGATGGCGAAGCCGGCGGCCAGCGCCACGATGGCCGCGGGGTTGAAACCGCGCCAGAAGTGGAATGGCGAATGTGCTTCGTTGGCGTAGAGGTGGCGCAGGTTCAGGCGCTGGCGGCGGAGGAAGAAGTAATCGGCGATGCCGATGCCCGCCAGGGCGCTGTTCAGGGCTGAGGTCCAGACCAGGAAGATGAAGAAGCCGTCGTAGATGCCCGGCGCAAAGAGCACGATCAACCCCGGCACCAGGCAGAACAGCACCACCAGCCACTCCCAACTGAATTCCCGCAGCTTCTGGCCGGCAAGCTGGCGCAGGCCGACGATGGAGGTGTAGAGGATGTTCACCATGCTGGTGACGTTGGCGAAGGCTACGAAGCCCAGGGCGATGACGCCGAAGGTCAGGCCACCGATCCGGGTCATCCAGACCGTGGGATCGCTGTCTCCCAGGGCGGCGGCGGCCAGCAGGCCAACCACTTCACCCAGGGCGGCGGCCGCGAAGATGCCGATGATGTTCGGCCAGTACGAAGTCCGCTGGTTCTTCGAGAGGCGCGCCAGGTTGCCCACATAGGGCCACCAGGAGAAGCCCGCGGCCATGTTCACCTCGACGGCGATCATGAAGTTCACCCGCTTGTCGTCGAAGGGAGCGTCCAGCGCGGGCATGGCCATCAGCTCGGAGAACGCGTGCTCGCTGAGGATCATGTAGAACATCACGCCCATGATCACCACCAGAGCCGGCGCCACGATGGTGTTGAACACCTTGATCGACGTCGGTCCCTTGGCGACCACGAAGCCGGTGAGGACCACCGCGAAGAACCCCGCGCCCAGGACCAGCCAGCCACTGGCATCGGTCTTGTGCTCCGACACCAGTCCGGCAAGGCCGTCGATGGAGCGGCCGAACATCAGCCCCAGGACCGCCAGCCAGCCCATGGTGAGGAACACCACCGCCAGCACGTAGACCAGCCGGCTGCCGTTGCCGCCGAACATGCTGCGCAGGAAGGTGAACTGCTCGGTGCCGTACTTGCCGCAGGGTACGCAGGTAGCGAAGGTGGTCAGCAGCACCCCGAGGATGTTGCCGATGACGATGGCGGCGATGCCCTGCTGCGGCCCGACGAACAGGGCCGTGGCACCACCGATGAGGAAGGCCCAGGTGGCGATGGCCAGGGCGGAGTTCGCGTAGGTGAACTCCCAGAAGCCCCACATGCGTTCCGAGGGGAGGAGCGGCGTATCGCCCCGCTCGGCTTCCAGGCTGTGATTGACGGGATCGTGGTGGGTCATGGCTCAGTACCCCCAGAGGTAGAAGCCGACGACCAGGACCAGCGTCATCAGGATGGTTGCGATGTAGTCGACGGCGTTCAACGCCCCCGGCCACTTCTTGCTTGCTTCCAACTGCTCATAGACGCGTATGCGCCTTTCCAACTCTTGTGCACGCTCGATATCGGGTTGGCTGTTCATCTGGGCATCACCTCAATGGGTTCTTGTTCTTGAAATTCGATGCATCCCGGCCAATCAGGACCGTCGCCCGAAGGCGACGGCTACTTCCGCCCAGCTCCTCAGGGCAGTGTGATCCACACGGCTTTGGTTTCCAGCAGGTATTCCAGTTGCTCCGACCCGAGGTCCTTGCCGTAGCCCGACTGCTTGTAGCCGCCGAAGGGCATCGAGGGATCGAGGGTGCTGTGGGCGTTGACGTAGACGGTGCCCGCACGCAGGCGCGGGATCAGGTTGTGGACCCGCCCGAGGTCGTTCGAGTAGAGCGCCGCGGCCAGGCCGAAGAGCGAATCGTTGGCCAGCGCCAGGGCTTCTTCCTCGGTATCGAAGGCGGCAGTGACCAGCACCGGGCCGAAGATTTCCTCCTGGACGATGCGCATGTCGTTGCGGCAGTTGGCGAAGACGGTTGGCTGGACGAAATAGCCGGGGCCTTCGACCGGTTCGCCGCCGTAATACAGCTCCGCGCCTTCCGCCTTGCCGGCCTCGATGTACTCAAGCACCCGCTGCTGTTGCTGACGCGAAACCATCGGGCTGATGAAGCAGTCCGGGTCCAGTCCGGGAGCGATCTTCAGCGTTGCGGTGTAGCTGGCCAGTTCGCGCAGGAACTCGGCGTAAACGCTGCGATGGACATAAGCACGGGTACCCGCGTCGCAGACCTGTCCGGAGTTGAAGAACACCCCGTTGGCCACCGCCTGGGCCGCGGCCTTGATATCGGCGTCGGCGAAGACGATCACCGGCGACTTGCCGCCCAGCTCCAGGGTCAGGCGCTTCATCTGGTCCATGGCCGCCTTGCCCACGCCGCAGCCGACTGGGGTCGAGCCGGTGAAGCTCAGCTTGTCGATTCCCGGATGGCAGGACATGGCTGCTCCGACCACGCTGCCGCGACCGGTGACGATATTCACCACGCCATCGGGGATGCCGGCTTCCTGTACCAGCTCGGCGAAACGCAGGGCCGAAAGGGAGGTCAGCTCCGCCGGCTTTACCACCACGGTGCAACCCACCGCCAGTGCCGCGCCAAGCTTCCAGGCCATGGTCTGCAGCGGGAAGTTCCAGGGCACGATGACGCCCACCACACCCACCGGCTCCTTGCGCGTATAGGCCAGGTAGTTGCCCGGCAGCGAGGGTTCGACGGTGCGGCCATGGATTTTGCTGGCCCAGCCGGCGAAGTAGCGGAAGGTGTCGATGGTGCCCTGGATATCCACGGCCCGCGCCTGGGCGACCGACTTGCCCATGTCAATGGATTCTATTTCTGCCAGCTCATCGGCATTGGCCTCGATCAGGTCGGCCAGGCCATGCAGCAGGCGCTCACGCTCCAGCGGCTTGAGCTGGCTCCAGGCGCCACCGTCGAATTGCGCACGCGCGGCCTGCACCGCACGGTCCAGGTCCTCAGGCGCACCCATGGGAATGCGGGTGAGCACTGCACCGGTGGAAGGCTCGATCACCTCGGCACTGGCGCCATCGGCAGGCTCCAGCCAGGCGCCGCCCACGAACATTTTCTGCGTCTTGCCGAGGAAGCGCTGGGTCGCTTCGGATACGCCGAACTGCTGCAGATAGTCTTTTACCTTGATGTCCACGCTCTGTTCCTCCTGGCCTGTCAGCGGTTGCGGGCGCGTTCGTGGAAGATGAAGCCGATGCTGTTCATCAGCAGTTGCGCCGCGAGAATCGAGGTGGCGCCGGTGGGGTCATAGGCCGGTGCAACCTCCACCAGGTCGATGCCGACGACCCGGCCCTGGCTGCGTTTGGCCAGCGCCTGGATGATTTCCAGCACCTCGTAGTAGAGGAAGCCGCCGTGGCTGGGCGTGCCGGTGCCGGGAGCGATGGACGGGTCGAAGCCGTCGATGTCGATGGTGATGTAGTAGTCCAGGCCTTCCGGGATCTTCGCCATGACGCCTTCGGTGCCCAGCCGCCGTACATCGCGTACCGAAAGAATCTGCGAGCCGGCGGCGCGGGCGGCGTCGTAGTCATCGCGGTTGGAGGAAGACACGTTGCGAATGCCCATCTGGGTCATTCCGACGATGTGGTCCAGTTCGGAGGCGCGGCGCAGCGGGTTGCCGTGGCCGTAGCGCACACCGTGGCGCTCGTCGACGAAGTCCAGGTGCGCATCGAAATGCACGATATGAATGGGGGCGTGGCCCTCGAAGGCCTTGATCACCGGGGCGTGGATCGAATGGTCACCACCCAGCACCACCGGCATGGCACCGGATTCGAGAATCTTGCGTACGGCGAATTCGATGTTGTCGTTACTGGAGGCCATGTCGGTGTGGACGATGTCCGCATCGCCGACATCCACCATGGTCACCTGGTCCTGGGTGAGATAGAGGGCGTCGTCCTCATGGTCGTAGGCGCCGGAATGGCCAAAGGAAAACAGCGTGGAAGCTTCGCGAATGCTGCGTGGTCCGAAGCGTGCCCCGGAGCGCCACTGGGTGCCCATGTCATTGGGCGCACCGAGCACGGCGACGTCCGCGTTGATGGCATCCCAATCGGTGCAGATCGGGGACTTGGCAAACGTACAGTGACCTACGAAAGGCAGGTTCAACCGTCCGGACTCATATGCATTCTTCGACATCGTCGTGCGCCTCGCTTCTTGTTTTCAGTGGTCGGCGAACCGGCTTGGAATTCGCCGTTGCAGGCACTATGGGCGCAGGATTATTTTGTAAAAATGCAAAACATCAGATGCTCATATCGCTGATTCCGAAGTAACGATCGACTGGGAGGTTCGCGTGATCCAGTTGCATGATGTGGACCTGAAACTGCTCAGGGTCTTCGCCACCATCGTCAAATGCGGCGGTTTCTCTGCCGCTCAGGCCGCACTGAATGCAGGCCAGTCCACCATCAGCGAACAGATGAACCACCTGGAGACGCGACTGGGGGTCAAGCTCTGCCAGCGCGGCCGCAGTGGTTTCCGCCTGACCGAACAGGGCGTGGCCATCCATGAGGCGACCCAGCGGCTGCTTTCGGCGGTGGAGACCTTCTGCATGGACGCCGATGTGCTCAAGCAACGCATCAGCGGCAAGCTCAACCTCGGCATCATCGACAGCACCATCACCGACCGCGACTCTCCCCTGCCCCGCGCCACTCAGCGTTTCGTCTCCCGAGGGCACGACGTGCACCTGAGCGTCTACGTCGGGACACCCGCCGAATTGGAAGAGCGGGTCCTGGACAATCGCCTGCACCTGGCCATCGGTCACTTCCCTGTGCGCATCCCAGGCATCCACTACTCGCCGCTTTACCACGAGGCACTGGGACTTTATTGCGGGCGCCACCACCCACTGTTCGAGACCGGGCTGGAAGGGGCCGAGCTGGGCAAGGCCATTGGCGCCAGCCGCATCGTGGTGCGCGGCTACATGCAGCAGTACGATCTCGACGTACTGGGCGTGAGCAAGGCCGCGGCCACTGTGGACAATATCGAGGCGCTGGCCATCCTGATCATTTCCGGCGCCTACCTCGGCCTGCTGCCGATGCATGTCGCCGAACAATGGGTACGCACCGGCGAAATGCGCCGCTTGCCCATCACCGATTCGCAACTCGAATCGCCGTTCGACGTGATCACCCGTCGCGGGGCGATGCCACCGATCCTCCATGCCTTCCTCGAAGACCTGACCCAGTGCTCCAGCGGCACGGGCAGAACTTGAGCCATTCGCAGGCGACCCTCCCATGCGCATCCACGTCACCTTCATCGACCGCGTCGGCATCACCCAGGAAGTCCTGGCCTTGCTCGGTGGCCGCAACCTCAACCTGGAAGCGGTGGAGATGATTCCGCCGAACGTGTACATCGACGCCCCCAGCCTCGGTCCGGAAGTGCTGGAAGAACTGCGTGAAGCCCTGCACGGCGTACAAGGCGTGCAGGCGGTGACCGTGGTCGACATCCTTCCCGGCCAGCGCCGCCGCCTGCAGCTCGACGCCCTGCTGGCGGCCGTCAGCGACCCGGTACTGGCGGTGGACGACAGCGGCCATGTACTGCTGGCCAACCCCTCGCTGACCAACCTCTACGGTCGCGAGCCTGCCGGGGAGCCACTGTCGAACCTGTTCGATGATCCCGCGCTGGCGCAAACCCTGATCGACCGTGGCTTTCGTCTGCCCATGTGCGAAGTGGCCTTCAAGGGACAGGCACTGCTGCTGGACGCCACACCAATCAGCAGCGCCGCGGATGGCGGACCGGGTGACCTGGCCGGGGGCCTGCTCACCCTCTATCCACCGAGTCGTATCGGCGAGCGTCTGGCCTCTCTGCGCCATGACGGCGGCGAAGGCATGGAAGCACTGCTCGGCAAGTCGCCGCCGCTGAAGCAGCTCAAGGCACGTCTGCGCAAGGTCGCCGGTCTGGACGCGCACCTGCTGATCCGCGGCGAGACTGGCACCGGCAAGGAACTGGTGGCCCGCGCCTGCCACACCCTGAGCGAGCGACGCGACGCGCCATTCCTGGCGTTGAACTGCGCGGCACTGCCGGAAAGCCTGGCCGAAAGCGAACTCTTCGGTTACTCGGCGGGCGCCTTTACCGGCGCCCAGCGCGGCGGCAAGCCCGGTCTATTGGAAATGGCCGACGGCGGCACGGTGTTCCTCGATGAAGTCGGCGAGATGTCTCCCTACCTGCAAGCCAAACTGTTGCGCTTTCTCAGCGATGGCTGCTTCCGCCGGGTTGGCGGCGACCGCGAAGTGCATGTGAACGTCCGCGTCCTCGGCGCCACCCACCGGGACCTGGAGGCCATGGTCGGCGCCGGCAGCTTCCGTGAGGATCTGTTCTACCGCCTCAACGTGCTGAACCTGGACGTCCCGCCCCTGCGCGACCGTGGCCAGGACATCCTCCTGCTTGCCGGGCATTTCCTCGACCAGGCCTGCGCGCAGATCCAGCGGCCGCCCTGCCAGTTGGCCCCGACCACCTACCCCGTGCTGCTGGGCAATCGCTGGTCGGGCAACGTGCGCCAGTTGCAGAACGTGATCTTCCGCGCTGCCGCCGTCAGCGAAGGCGACCTGATCGACTGCGACGACCTCGAGCTCGCCGGCACCGCCCTCAGCCCCCAGCAGGTCGATTCTCTGGAGGTCACCAGCCTGGAAGACGCGGTGCAAGGCTTCGAGAAGAACCTGCTGCAACAGCTCTATGCCGTCTACCCGTCCACGCGGCAGTTGGCGACCAGGCTGAGTACCTCCCACACTGCCATCGGGCAGCGGCTGCGCAAGTACGGTATTTCCCGATAAGGACGGCTCTTTTGTAGGAGCGAATTCATTCGCGATTGTAGGAGCGAGCTTGCTCGCGAACGGTCCGACCACGATCTTTCGCGAGCAAGCTCGCTCCTACGGTTCATCCCCGGTTCGAATCCATTCCACTGGAGCGATTTCGCTCCACTCCTCCTCAAGCCCCGGTTTCCGGGGCTTTCCTCGCTCAGGGCGATTGAAAGACGCTTTTCGGAGTGGAGCGATATCGCTCCAAACATAATGATTCGGGAACGAGAAAACCCATCAATCCATTGATATATAAGCCTTTTAAGTAGTTGGCACCTCAATTGCTCTTGTTCCATCAGCCGAGCCAAGTGCTCGGGACCCACCCTGATAACAAGAGGACGTTCCATGACCACTCTGCGTTTTACTCCCGAGCACGAATGGCTGCGTGTCGAAGCCAACGGCGAAGTGACTGTCGGCATCACCAGCTATGCCCAGGAAGCCCTGGGTGACGTGGTGTTCGTGCAGTTGCCCGACGCGGGACGCTATGAGCAGGGCGCCGAAGTCGCCGTACTGGAATCGGTGAAGGCCGCCAGCAATATCACCATGCCGCTCGACGGCGAAGTGGTCGAAGTGAACCAGGCTCTGGCCGAAAACCCCGAACTGGTCAACGAAGCCCCCCTGGACGATGGCTGGTTCTTCCGCATCCGTCCGAACGATCCCGAAGCCGTCGCCAACCTGATGGATCAGGCCGGTTACGACGCGTTCCTCGCCGACCAAGCCTGACGGAGGAGCCGCCATGAGCCTCGCCCAATACCCCCTGGACACGCGCAACGAGTTCGTCCCGCGCCATATCGGCCCGCGCAATGTTGATATCCAGTCCATGCTGCAGCTGCTTGGTTTCGACAGCCTGGAAGCGCTGATCGCCAGTGTGGTGCCCGACAGCATCAAGGGCACCAGCGTGCTCGACCTGCCGGCCGGCCAGGGCGAGGCCGAAGCGCTCGCCGCGATCAAGGCCATCGCCGCGAAGAACCAGCTGTTCAAGAGCTACATCGGCCAGGGCTACTACCCTTGCCACACCCCCAGTCCGATCCTCCGCAACCTGCTGGAAAACCCCGCCTGGTACACCGCCTACACCCCCTACCAGCCGGAAATCTCCCAGGGCCGCCTGGAAGCCCTGCTGAACTTCCAGACCCTGGTCAGCGACCTCGCCGGCCTGCCGGTGGCCAACGCCTCCTTGCTCGACGAAGGCACCGCCGCCGCCGAAGCCATGACCTTCTGCAAGCGCCTGGCGAAGAACAAGGCCAGCAACGCCTTCTTCGCCTCCCAGCACTGCCACCCGCAGACCCTCGACGTGCTGCGCACCCGCGCCGAGCCGCTGGGCATCGAAGTGGTGATCGGCGACGAGCGTGAGCTCAGCGACGCCAGCGCCTACTTCGGCGCCCTGCTGCAGTACCCCGCCGCCAACGGCGACCTCTTCGACTACCGCGAGCTGGTGGCGCGCTTCCACGCCGCCGGCGCCCTGGTCGCCGTCGCCGCCGACCTGCTGGCCCTGACCCTGCTCACCCCGCCCGGCGAGTTCGGTGCCGACGTCGCCCTCGGCAGCGCCCAGCGCTTCGGCGTGCCGCTGGGCTTCGGCGGCCCGCACGCGGCCTACTTCGCCACCCGCGACAACTTCAAGCGCGACATGCCGGGCCGCCTGGTCGGCGTCTCCATCGACCGCCACGGCAAGCCGGCCCTGCGCCTGGCCATGCAGACCCGCGAACAGCACATCCGCCGCGAGAAGGCCACCAGCAACATCTGCACCGCGCAGGTGCTGCTGGCCAACATCGCCAGCATGTACGCCGTCTACCACGGTCCGCAGGGCCTGACCCGCATCGCCCGGCGCGTGCACCAGCTAACCGCCATCCTCGCCGCCGGCCTGACCCAGCTGGGGGTTGCCGTCGAGCAGGAAGCCTTCTTCGACACCCTGACCCTGGCCACCGGCGCCAAGACCGCCGACCGGCACGCCCAGGCCCGCGCCCAGCACCTCAACCTGCGTGAAGTGGATGCCGTGCGCCTCGGCCTGTCCCTTGACGAGACCACCACCCAGGCCGACGTCGAGCAGCTCTGGGCACTCTTCGCCGACGGCCAGGCCCTGCCGGTCTTCGCCGAACTGGCCGCCACGGTCGCCAGCCGCCTGCCGGCCGCCCTGCTGCGCCAGAGCGCGATCCTCAGCCACCCGGTATTCAACCGCTACCACTCGGAAACCGAGCTGATGCGCTACCTGCGCAAGCTCGCCGACAAGGACCTGGCGCTGGACCGCAGCATGATCCCGCTGGGCTCCTGCACCATGAAGCTGAACGCCGCCAGCGAAATGATCCCGGTGACCTGGGCCGAGTTCGGCGCCCTGCACCCCTTCGCCCCGGCCGAACAGTCCCAGGGCTACCTGGAACTGACCCGCGAACTGGAAGCCATGCTCTGCCAGGCCACCGGCTATGACGCCGTGTCCCTGCAGCCCAACGCCGGCTCCCAGGGCGAGTACGCCGGCCTGCTGGCGATCCGCGCCTACCACCTCAGCCGTGGCGACGACCAGCGCGACATCTGCCTGATCCCGCAATCGGCCCACGGCACCAACCCGGCGACCGCCAGCATGGTTGGCATGCGCGTGGTCGTGACCGCGTGCGACGCCCGCGGCAACGTGGACATCGCCGACCTCAAGGCCAAGGCCGAGGAGCACAAGGATCGCCTCGCCGCGCTGATGATCACCTACCCGTCCACCCACGGCGTGTTCGAGGAAGGCATCCGCGAAATCTGCGACATCATCCACGCCAACGGCGGCCAGGTGTACATCGACGGCGCCAACATGAACGCCATGGTCGGCCTCTGCGCCCCGGGCCAGTTCGGCGGCGACGTCTCGCACCTGAACCTGCACAAGACCTTCTGCATCCCCCATGGCGGCGGCGGCCCCGGCGTCGGCCCGATCGGCGTGAAAGCCCACCTGGCGCCCTTCCTGCCCGGCCACGCGCACATGGCCCGCAAGGAAGGCGCGGTCAGCGCGGCGCCGTTCGGCAGCGCCAGCATCCTGCCGATCACCTGGATGTACATCCGCATGATGGGCGGCGAAGGCCTGCGCCGCGCCACCCAGATGGCGATCCTCAACGCCAACTACATCGCCCGCCGCCTGGAAGAGCACTACCCGGTGCTCTACACCGGCAGCAACGGCCTGGTGGCCCACGAGTGCATCCTCGACCTGCGTCCGCTCAAGGAAACCAGCGGCATCAGCGTCGACGACGTCGCCAAGCGCCTGATCGACTACGGCTTCCACGCCCCGACCATGTCCTTCCCGGTGCCCGGCACGCTGATGATCGAGCCCACCGAAAGCGAGTCGAAGGAAGAGCTGGACCGCTTCTGCGACGCCATGATCCGCATCCGCGAGGAAATCCGCGCGGTGGAGAACGGCGAACTGGACAAGGACGACAACCCGCTGAAGAACGCCCCGCACACCGCCCAGGAACTGGTCGGCGAGTGGACCCACCGCTACAGCCGCGAACTCGCCGTGTACCCCAGCGCCAGACTGGTGGACGGCAAGTACTGGCCGCCGGTGGGCCGAGTGGACAACGTCTACGGCGACCGCAACCTGGTCTGCGCCTGCCCGTCCATCGAGGCCTACCAGGACGCCTGACCCAACCACCTCCCGTGGGAATAAATCCTTGTAGGAGCGAATTCATTCGCGATCGAACGTCCAGGGGGGCTGCTGCGCAGCCCTTCGCGGATGAATTCGCTCCCACAGCCCGACCTGACAAGAAGGAAAACGACCATGTTCCACAAGAGCCTGACCCTCTCCGATTTCGACCCCACCCTCTTCGACGCCATCCGCCGCGAGGCCCAGCGCCAGGAAGACCATATCGAGCTGATCGCTTCGGAGAACTACACCAGCCCGCAGGTGATGCAAGCCCAGGGCAGCGAGCTGACCAACAAGTACGCCGAGGGCTATCCGGGCAAGCGCTACTACGGTGGTTGCGAGTTCGTCGACAAGGTCGAGCAGCTTGCGATAGACAGAGCCAAGCAGCTGTTCGGCGCCGACTACGCCAACGTCCAGCCGCACTCCGGTTCCCAGGCCAACAGCGCCGTCTACCTGGCCTTGCTGAACGCTGGCGACACCATTCTCGGTATGAGCCTGGCCCATGGCGGCCACCTGACCCACGGTGCCAAGGTGTCGTCCTCAGGCAAGCTGTACAACGCGGTGCAGTACGGCATCGATGGCAATGGCCTGATTGACTACGACCAGGTCGAGCGCCTGGCCGTGGAACACAAGCCGAAGATGATCGTCGCCGGCTTCTCCGCCTACTCCAAGACCCTCGACTTCCCACGCTTCCGCGCCATCGCCGACAAGGTGGGTGCGCTGCTGTTCGTCGACATGGCCCACGTTGCTGGCCTGGTCGCCGCCGGCCTGTATCCCAACCCGCTGCCCTACGCCGATGTGGTTACCACCACCACCCACAAGACCCTGCGCGGTCCGCGTGGCGGCCTGATCCTGGCCAAGTCCAACGAAGAGATCGAGAAGAAGCTGAACTCCGCCGTATTCCCCGGCGCCCAGGGCGGCCCGCTGATGCACGTGATCGCCGCCAAGGCCGTGTGCTTCAAGGAAGCGCTGGAACCCGGCTTCAAGGATTACCAGGCCCAGGTGATCAACAACGCCCAGGCCATGGCCAAGGTGTTCATCGATCGCGGCTACGACGTGGTGTCCGGCGGTACTGACAACCACCTGTTCCTGGTCAGCCTGATTCGCCAGGGCATCACCGGCAAAGACGCCGACGCCGCCCTCGGCCGCGCCCATATCACCGTGAACAAGAACGCCGTACCGAACGACCCGCAGTCGCCCTTCGTGACGTCGGGCTTGCGCATCGGCACCCCGGCGGTGACCACCCGTGGCTTCCAGGTGGCGGAATGCCGAGCGCTCGCGGGCTGGATCTGCGACATCCTCGACCACCTCGGCGATGCCGATGTCGAGGCCCAGGTGGCACGCCAGGCAGCGGCACTCTGCGCACGCTTCCCGGTGTACCCGGCCTGACCCCCTTTTCGAGAAACGCCCCATGTCGCTGAGTGTCTTCGATCTGTTCAAAGTGGGTATCGGCCCCTCCAGTTCCCACACGGTGGGGCCGATGCGTGCCGCCGAACGCTTTATCCTCGGTCTTGAATCGGACCGGCTGATGGGCCAGGTAGCAACCGTGCGAGCCGAGCTGTACGGCTCCCTCGGCGCCACCGGCAAGGGCCACGGCAGCGACAAGGCCGTGCTGCTCGGCCTGGAAGGCGAACAGCCGGACACCGTCGATACCGAACGAGTGGACGAGCGCCTCGCGGCCATTCGCCAGCGCGGCGAACTGCGTCTGGGGGGCGAGAAACCCATCCACTTCGTGGAAAAGGAACACCTGGCGCTGATCCGCAAGCCGCTCCCCTACCACCCCAACGGCATGATCTTCCGCGCCTTCGATGCCGCCGGCATCCAGATCCGCGCCCGCGAGTACTA
Organism: Pseudomonas sp. DY-1; assembly: GCF_003626975.1. NCBI lineage: Bacteria > Pseudomonadati > Pseudomonadota > Gammaproteobacteria > Pseudomonadales > Pseudomonadaceae > Pseudomonas > Pseudomonas sp. DY-1. Next base: position 5,731,503 of record NZ_CP032616.1, on the reverse strand, counting down.
CTCGGTGGGCGGCGGCTTCGTCGTCGATGAGGAAGCCGCCGGCCTGGATCGCATCGTCGAGGACCGCACGCCGCTGCCCTACCCGTTCAAGACCGGGCGCGACATGCTCGCCCAGTGCAGCGCCAGCGGGCTCGCCGTCAGTGGCCTGATGCGCGAGAACGAGAAGGCCTGGCGCACCCCCGAGGAAACCAGCGCCGGGCTGATGAAGATCTGGCAGGTGATGCAGGACTGCGTCACCACCGGCTGCCACAAGGAAGGCATCATGCCCGGCGGACTCAAGGTCAAGCGCCGCGCCGCCGCGCTCTACCGCCAGCTCAGCGAACACCCGGAGGCCAGCCTCAAGGACAGCCTCTCGGTGCTCGACTGGGTCAACCTCTATGCCCTCGCGGTGAACGAGGAAAACGCCACCGGCGGCCGCGTGGTCACCGCGCCCACCAACGGCGCGGCCGGCATCGTCCCGGCGGTGCTGCACTACTACAGCCGCTTCGTGCCCGGCGCCAACGACGACGGCGTCGAGCGCTTCCTGCTCACCGCCGCCGCCATCGGCATCCTCTACAAGGAGAACGCCTCCATCTCCGGTGCCGAAGTCGGCTGCCAGGGCGAGGTCGGCGTGGCCTGCTCGATGGCCGCCGGCGCCCTCTGCGAAGTCCTCGGCGGCACCCCGCAGCAGGTGGAGAACGCCGCCGAGATCGGCATGGAGCACAACCTCGGGCTGACCTGCGACCCGGTCGGCGGCCTGGTCCAGGTGCCCTGCATCGAACGCAACGCCATGGGTTCGGTGAAGGCCATCAACGCCGCGCGCATGGCCTTGCGCGGTGACGGCCAGCACTTCATTTCGCTCGACAAGGTGATCCGCACCATGCGCCAGACCGGTGCCGACATGAAGAGCAAGTACAAGGAAACCGCCCGCGGCGGCCTCGCCGTGAACATCATCGAATGCTGAAGAGCACCTTCTCCCCAGCCCTCTCCCGCACGCGGGAGAGGGCGCTTGTCTCCCCCGCCCTTCAGGGAGAGGGGCCGGGGAGAGGGCTGCCCCAACCCGCACCGACTTTTGCTTTGGAGCCTTACATGACCGACCTCGCCAAGACCCCGCTGCACGCCCTGCACCTCGAACTCGGCGCCCGCATGGTGCCCTTCGCCGGCTACGACATGCCGGTGCAATACCCCCTCGGCGTGCTCAAGGAACACCTGCACACCCGCGAGCAGGCCGGCCTGTTCGACGTCTCGCACATGGGCCAGGTCATCCTGCGTGGCGACAACGCCGCCCGCGCCCTGGAGAGCCTGGTGCCGGTGGACATCCTCGACCTGCCGGTGGGCACCCAGCGCTACGCGATGTTCACCGACGAGAACGGCGGCGTCCTCGACGACCTGATGGTCGCCCGCCTGGCGGACGACACCCTGTTCCTGGTGGTCAACGCCGCCTGCAAGGAACAGGACCTGGCGCACCTCAAGCAACACCTCGCCGAGCAGTGCGAAATCGAATCGCTGTTCGACTCCCGCGCCCTGCTCGCCCTGCAAGGTCCGGCGGCCGCCGCGGTACTCGGCCGCCTCGCCCCGGAAGTGCAGAAGATGACCTTCATGCAGTTCGGCAGCGTGCGCCTGGAGGGCGTCGAGTGCTACGTCAGCCGCTCCGGCTACACCGGCGAGGACGGCTACGAGATTTCCGTGCCCGTGGCCCAGGCCGAAGCCCTGGCACGCACCCTGCTGGCCCAGCCGGAAGTCCAGCCGATCGGCCTTGGCGCGCGCGACTCGCTGCGCCTGGAAGCCGGCCTGTGCCTCTACGGCCATGACATGAGCCCCGCCACCACCCCGGTGGAAGCCAGCCTGCTCTGGGCCATCTCCAAGGCCCGCCGCGCCGACGGCCTGCGCGCCGGCAATTTCCCTGGCGCCGGTCGGGTCTTCGCCCAGCAGCGCGATGGCGTGCCGAGCAAGCGCGTCGGTCTGCTGCCGCAGGAACGTGTGCCGGTGCGCGAAGGCGCCGAGATCGTCGACGCCGACGGCACGGTGATCGGCCGCGTTTCCAGCGGTGGCTTCGGCCCCAGCCTGGGCGCCCCGGTCGCCATGGGCTACGTGAGCACCAGCCATGCCGCCGTGGACAGCGAGGTCTGGGCCCTGGTGCGCGGCAAGCGCGTGGCGATGAAAGTGGCCAAGACGCCCTTCGTGCTGCAGCGTTACTACCGCGGCTGAAGGCTGGTGCCTTCCTTGAACGGGTAGGAGCGAGCTCTGCTCGCGAACAGCTTCGCGAGCAAGCTCGCTCCTACGAAAATCGCCCGAGCCTTCGGAGCAAGAGCATGACCGAAACCCAGATCCCTCCTCGTCCACAGCCCTTGCAAACCGGCGTGAAGCTGCGCGGCGCCGAGAAGGTCGCGCGCATTCCGGTGAAGATCATTCCCACCGAGGAGGTGCCGCGCAAACCCGACTGGATTCGCGTGCCCATCAGCGCCTCGCCCGAGGTCGCACGCATCAAGCAATTGCTGCGCAAGCACAAGCTGCACAGCGTTTGCGAGGAAGCGTCCTGCCCGAACCTGGGCGAGTGCTTCTCCGGCGGCACCGCCACTTTCATGATCATGGGCGACATCTGTACCCGTCGCTGCCCCTTCTGCGACGTCGGTCATGGCCGGCCGAAGCCGCTGGATGCCGACGAGCCGAAGAACCTCGCCATCGCCATCGCCGACCTGCGCCTGAAATACGTAGTGATCACTTCGGTAGACCGCGACGACCTGCGAGACGGCGGTGCCCGGCACTTCGCCGATTGCCTGCGCGAGATCCGCAAGCTGTCGCCGGGCATCCAGCTGGAAACCCTGGTGCCGGACTACCGTGGCCGCATGGACATAGCCCTGGAAATCACCGCCAGCGAACCGCCGGATGTGTTCAACCACAACCTGGAAACCGTACCGCGCCTCTATCGCTCCTCGCGTCCGGGGTCGGATTTCGAGTGGTCGCTGGACCTGCTGCAGAAGTTCAAGCAACGGGTGCCCCTCGTTCCGACCAAGTCCGGGCTGATGCTCGGCCTGGGCGAGACCGACGACGAAGTGATTGAAGTCATGCAGCGTATGCGTGAACACGAGATCGACATGCTCACCCTTGGTCAGTACCTGCAACCGTCCCGCAACCACTTGCCGGTGCAGCGATTCGTCCATCCCGACACTTTCGCCTGGTTCGCCGAAAAGGGCGCTGAGATGGGGTTTGCGAACGTGGCATCCGGCCCGCTGGTTCGTTCCTCGTACCACGCCGACCAGCAGGTGCATGGCAGGAAGATCAACTGATCCTGCAGCTCTCCAGGACAAGTGTTCCAAACGCTGCGCCATCTGATGCGGCCCTCTCCCCCGGCCCCTCTCCCGCAGGCGGGCGAGGGATGACTCGCGCCGATGAGGGACAAACCCCTCTGAATCCACCAGCGGCCTGACATTGAGTAACGAAGGTGGGGCAGCGACCCCGCCCCTCGCACCGTCCCCCCGGAGCAAGGGAGGGAAACGCAGTAACAGCCGAAGGCTGGTCACCCCGGCGATGCCGGGGCCGGATGCAGGGGCAAGCCCTCATGGTTTCCTTTGGCCAAAAGAGACTCGCCGGGAGGCGACACCAGAAACATCTGCACCACTCGGTAAGCAGCTTGGCTAACGACGTACTACGACCTAGCGCTAGCGAGCCAGGCTACGCTGCCCCCCCACTTCAAAAATGACCCCCGCCGTTATCGACAGCCCCCGCAACTTGAGACAAACTCAACGACTTCGCGTTTCTCTCAAATTCCGCTCATGGAGGCCGCCATGCTCGAGCTTCGCCACCTCAAGACCCTGCACGCCTTGCGCGAGGCCGACAGCCTGGTGGAAGCCGCAGAACGCCTGCACCTCACCCAGTCCGCCCTCTCCCACCAGTTCAAGGAACTGGAAGAGCGCCTGGGCATGCAGCTGTTCGTGCGCAAGACCAAACCGGTTCGCTTCACCAGCGCCGGCCTTCGTCTACTGCAACTGGCCGACAGTCTGTTGCCGCAACTGCGCAGTGCCGAGCGTGACCTGGCGCGTCTGGCTGGAGGAACCGCAGGCCGACTGCACATGGCCATCGAGTGCCACAGCTGCTTCCAGTGGCTGATGCCCACCATCGACCAGTTTCGCGATGCCTGGCCGGAAGTGGAGCTGGACCTGGCGTCCGGGTTCTCTTTCGCCCCCCTGCCCGCCCTGGCCCGCGGTGACCTGGACCTGGTGGTGACCTCCGATCCGGTGGACCTCGCCGGCATCACCTATGTGCCGCTTTTCACCTACGAGGCCCTGCTGGCCGTGGACAACCAGCATGCCCTGGCGAGCAAGCCGTTCATCGTCCCCGAGGACCTGGCCAGCCTGACCCTGATCACCTACCCGGTGGAGCGCGATCGCCTGGACATCTTCACGCGCTTCCTGGAACCGGCGGATGTGGAACCCGCTCAAGTGCGCACGTCGGAGCTCACGGTGATGATGATGCAACTGGTGGCCAGCGGCCGTGGTGTCTGCTGCCTGCCCAACTGGGCGCTGCACGAATACAGCTCACGGGGCTATGTAACGGCCAAACGCCTGGGTGAGAAGGGTTTGTACTGCACGCTGTTCGCGGCGATCCGCGCCGACATGCTGGACGCCCCGTTCATGCGCGACTTCCTGCTGACGGCCAAGGACACGTCGTTCGCCACCCTGGAAGGGGTAAGCGCGGCGCGTTGATGAGTGAGATTGAGGTCTTTCAAGCCATAGCCCGGATGAAATCCGGGCACCCCGCCCGGTTTCCCCGGATTGCATCCGGGCTATGTGTTACTCGCTTGGAACGGTCGGATGCACCGGAATAGCCGGGCCCAGATAGGCATTGGCCTGCTGGATATCGTCCTCGCCCAGCGACCCCACCGACGCCGCCAGGCGCAAGCGCGACAGCAAATAGCGCAGCTTGGCCTCCAGCAGGTCCCGACGGGCGATGAAGGCCTGTTCCTCGGCATTGAGGATGTCCAGGTTGGTACTGGTACCGGCCTGGAAGCCCTTGCGTGCGGACTCCTGGGCCCGCTCGCTGGACACCACCGCGGTCTCCAGGGCGCGTACCCGTTGCTCGCCACTCTGTACCCCACGGAACTCGCGGGTAGTTCCGGACAGCACTTCCTCGCGGCTGGAGTTCAGCTGGTCGTTGGCCAGCTCGCGGTTAGCCGAAGCCTGGCGCACCTGGGCGCTGGTGGCGCCGCCGGTAAAGATCGGGATACGTAACTCCACCCCGACCGAACCGTATTTGTTGGCCTGGTTCTGGGTCGAAACCGAGTCGCTTTCCGTATCGTTGTAGGCGGCGACGAAATCCAGGGTCGGCCAATGTCCCGCTTTGGCCCGATCCACCTCGTCGACCGCGATATCCAGGCTACGGCTGCGGGCGATGATGGTTGGGTTGTTGGCCCGCGCATCGTTGATCCAGTCCTGCAGGGTCGGTGGCTCCAGCGGCGGCGTGGGGAACTCGGTACGCAGGGTGGACATATCCTCTGGCAGCACGCCAAGCAGCTCCTGCAGCAGGCGTCGCGCCACCAGCAGGTTGTCTTCCGCCTCGATCAGCTCGGCCTTGGCCAGGTCGCGTCTGGCAGAGGCCTGGTCGACGTCGATCACGGTACCGTCGCCCAGTTCGAAACGTCGCTTGGCGGCCTTCACCTGGTTCTCCAGGTTCTTCAGCTTGACCTCGGCCAGATCGATGGTTTCCAGCGCCAGCAGCACGGCGAAATAACGGGCGGCCAGGCTGACCGCCGATTCCTGGGTCTTGGCGTCGAACACCGCATCACTGAACAGGGTGCGTTGCTTGCCCTGGCGGTACTCGGCCATCCGCTGCTTGTTGAACAACGGTTGGCGCAACTCCACCACCGCCCCCTTTGAGTCGTACTCCAGGTCGCTCTCCACGGAGTTGCCCAGGAAGTTGTCCTGCTCGCTGGTGCCGTCCACCCGTTTCCAGTAGGCGGTACTGCTGATGTTCGGCAGCAGGCCGGCCTTGCCCAGTTCCTTGTATTCCTGGCCGGCCTGGCGTTCATGCACCGATGCCAGATAGGTCGGTCCCTGGGTCTGGTAGACGCCCCAGGCTTCGCTGAGGTCCATGGCCGTCGCGGGCATGGCGACGGCTCCGAGCAAACCGGCAATGGCCATCCGGGCTCTCATTTCACTGCTCCTTGAATGCGCTTCCGACACGACCCAGCAGCGGTTTCATCAGGTAACTCATCAGGCTGCGTTCACCGGTCTTGATGGTCACGGTGGCCGGCATGCCTGCCCGGATATTGTTTGGCCCAAGCATCCGCATGCCCTCTTCGGTCACTTCCACCTGGGTCAAGTAATAGGGCTGTTTGCTGGCTTCGTCCACCAGACGGTCAGCGGCGACTGTCATTACCCGTCCTGGAATGTTCGGGGTCTGCGCGTGGTTGAAGGCCGGGAAGGTGATGTCCACCGCAAGCCCCGGCACCATCTTGTCGATGGCCTGCACCGGTACCTGGGCGTCCACCTGCAGGGGTTCCTTGTCCGGTATCACGTCCATGATCCGCGCACCGGGTTGAATGATGCCCCCCACGGTGGCGATGTCCAGGCCCAGGACGATGCCGTCGATGGGCGAACGGATAACCGTGTTTTCCACCTGGTAGTCCACCGAACGCAGGCGCTCGCCCAGGGAGGTGGCTTCCTTCTGCACGTCGGTCAGCTGGGATTCCACTTCCTTCTGGAAGTCCTGCTCGCGTTGGAGGATGCGCAGCTTGAGTTCGGCGATCTGGTTCCGGGTGCGACCGATGTCGGCAATGTTCTGCGCCATGGAGCCATTCAGCTCCGAAGCATTGCGTTCCAATTCGAGCATGCGGTTGCGCGGGATGTAACCTTCGGCGGCCAGGCTGCGCACACCTTCCAGCTCCTGACCCAGCAGGCTCGACTGACTGGCACGGGTGGCCTGGACCTGGCGCAGGCCCTTGAGCTGCTCTTCGGCACCGTTGAGGTTCTCGTGGAGGATGCCGATCTCACCCAGCAGCGCCCTGCGCCGGGTCTGGAACAGCCGCTGCTGCAGAGCGATGGATTCCATCAGGCGTGGGTCGCCGGCGTAGCGCTCCAGCAGTTCCGGGGCGAAGGTCACGGTGTCGGCGCCATCGCGCTCAGAGACCAGGCGATCTTCCACGGTCTTGGCGACGATGTACTGGGAGCTCAGGGCGCCCTGCTCGGCGATCGCCTGGGTCGGGTCCAGGCGCACCAGTTCCTGGCCGGCGCGCACCTTGTCGCCTTCGCGCACGAGGATGGCGTCCACCTCGCCGCCGGTGAGGTGCTGTACCGTCTTGCGCGCATTGGTGACGTTGACCGTGGCGTTGGCCACGACGCCGGCGTCCAGCGGGGCCAGCACGGCCCACACCAGGAAGCCGCCGAATCCGGCCAGCACCATCCAGACACCCCAACGGGCCGGTCGACTGTCATCCATGTCCACCTGTGTCGGTTGTTCGACCGGTACCAGGGCCTTGCTTTCGCTTGCCGCTTGCATGATCGATTACTCCTTGGCGCGCATGGACGCGAGGTTTGGCGTGCCCACGGAGGGCATGACGCTGGCCTGGCGCAGTGCTGAGAAGACCTCGTCACGAGGACCGAACATCTGCATGCCGCCGTCGCGCAGCAGCAGGACCTTGTCCACCGTGCTGAGCACGCTGGGGCGATGGGAAATCAGGATCAGCGTCTTGCCGCGCTTCTTCAGGTCGAGGATGGCTTCAACCAGCGCTGCTTCGCCCACGTCGTCGAGGTTGGCGTTGGGCTCGTCGAGCACGATCATCGACGGATCGCCATAAATGGCCCGGGCCAGGGCGATGCGCTGCTTCTGTCCGCCGGAGAGCGGGCTGCCGTCGAGGCCAAGGGTCGTGTCGTAACCCTTGTCGAAGCGCAGGATCATCTCGTGTACCCCGGCACGCTTGGCCGCCAGGATCACCTCTTCGCTGTTCACCTCGCCGAAACGGGCGATGTTGTCGGCAATGGTGCCCTCGAACAATTCCACATCCTGAGGCAGGTAGCCGATCCAGGGACCAAGCTCTGCCTTGTTCCACTGGAAGATATCGGCACCGTCCAGGCGCACCGTCCCCGCTTGCGCCGGCCAGACACCAACCAGCAACCGGGCCAGGGTCGATTTGCCGGCGGCCGACGGGCCGATGATGCCGAGCGCTTCACCCGGAGCCAGGCCGAAATTGACCCCACGCAAGATGGTGGTGGTGCCGCCGGGCGCCGTGGACATGGCCTGTTCCACCGACAGCGCACCCATGGGTTTGGGCAGTGCCATGGCGTCCTTGCGGGCAGGGAAGTCCGCCAGCAGCTTGGACAGCCGCTCCCAGGAGGCGCGAGCGGAGAGCAACTGCTTCCATACGCCGATGGCCTGCTCCACCGGTGCCATGGCGCGACCGCTAAGCACCGAACTGGCGATCATCATCCCCGCGGTGATCTCGCCCTTGATCGCCAACAGCGCGCCGGCGCCCAGGATCAGCGACTGCAGGGTGATCCGCACGAAGCGGCTGGCACCGTTGATATAGGCGGCGCGGTCCGAGGCCAGAGTCTGCTTCTCCAGGATGCGCTGATGGCTGCTGTACCAGCGCTCGCGGATCGCCGGCAGCATGCCCATCGCCTCGATCACCTCGGTATTGCGCAGGTTGTTGTTGGCGAAGGAACCGGAGGCCATCGAGGCCTGGTTGGCTTCCATCAACGGGCCACGGGTGACCACCTCGGTGAGCAGCGCCAGGCCGAAGAGAATGACCGAGCCGACCAGGGTGACGATGCCCAGCAAGGGGTGCACGAGGAAGATCACCAGCAGGTAGATGGGCGTCCAGGGCGCATCGAAGAAAGCGAACAGGCCATTGCCGGTAAGGAATTGGCGAACCTGGGACAGGTCCTGGAGAGCCTGGGCCGGATTGCCACCGGCGCGGCGCAGGTTGCGTTCGAAGGAGGCGTTGAAGATGCGCTTGTTCAGACTCATGTCCAGCCGGTTGCCAAGGCGGATGAGCACGGTCGAACGCACCACTTCCAGCAATGACATGAGCACGTAGAGCCCGAGCATCAGCACCGTCAGCATCACCAGGGTAGTGATGTTGCTGCTCGCCAGCACACGGTCGTAGACCTGCAGCATGTAGAGCGCCGGCGCCAGCATCATCAGGTTGATGACGCCGCTGAACCCGCCGATCACATAGAAAGTGTGGCGCAGGCGATTCAGGGCTTCGGACAGTTCTGTACGGGGCTGCGAGAAATTCTTCATCTCGGCGCTCCATTGAAGGAGTGATGGGTTCGGCCCTGGTGCGGCCGCCTTTTTATAGTTCGAGCCCCTGGAGCGAAAACGGCGCTGCCCCCACAGAAGCCTACACACATCCTTAGCCAAGACTCTGACGCACCGCCAGCCTGGAACCCCTCCTGCCGGACGGTTGCGGGATTAACCCCGACCGACGACATGGGGCACTCTGGCGAGAGCGCTTCTCATCAAGGTCGAAAGCCTTGTTCTAGAGCGGCTTTGCCCACTTTTGGGGAAAGTGCGGAGGGGCGAAGAAGACGCCAGGAAAGCGAAACTGGCGCCGGATAAATGACACAGAAGGGTAAAGGCGAGATTTCAGGCGCTTCTGACCCGCAGCGCCGGGCTGAAAGTCAGCATGTCCATCAGGCTGTTAACCAGGCTTTCCGCCTCGTCCGCCAGGGAATAGCCGTTGGGCACCAACAGCCAGTTGGTCTGGATGCCTTCGATATAGGCATGCACGCTGACGGCGGCACGGCGGCAGTCCAGGTCACTGGGCAACTGGCCTCGACTCACTGCGTTGCGCAGTGCCTTGGCGATCCGCTCGTCACACTCCGCGCTGAGGTCCTGCATCTGCTGGCGCAGGTCGCCCAGTTCCTCGGTGTATTCCACCTTGAAACGGAGGATCTCGTGGATGCGCCGGCTCTGCGGGTCCAGCTCCACGCGTTTGAGCAAGCGCACCAGCAACTGGTGCATGTGCCCCAGCGGGTCGGGTTCGTCTTCGCTCTCACTGGCGCGGGCGAGTTGCTCCAGGGGCGTGTGGATGCGTTCGAGCATGGCCTGGAACAGGTCGTTCTTGTTCTCGAAGTGCCAGTAGATGGCGCCTCGACTCACACCGGCAGCAGCAGCGATTTCCGCCAGCGAAGCGCGGGAAACACCCTTTTCGTGAAATACCCGCTCGGTGGCGTCGAGTATCTGCACGCGGGTTTCTTCGGCTTCTTCTTTGGTGCGTCTGGCCATTCGCCACTGGTACCTATCTGATTGCTAACAAAAGAAAAATCCTCTTACCGCAGTAATAAATTCTGACATCGGCAACAGAAGATTCAATTTACAAACATTCACGCATGTAAGTATATTCATACACCTTCGCAAGAATCCAGAACCTGCCCTGCGCCTAGCTTTCCTTCCGAAAGCTGAACCCCAGAAAAATGAGGTCCCTTCAGATGCCCATGAAGCCAGCCTTTGCCGCCTTGGTTTCCGCCATCGCACTGGCCACGCTCGCCCTGACCGGCTGCCAGGAAGCCTCGGCTCCCCCGCCCGCCCAGACGCCCAAGGTCGGCGTCGTCACCCTACAGCCCCAGAGCTTCACCCTGACCACCGAACTCCCCGGCCGCACGAGCGCCTACCGCATCGCCGAAGTGCGTCCGCAGGTCGACGGCATCATCCAGAAGCGCCTGTTCACCGAAGGCAGCGAGGTCAAGGCCGGGCAGCAGCTCTATCAGATCGACCCGTCCGTCTACTCCGCCACCTTCAAGAGTGCCCAGGCGAGCCTCGCCTCGGCACAGTCCCTGGCGGATCGTTACAAGGACCTGGTCAGCGACCAGGCCGTGAGCAAGCAGGCCTACGACGAGTCCCAGGCCGCTCGCCTGCAGGCCGAGGCTGCGCTGGAGAAGGCGAAGATCGACTTGCGCTACACCAAGGTGCTGGCCCCCATTTCCGGACGTGTCGGCCGCTCGGCGGTCACTGAAGGCGCGTTGGTGAGCAATGGCCAGACCCTGGCCATGGCCACCATCCAGCAGCTCGACCCGATCTACGTCGACGTGACCCAGTCCACCAAGGACCTGCTGCGCCTGCGCCGGGAAATGGCCGAAGGCCAACTGGAGAAGGCCGGTGCCAGCGGCGCCAAGGTGTCCCTGCTGCTCGAAGACGGCAGCGAGTACCCGCACAAGGGCAGCCTGGAGTTCTCCGAAGTCTCGGTGGACGAAGGTACCGGCTCGGTGACCCTGCGCGCAGTCTTCCCCAACCCGGAGCACAACCTGTTGCCTGGCATGTTCGTCCACGCCCGCCTCGGCTCGGCGGTGAAGCAGGAAGCCATCCTCGCGCCGCAGCAAGGCGTGACCCGCGACCTCAAGGGACAGGCCACTGCCATGGTGGTGAACGCCGAGAACAAGGTCGAACTGCGCCACCTCAAGGCCGAACGCACTGTCGGTGACCGCTGGCTGGTCAGCGATGGACTCAACCCCGGCGATCGCCTGATCACCGAAGGCCTGCAGTTCGTGCGCCCGGGCGTCGAAGTGAATGCTGCGCCGGCGACCAACGTGGCTGCCCAGCAACCCGCGGGTGACAACCTGGCCAAGAGCCACTGAGGAGCCCATAGATGTCGAGATTCTTCATCGATCGCCCGATCTTCGCCTGGGTGATCGCGCTGGTGATCATGCTCGCCGGCGGCCTGTCCATCCTCAAGTTGCCGATCAACCAGTACCCCAGCATCGCCGCGCCTGCGGTCGGTATCCAGGTCAGCTACCCCGGTGCCTCGGCGCAGACGGTGCAGGACACCGTGGTGCAGATCATCGAGCAGCAGCTCAATGGCATCGACGGCCTGCGCTACATCTCCTCGGAGAGCAACTCCGACGGCAGCATGACCATCACCGCCACCTTCGAGCAGGGCACCAACCCTGACATCGCCCAGGTGCAGGTGCAGAACAAGCTCCAGCTGGCCACCCCGCTGCTTCCGCAGGAAGTGCAGCAGCAGGGCATCCGCGTGACCAAGGCGGTGAAGAACTTCCTGCTGGTCATCGGCGTCGTGTCCGAAGACGGCAGCATGGACAAGAACGACCTGGCCAACTACATCGTCTCCAACATCCAGGACCCGATTTCGCGGACCAAGGGCGTGGGTGACTTCCAGGTGTTCGGCGCCCAGTACGCCATGCGCATCTGGCTGGACCCGGCACGACTGAACAACTACCAGCTGACGCCGGTGGATGTGAAGACCGCCATCCAGGCGCAGAACGTACAGATCTCCTCCGGCCAGCTCGGCGGCCTGCCCGCCTCCCCCGGGACCCAGCTGAACGCCACCATCATCGGCAAGACCCGCCTGCAGACTCCCGAGCAGTTCGGCAACATCCTGCTGAAGGTGAACCGCGACGGCTCCCAGGTGCGCCTGCAGGACGTGGCGAAGATCGAACTGGGCGGCGAGAACTACAGCATCAGTGCCCAGTTCAACGGCAAACCGGCCTCCGGCATGGCCATCAAGCTGGCTACAGGCGCCAACGCCCTGGATACCGCCAAGGCTATCCGCGCCACCATCAAGGAGCTGGAACCCTTCTTCCCCGCCGGGATGAAAGTGGTCTTCCCCTATGACACCACCCCGGTGGTTTCCGCCTCCATCGAGGGCGTTATCCACACCTTGGGCGAAGCCATCGTCCTGGTGTTCCTGGTGATGTTCCTGTTCCTGCAGAACTTCCGCGCCACCATCATCCCGACCCTCGCGGTGCCGGTGGTGCTGCTCGGCACCTTCGGTGTGCTGGCGATGTTCGGTTTCACCATCAACACCCTGACCATGTTCGCCATGGTGCTCGCCATCGGCCTGCTGGTGGATGACGCCATCGTGGTGGTGGAAAACGTCGAGCGGGTGATGGCCGAGGAAGGCCTGTCGCCGCTGGAAGCCACGCGCAAATCCATGGGCCAGATCCAGGGTGCGCTGGTGGGTATTGCCCTGGTGCTCTCGGCGGTGTTCCTGCCGATGGCCTTCTTCGGTGGCTCCACGGGCGTGATCTACCGACAGTTCTCCATCACCATCGTCTCGGCCATGGCCCTGTCGGTGCTGGTCGCACTGATCTTCACCCCGGCCCTGTGCGCCACCCTGCTCAAGCCCATCGCCAAGGGCCACCATGAGAAGCGCGGCTTCTTCGGCTGGTTCAACCGCAGCTTCGACCGCAGTGTGCAGAGCTACGAGCGCGGCGTGCGTGGCGTGCTCAAGCGCAAGGCGCCCTACCTGATGCTCTACGTGGTGATCCTGGTCGCCATGGGCTGGCTGTTCACCCGCATCCCTACCGCCTTCCTCCCCGAGGAAGACCAGGGCGTGCTCTTCGCCCAGGTGCAGACGCCGTCCGGCGCCAGCGCCGAGCGTACCCAGGTGGTCGTGGACCAGATGCGCGAATACCTGCTGGAGAACGAGAAGGAAACCGTGAAGTCCGTGTTCACCGTCACCGGTTTCAACTTCGCCGGTCGCGGCCAGAGCTCGGGCATGGCCTTCATCATGCTCAAGCCGTGGGAAGAGCGAACTTCGGAAGGCCAGAGCGTGTTCGACCTGGCCCAACGTGCGCAGCAACACTTCTTCAGCTTCCGCGATGCGATGGTCTTCGCCTTCGCCCCGCCGGCAGTGATGGAGCTTGGCAACGCCACCGGCTTCAACCTGTTCCTGCAGGACCGCGCCGGCGTCGGCCATGAGGCGCTCAACGCGGCCCGTGACCAGTTCCTCGAACTGGCGGCGAAGGACCCGGTACTCAACCGCGTGCGCGCCAACGGCCTGCGCGACGAGCCCCAGTACCAGCTGCTGATCGACGACGAAAAGGCCCGTGCCCACGGGATTTCCCTGTCCGACATCAACAACACCGTATCCATCGCCTGGGGTGCCAGCTACGTAAACGACTTCATCGACCGTGGTCGGGTGAAGAAGGTCTACCTGCAGGGCGAACCCGAAGCACGGATGAATCCGGAAGACCTGAACAAGTGGTTCGTGCGCAACGATCAGGGCCAGATGGTGCCGTTCAGCGCCTTCGCCAGTGGTGAATGGACCTACGGCGCGCCCAAGCTGGCCCGCTACAACGGCGTGCCGGCGGTGGAAATCCTCGGCGAGGCCGCTCCGGGCCACAGCTCGGGTGAAGCCATGGCCGCCGTGGAAGAGATCGCCAAGCAGCTGCCGGCGGGTGTCGGCTACTCCTGGACCGGTCTCTCCTACGAGGAACGCCTGTCCGGCTCCCAGGCCCCGGCCCTCTACGCGTTGTCGTTGCTGGTGGTGTTCCTTTGCCTGGCGGCGCTCTACGAGAGCTGGTCGATTCCGTTCTCGGTGATGCTCGTAGTGCCGCTGGGTGTGATCGGTGCACTGATGTTCACCAGCATGCGTGGCCTGTCCAACGACGTGTTCTTCCAGGTGGGCCTGCTCACCACCATCGGTCTCTCGGCGAAGAACGCGATCCTCATCGTCGAGTTCGCCAAGGAGCTGCACGAACAGGGCAAGAGCCTGTTCGACGCCGCCGTGGAAGCCTGCCGCATGCGCCTGCGCCCGATCATCATGACCTCGCTGGCGTTCATCCTCGGCGTGGTGCCCCTGGCCATCTCCAACGGTGCCGGCTCCGGCAGCCAGCACGCCATTGGTACCGGCGTGATCGGCGGCATGCTCACCGCGACCGTCCTGGCCATCTTCTGGGTGCCGTTGTTCTACGTGCTGGTCTGCTCGCTGTTCAAGGACAAGGCGAGCAAGGCTGCGATCAAGAAGGAGGCCCTGCAATGAGGCGTTCCCTGATTTCCCTGGCCATCGCCGCGACCCTGCTCGGTGGCTGCTCCATGATCCCCGACTACCAGCGCCCGGAGGCGCCGGTAGAGAACGCCTGGCCCGAGGGCGAGGCGTACAGCCAGGGCGAGGCCCAGGTGAGCACCGCCGCGGCCGACCTGGACTGGAACGAGTTCTTCCAGGACCCTGCACTGCGCCAACTGGTGCAGCTCGCCCTGGACAACAACCGCGACCTGCGCACCGCCGCGCTGAACGTCGAGGCCTATCGTGCGCTCTACCGCATCCAGCGTTCCGAGCTGTTCCCGAGCATCTCGGCTGACGGCAGCGGCACCCGCCAGCGCCTGCCCGGCTCTCTGAGCCAGAGCGGTGAGGCCACCACCAGCGGCCAGTACAGCGCCACCCTCGGCACCAATGCCTGGGAGCTGGACTTCTTCGGCCGCCTGCGCAGCCTCAACGAACAGGCGCTGGAACAGTACTTCGCCACCGAACAGGCCCGCCGCAGCACCCAGATCAGCCTGGTGGCCTCGGTGGCTACCGCCTACCTCGACTGGCAAGCCGACCAGGCCCTGCTGCAACTGACCCGGGACACCCTGAAGACCTACGAGGAAAGCTACGCCCTCACCAAGCGCAGCTTCGACGTGGGCGTTGCCGATGCCCTCGCGCTGAGCCAGGCCCGCACCGCCGTGGAAAGCACCCAGGTCAGCCTGGCGCAGTACACCCGCCTGGTGGCCCAGGACCGCAACGCACTGACCCAACTGGTGGGTACCGGCATTCCGGCGGACCTGCCCAAGGGCCTCGCGCTGGACGCCGACCTGCTGGCCGAAGTACCGCCGGGATTGCCGTCCGACCTGCTGCAACGCCGTCCGGACGTGGTCCAGGCCGAGCACCTGCTCAAATCGGCCAACGCCAACATCGGCGCGGCACGCGCGGCGTTCTTCCCCAGCGTCAGCCTGACCGCCAACGCCGGCACCATGAGCAACGAGTTGTCCGGCCTGTTCGATGCCGGCTCGGGCAGCTGGCTGTTCCAGCCGAGCATCAGCCTGCCGATCTTCACCGCCGGTCGACTCAAGGCGAATCTCGATTACACCGAGCTGCAGAAGGACATCCAGGTGGCGCAGTACGAGAAGGCCATCCAGGTCGCCTTCCAAGAAGTCGCCGACGGTCTCGCCGCACGTACCACCTACCACCAGCAACTGGACTCCCAGCGCGCCCTGGTGAAGACCACCGAGGAGTACTACCGCCTCGCCGAACGCCGCTACCGCACTGGCGTAGACAGCTACCTGACCCTGCTGGATGCACAGCGTCAGCTGTTCAACGCCCGTCAGCAACTGATCGGCGACCGCCTCAACCAGCTGGCCAGCGAAGTGAACCTCTACAAGGCCCTTGGCGGCGGCTGGAAAGAGCATGGGGAACATTCCCCGAACGCTTGATCCGCGACTCCCCAATCCTCACGGACGAGGAATCCACGCGGCGCCCCTGTCCTTCTTGGCGGGGGCGTATTTTTTTGGCTCTCTCGCCGTTAAGTGTTGCCAGAAAGTCCTGAGCCAAGCTGCTTACCGAGTGCTGCAGAAGTTTCTGGTTTCGCCTCCCGGCGCGTCTCTTTTGGCAGTCGTCGGAATGCCGCTCCACCCAAAAGATGCCAAAAGGGCTCCCTCCTGACGTTTCCGCCAGGGGTCAGGCCAGTGTGTGCCTCCGAATGGCTTGTACTCACCGGCTCGAGTCACCCCTCGCCCGCCTGCGGGAGAGGCGCCGGGGGCAAGGTTCAAAAACGGGCATAAACTCCGGAAATCCCCATGCCAATCAAAGCCTTGCAAAAGCCCACCGGTCCATTTTCCAACCACCTATCCGGGTTTCTCCGCGCGTTGTAATAAAAGCCGATGCTGTCCGTCCAACACGTGGGGGACGAGTTGGAAACAAGAGGACACGACGATGAAATCGACATTCAGCACAACGACCCTCAGCGGCCTGCTTCTGGCCCTGGCGGTGACAACGGGACCGGTTACGGTCCTCGCGGAGAATGGAAGCGACCGCCTGGACGACTACCGGATACGCAACCAGCAACTCCTGCAAATGAGGGAGGATTCCAGCGAGAGTTTCACCAGAATGGTCCAGGAAGAACCCACCGCGTCCGGCCCGAGTTACCAGGACGACGGCATGCGCTCCAGCGGACGGCAGATGCCCAAATACCAGTCGCTGATTCATCAGCAACGAGTCGAGTTCGGTAAATAACCGGACTCACCGCCCGTCGGATGCGCGCACGCCCTGCGCCCCCGACGGGCAGAAGGACATCCCGCTTTCCGACAACCGGCACTGGGCGCCAGATCCCGTTCCAGAGCTGTCCTTCCCGCTTCACGCTCCCGCAGCACGTGCCGTGCATCCCCTGCCGCTTGCGGCACCGACCGCACTGATCCTAGTGTTCCCACATCCCTGAACCGGCGGAGGGTGTTCCCTATGCCGGTGATTCGTTCAACGGATTGATCCACCGTAGAACCCGGCTCCGGCCGCTTTCCCCTGGAGAGTCAAACCGTTGCAGAAGCCCGCTCCTCGCCGCTTCGGCGTACCCCTGTCCTGGCAATTACTCACGCTCGCCGTTTTCAGCGGCGCCCTGCTGTTGGGTGCTGGCGACGCCAGGGCCGCCTGGAGTGTCGACCCGGTGCTGCGCAAGGCGGAAAAACGCTTCGGCCGCAGCGGTCCGGCCAAGGACCGCCTGCACGCCTGGCGCGACCTGCTGGAAACCGGCCACCGCCTGACCGAGCGACAGCAGCTTGAAGCCGTCAACCGGCAGATCAATCGCCAGGTGCGCTTCACCGACGACAGCGCTCTCTGGCAGCGTCGCGACTACTGGGCCACGCCCGTGGAAACCCTGGCCAAAGGCGCCGGGGACTGCGAGGACTTCGCCCTGGCCAAGTACTTCACCCTGCTGCAGCTGGGCGTTGACCCAAGCAAGCTGCGCATCACTTATGCGCGAGCCCTGGAGCTGAACCAGGCGCACATGGTGGTGACCTACTACGAAACCCCGGATGCCGAGCCGCTGGTGCTGGACAACCTGGTGGACGACATCCTCCCCTCCTCCCGACGCAAGGACCTGGCCCTGCGCTACGCCTTTGATGCCGACGGGCTCTATGCGATGAAGGGCGGCGCACTCAGACGCGTCGGCAACACCGCCGAACTTCCCTTCTGGCAGGGCCTGTTGGCAAGGATGGAGCGGGACGGTTTCGCGCTGTAGACAGCGCGTCTCCGAAGGCGCCGCCGCGCATCGTTGGCGGAACGTCGCACGATGCCCATCCCGCGATTCGCATGCACGCCAAGCTACCGCGCCGCGCCAGGAAAGCTGCCAAGGAAGACATCAGCGAACTGCTGCAAAGTCCCGGCTGGCAGACGGTTGATGCCAGCGGCGCGCTTGCGCCCCCCTCCACCATCGAAGCCCCGGCAGAAGGCATCCGCTTCCAGGCTGGCTCCGGCGGGTACTCGCAGGCTGAATGTCCAATCCCCGTCGGCCCGCGCGCTCAACAGGCCAAGTGCGCGCTGCGGGTCCCGCGATGCCAGCTGGTTAGCCAGCACCCCGCTTACCCGTCGCGCCCAGGGTTCCTCCGGCAAGCGGTAAAGCGTCGCGCCATTCCCGGCATACCAGGGGTCGAGTCGGGCAGCCGCCGCCATATCAACCGCGTAGCCGTCACGCAAGCGGGCGAAGCTGGCGCCGAGCCGAATGAAGTCCAGTGGGTCTTCATAGGGCGCCAGCTCCGCCGCCAGCATCAGCGGATCGAAATGCAGGTCGTCCAGACTGTCGCCATAAGCGTTGTAGTTCAGCAGCAAACCCAGCTCTTCCAGTGCGCTGATTTCCGCCGGTTCCAGGCCGTGGAGCCCGGCCAGGGCCCTGGCCGGTCCACTCATGCCGTCACCGAAAGCCGCCACCACCGCCCAGCGATGGAAGCGCCCCGCGAGGAAGCGATTCACCAGCAGGCCAGTACAGACGTCGGTCGCCGTGTCGATGAAAGACTCGAACGCCGGGTGCGCGGGCAGCTCACCGGCGAAGTGGTGGTCGAAGTAGCGGATGCGCGCACCAGCACCGAGCAGGCGCAGGACATCCGCGCGATTCTGCTCATGGGAGATGTCCAGCACCGTGACCCGCCCACCCGGACTGGGCGGCACCCGGTCGAGCAGGCGGATGTCACGTTTCACACCACTGACCAGGCGCACATCCGCATCCAGTTCACCCGCCAGGCGCAACTGCTGCAGGGCGCAGAGCCCGTCGGCGTCGCCGTTGAAGGCACAGTGATCGAGCATCTTCCTCTCCCCGTGCTCAGCGCATCAGCTCGCCGCCGTTGGAATCCAGCTGCGCGCCATTGATGGCGCTGGCGTAGTCGGAGACAAGGAACAGGGCCGCGCGGGCGCACTCCTCGTCGCCCGGCATGCGCCCGCCGGGAATACCCGCACTGAACTCCGCTCGCACCTGTTCTTCGCTGACACCACGCGCTGCTGCGGCCGTGCGCACATGGGCCTGCACCGGCTCACCCCACATCCAGCCACAGGCCAGGCCATTCACCCTCAGGCCGTGCCCAGCCAGCTCGGAGGCCAGATAACGCACCGCCACCGCCAGGCTGCCCTTGGAAATCGCATAGGCGCCGCCGCCTGCGTAGGGCTTGAATACGCCCAGAGTGCTGACCATGACGATGGCACCGGTTCCTTGCGCCTTCATGTGCGGTAGCACCGCCCGAGTCAGGTGCAGCGAGCCGAACAGGTTCACATCCAGGGCTTCCTGGAGCAGTTGGTCGGTACAGCCTTCCAGGGACTCGAAACCACCATGGGCATAAGCGCTGTTGACCAGGGCATCGATGCGTCCGAAGCGCTCCACCGTTGCCTCGGCGAATCTGCGACAGGCGTCGGGATCAATCACGTCGGTGCACATCCACAGCACCTGGCAATCGGTACCCAAAGCGCGGATGCGTTGCTCCGCCTCGCGCAGGCGCGCTTCATTGCGGGCGCAGATCGCCACGGCGCGAGCACCTTCACGCGCCGATTCGAGCGCGAGCTTGATGCCCATTCCCGGGCCGATCCCGGAGATCATTACAACCTTGTCGTTCAGCAGCATGTTCGTGTCCTTTTGTTGTTATCGATCTGCTTTTTTCGTAGGAGCGAGCTTGCTCGCGAATTCGGAGCCTGCTTCGCGAGCAAGCTCGCTCCTACACACAAGAACCGGCACCGGCCTGTTCAGGCGAGGTGGCGGGCGCGGTAGTCGCCGTAGTCGCGTTGCAGGCGCGCCTCATCGAGGCCGAAAGTAGCCGGGTCGTACTGGTGCGCCGCACGTTGTTCGCGACCATTGCGCGAGAGCCAGTCCACCATCGCGGCGCGCACCACAGGCGTCAGCTCTAGGCCTGCGAATCGATAGATGCGTTCGGCCACGCCCAGCGGGTCGGCCACCGTGTCTTCGAAGTGCAGGTCGAAGAACGCACTGGCAGGGTGGTTTTCGCGCACCGTCATGCTGTGGCGCAGAGCTCGGGCCATGCGGCTGTTCCACTGCTCGCCGACCTCGGCCGGGTCAGCCTGGTCGCTGTAGATCTGCCAAAGGGTGTGGATGAAGCTCGCCAGCGATGGAACGGTCTTGCCCGGGTCCCTGTGGGTGAGGATCACCTGCGCTCGCGGGAAGACTTTCAACAGGATTTCAAGGGTGTGCAGGTGCTGTGGGCTCTTCAGCAGCCAGCGGCGCCCCGGTGCTATACCGCGGCGCGCCTGCTGCCATTGCAGGAACTGCAGCATCTTCTTCAAGTACGCGTAGACCTGAGTCTGGTCCTGGCGGTCGAGCCAGGCTGTGTAGGCCGGCACATTGACGTAGGAATCCATTGCGCAGAGGAATGAATGCTCCATGAGCATGAACTCTTCATCCGGCTGCTCGGCGTCCAGCGGATGGATCGCCAGGATCTGCGGCACGAACTCGATCATCGCGGCGACCTCGGCGCGGGCCCGCTCGATTCGCACTCGCGGCTGCTCCAGGGTTTCGCCGCCCAGCGGCGCCGGGTAGCGGGTCTCCCACCACTGCGCCTTGCTGAACTGGGGGTCCACCGACAGCAGGCGCTGCAACAGCGTGGTGCCAGTGCGCGGCAGGCCGACGATCACCAGCGGGTCGTCGATGGGTTGCTGGAGGATCTCTGGATAGCGCTTGCAGTGATCCTCGATCACCAGTCGATTCACCAGCTGCGCCACCAGCTTTTCCCGAAGCAACGCCTTGCCCTGCGCCGACAGCCGGGCCTCGTTGTGCAAGGCATCCTCCAGCACCTGGAGCGCCTCGCGGTAGTTACCCGGGCCGAAGTCATCGAGCCCCCCGGCACGACTGCTGGCTTCGGCCAGCAGGTTGTCCAGGGAGAAATCGTCACCTGCGGGAATGAGGCTGGTCATTGCAACTCCTTGAGGTGGTCGAGCTTGACCACCCGCGTGGTGGGATGGACGGGCTGGCTGGCGCCGACCCAGCGCATGCAGAAGGTACCCTCTGCGTGGCCGGCGGTTTCCAGCCAGTTGGGCAGGCCGGGGTCGCGGTGGCTCAGCACCATGCGCAGCCCGTCGCGTGCGTCGGCTTGCGCGGAATGCTTGTTCAGGCAGATGCGGTGGTGGCGGTAGTCGAGGGACTCCATCCAGTAGTTGTTGATCTGCAGATTCCAGAAGTCGCAGTCCGGCAAGCGGTCGACCTCGATCAGCAGGGCCTCGTCATCCGCCAATGACCAGTAGCCGTGGTAGTAGAAGATGTTCGGGTCGCCGCCCACCGCCTGGCACAGTTTCTGGTCCGCCGGCGGCAGCTGGTTGGCATGGGTCTGGTAACCCTGGGCCCAGTCGGCGAACAGGCGCGCGGTGTTCTCGACGAAGCTGGCGACGCGTCCCAGGCTCTGCTGCAAACGCTCGGCGCCCAGCGGTTCAGGCTTCTGCTGGCTGTCCAGACGCTCGATGCGCAGCTGCGCAGGCTGCTCGCTGGCACGGTCGAGGAAAGTCTGACGAACGATCAGTGCATTGCTCTCGGGCTCCAGGCGCAACCAGTTGCCTCCTTGCGCGGGTTCCTGGCCGAGGATGATCTCGAAGCTGCCGTCGGCCTCGAGTTGCAGCTGGCTGGCATCGATGAAGCCCGTCTGGATCATCTTGCCGTCGCTTTCGTAGCCGCCCTTCTGGGTACCGAAGCTGAGGTAGGAAACGCTGCCCCGGTTGCCGCTGACCCGGTACTGACGCTCACCATTGAGGCGCGCGTACTGGTAGAGGTTGTCCGGGTTGTCGGCGCCGATCTTGGCCGTCTCGTGGGAGGGCGAGAAGAAGCCGGGAAAGTCCGGGTCGGCGAACTCAAGATGCATCTCCAGGGCGATGCGCAACAGGCGGGTCAGGTAACGAAAGCCCTCCGCGCGGGTCTGTGCGTCAGCCGGCGCCTCGGCCCGCAGAACCTGCTCGCCGGCACGCCTGAGCTGATCGCAGAAGTCGTTCCAGACCTGTCCGCTCACTACCTGCTGTTCGATTCCATCTGTGGCCATCTCGCTCTCCTCTGGTCCGGCGGCACACCCGCCACGGGACAAACCTTAGGGAGAGCGGGATCGAGGATTCTTCGTCTGGGCGGACTAATAACGTAGGAGCCCGCTTGCTGGCGAATGCGGGTTGGTTTCGCGAGCAAGCTCGCTCCTGCAGTTCAGCACCAGCTAGTCCACCCGGACGAGGAACTGGAGACAGCGGGCGCGGAGCATCGGCCAGATCGGCGCCGCACGGTGCGGTGCCTGTATTCCGAGGAGTCCCCGATGCCTGATGAAAAGAACCTGGTGAGATCGCTGACCGTGGACATCGCCGCCCCCGCCGAACTGGTCTGGTCGGTCCTGGTAGATCTTGACCGCTACCCCGAATGGAACCCCTTCACCGTGAAAGTGGAGTCCAGCCTGCTGCTCGGCGAGCCAGTGAACCTGTACCTGCCCGACCCCGCACGCCCCGGCGAGCTACTGCGCGTGATCGAGCAGCTCGCCAGCTTCGAACCGCCGCGCCTGCTGGCCTGGGAGATGCACGCCAGCGCGAGCAATCCCGATGCCGCGCGCCGCGAGCAGGTGATCGAGGCCACCGGAAAGGAGAGCTGCCGCTACCACACCACCGACCTGTTCCTCGGCCCGACCGCCGACCAGGTGATGGCGCTGCACGGTCCCTGGGTCAAGCAGGGCTTCGATGCGGTGGCCCTGGCGGTCAAGGCGCGCGCCGAATCGCTGTTCGCAACGGAGCGCTGAAACTTCGTCCGCTCAGACGAAGAACCCCCGGCGACGCATTCCCTACCGTGGAAAAAAGCCGGCTCGCACCATGTGGAGCCGGCGCCACCCAAGGAGGCAAGCGATGCTGACTCACCTGCAACGCCTGGAAGCCGAAAGCGTCCAGATCATTCGCGAAGTGGTCGCCGAGTGTGAAAACCCGGTGATGCTCTACTCCATCGGCAAGGACAGCGCAGTCATGCTGCACCTGGCGATGAAGGCCTTCGCACCGGGCAAACCGCCCTTTCCCCTGCTGCACGTGGACACCACGTGGAAGTTCCGCGAAATGATCGCCTTCCGCGACCAGACCGCACGGAACCTGGGCCTGGAGCTGCTGGTGCACATCAACCCGGAGGGCCAGGAACGAGGGATCAACCCCTTCACCCACGGCTCGGCACTGCACACCGATGTCTGGAAGACCCAGGGGCTGAAGCAGGCGCTGGACCTGCATGGATTCGACGCGGCCTTCGGTGGTGCCAGGCGTGACGAGGAAAAGTCGCGGGCCAAGGAGCGCGTGTTCTCGATCCGCTCCGAGCAGCACCGCTGGGACCCGAAGCAGCAGCGTCCCGAACTCTGGCGCCTGTACAACACCCGCAAACGCAAGGGCGAAAGCCTGCGGGTGTTCCCGTTGTCCAACTGGACCGAGCTGGATATCTGGCAATACATCTACCTCGAAGGTATTCCCATCGTGCCGCTCTACTTCGCCCAGGAGCGCCCAGTGGTACGCCGCGACGGCACCCTGATCATGGTCGATGATGAGCGCCTGCCGCTTCTCCCCGGCGAATCCCCCGAGCTGCGCAAGGTGCGCTTCCGCACCCTCGGCTGCTACCCATTGACCGGCGCCATCGACAGCGAGGCCGACAACCTGCCGGCAATCATCCAGGAAATGCTGGTGAGCAGTACCTCCGAGCGCCAGGGTCGCCTGATCGACAGCGACTCGGCCGGCTCCATGGAGAAGAAAAAACAAGAGGGGTATTTCTGATGAACGCCAAAATCGAGCTCGACCAGTACCTTGAGCAGCAACAACACAAGGACCTGCTGCGCTTCATCACCTGCGGCAGCGTCGACGATGGCAAGAGCACCTTGATCGGCCGGCTGCTGTACGAAACCAAGGTGCTCTTCGAAGACCAGCTCGGCCAACTGGAGGTGGACTCGAAAAAGCTCGGCACCCAAGGCGGCGAGCTGGACTTCGCCCTGCTGGTGGACGGTCTGGCCGCTGAGCGCGAGCAAGGCATCACCATCGACGTGGCCTATCGCTTCTTCGCCACCGACAAACGCAAGTTCATCGTCGCAGACACCCCCGGCCATGAGCAGTACACCCGCAACATGGTCACCGGCGCGTCTACCGCCGACCTGGCAGTGATCCTCATCGACGCCCGCCAGGGCCTGCTGCAGCAGACCCGCCGGCACAGCTACCTGGTGTCTCTACTGGGCATTCGCCAGGTCCTGGTGGCGGTGAACAAGATGGACCTGATGGCTTATTCGGAGGACGTCTTCGCCCGCATCGAGGCCGACTACCGCGCCTTCGCCGCACAACTCGGATTGACCGATATCCAGTGCATCCCGATGTCGGCTCTCAAGGGGGATAACCTCCTGGAGACCAGTACCAACATGCCCTGGTACCAAGGGCCGACCCTACTCCAGCACCTGGAGAACGCCCCCCTTGAAGCAGCCCGCCCCGGTGCCGACTTCCGTCTGCCGGTGCAATGGGTGAACCGGCCGAACCTCGACTTTCGCGGATTCGCCGGCAACGTCGCGGCGGGAGCCATCCGCATTGGCGAGCGCGTCCGCGTCCTGCCCTCCGGCCAGCAGAGCCGCGTTGCCGGTATCCTCGGCATGGCCGGCGCACAAGAGGAAGCTAGTTGCGGCCAGGCCGTGACCCTGACCCTGGAAGACGAGATCGACATCAGCCGTGGCGACCTGATCGTCCGCGCCGATGCGCCGTCCGCCGTGGCTGACCAGTTCGAAGCCACCCTGGTCTGGATGGGTGAGGAGGCCATGCTGCCCGGCCGTCCCTACCTGATGAAGATCGGCTGCCGCACGCTCGGCATGAGCTGCGCCACCCTCAAGCACAAGGTCAACGTCAACAACCTCGAGCAACTCGCGGCCAGGACCCTGGAACTCAACGAGATCGGGGTGTGCAACCTGAGCCTGGACCAGTCGATCGCCTTCGATCCCTATGTGGAGAACCGCGATACCGGGGGGTTCATCATCATCGACCGGCTGAATAACCAGACCGTTGGCGCCGGCATGCTGCACTTCGCCCTGCGCCGCGCACAGAACGTGCACTGGCAAGCTGTCGACGTGAATGGCCCGGCCCGTGCCGCACTGAAGGGGCAGACGCCACGTATCCTGTGGTTCACGGGCCTTTCCGGGGCAGGTAAATCCACCATTGCCAACCTGGTGGAGCGCAGGCTCCATGCACTGGGTCGGCACACCTACCTGCTGGACGGCGACAACGTGCGTCACGGCCTGAATCGCGACCTTGGCTTCAGCGAAGCCGACCGTGTGGAGAACATACGCAGGGTGGGCGAAGTGGCGCGGCTGATGCTGGACGCGGGACTGTTCACACTGGTTTCGTTCATCTCGCCCTTCCGCGCCGAACGCGAACTGGCACGTGGTCTTGCAGGCGAAGGAGCGTTCCTGGAGATCTTCATCGACGCATCGCTGGAGCTGGCCGAGAGCCGGGACCCCAAAGGCCTTTACCAGAAGGCCCGGCGCGGCGAGCTGAAGAACTTCACCGGCATCGACTCGCCCTACGAGCCACCACTGGCGCCGGACATCCGCATCGACACGGCAAGCGAATCAGCGGAAGCGGCCGCCGAGCGCATCGTCGAGTACCTACTGTCGCTCTAAGCTCGCGCGCTTGATGGGCCTTGGCCTGTAGGAGCGAGGGGGACGCCGAGTTCTTGCTTGCGAATGTCCTGTGCTCGGATGTTCGCGAGCAAAGCTCGCTCCTACATTTCCCAGCCAACCGAATCGATCCTCGCCGCCACTAGGCCGAACGGACGATTTGTCCACAGCCCGTGCCGCCAATACTCAGCCGATCCAGCCCGACAACCACAACAAGCGAGGCGAGGATGGACGATCTTCGATATGCCCATGAGCTTGCGGGCATCAGTGCCCCAGAACTCAGCGAGCTACTGGCGCTGAACTACCGCGGACCGCTGGAACCCACGCCTTGGGCCAGCCTGCTGGACGCGCTGCGCCGACGCTTAGACGCCAGCTACCTGACCCTGGTCCTGCGCAATCCCGCCCATGAGCGGCCGGGGTTGATCGTCAACGCCTCGATCCACGGGCCGCACCTGCCCGGCGAGCCCTCCTACAGCGAGCATTACTACGCCATCTGCCCCTTCCTGGACTGGCCCGCGGACCAGGTGGTCAGCGCCGATCAGGTGCTGGGGACCGGACACTGGCTGGCTCACGACTTCTACCAGGGCTACCTGCACCCGCTCGACCTGCGCTACGTGCTCGTGGCCAATATGCAGACGGCGGCTGGCATGCACTGCGCCCTGTTCGCCTGCCGGGGGCATGCTGGACGGGATTTCGACACCGCGGAAAAGGCCCTGGTGCGTCTGCTGCTGCCACACCTGCAACAGGCCGTGGACCTCCACTCGACGGTCGACCAACTGGACTCCGAACGCCGCCTCTATGCCGCCACTATCGACCGTCTGCTGGTGGGCACCGCCATCCTCGACCAGACCGGCAAGGTGATGCGCAGCAACCAGGCCGCCCAGCGCCTGTTCGCCGCCCAGGATGGCCTCGAGTGCAATCAGGACAAGCTGCGGGCCTTCGCCGGACAGGACAACCGCAATCTGCAGCGGACCATCCAGAGCATGCTGCAGCAGCACCAGCACGGCCGGGATGACTGCATCGAGGTATTGACCCTGGCGCGCCCTACGGGTGAGGTTCCGCTCAACCTGCTGTTACGGCCCATTGCCCTGAACTACGAAGGCCAGGGCAACGCCCGACGGCCGGCCGTGGCCGTGTTCATCCGCAATCCGGGCGACTCCCCGCAGGCTTCGCGCTGCCTGCTGCGCAGCCTGTTCCAACTGACACGCACGGAAAGCGAAGTGGCGATGCTGATGATGGATGGCCTGACTCTCGACGAAAGCGCCGAGCGGCTTGGCGTATCGCGCAACACCGTGCGCGCGCACCTGCGCGGCGTGTTCGCCAAGACCGGCGCCACGCGCCAGGCGCAACTGGTGAAGACCTTGCTGAACAGCGTGGCTTCGCTGGCTTGAGAGAGGCGGTAATCCCCTCGCGCCTGGATCCCGACACGGTCTTGTGTAGGAGCGAGGGGGACACCGAGTTCTTGCTCGCGAAAGATCGCGCTCGGGCGGTTCGCGAGCAAGCTCGCTTCCTGCAACTTCCCCCCGGAGTCCCTATGAGGCCAAATTTCGCAGCGCGTCCTTGGTCACCTTGCCCGCCGCATTCAACGGCATCGCCTCCACCACCTGGGCGCGGCGCGGGACCTTGTAGTTGGCCATCTGCTCGCGGCACCAGATGAGGAAGTCTCCGGTATCCAGCGCCTGGCCAGTAGCCGGCAACAGGAAGGCCATGGCCACTTCCCCCAGACGCTCGTCGGGAATGCCAATCACCGCCGCCTGGGCCACCCCCGGATAGCGCAGGATCACCTGCTCGATTTCCGCCGGGTACACGTTGAAGCCACCGGTGATGAACATGTCCTTGATGCGGTCGGTGATGCGCAGGTAGCCGTGCTCGTCGAGTACACCGACATCACCCGTGTGCAGCCAGCCGTCGGCATCTATGGCTTCGGCCGTCGCCTCGGGGTTGTTGAAGTAGCCCTGCATCAGGTTGTAGCCGCGCACCAGCAGCTCACCGGGCTCGCCCGGCGCGACCGGATTGCCGGCAGCGTCCACGCAGCGCACTTCCACGTCCGGGAACGCGCGGCCTGAGGTGGTGGCCACCCGTTCGGCGGAATCGCCCGGACGGCAGATGGTGACAAAGCCACAGGCCTCGGTCAGGCCGTAGGCGGTGACGATGGTCTCGAAGCCCAGTTCGCTGCGCATGCGCCGGACCATTTCCACAGGCACCGAGGCTGCGCCGGTCACCGCCACCCGCAGGCTGGAAAGATCGAAGCGCTCGCGCTCGGGGAAGGCCAGGATCGACTGATAGAGCGTGGGTGGACCGGGCAACACGTTCACCCGTTCGCGAGCGACGCGCTCCAGCATTACCGGCACGTCGAACACCTGTTGCGGCAGGATGCAGCAACCCCGCATCAGCGCCGCCAGCCAGCCGGCCTTGTAGCCGAAGCTGTGGAAGAACGGGTTGACGATCAGGTAGCGATCACCCGGACGTAGTCCGACCATCGCACTCCAGTCACGCACGATGCGCAGGTTCTGGCCGTGGGCGGTCATCACCCCCTTGGGCTTGCCGGTGGTGCCTGAGGTGAACAGCAGGTCCGACAGGCTCTGCGGCTGCACCTGGTTTTCGCGCACCGCCAGCTCTGCCGGTGAAACCTCGGCGGCCAAAGCGAGAAACTCGTCCCAGCCCAGGCAACCCGGTGCCTCGCCACGCAGGCAGATGCGCGTACGCAGCGCCGGGAGAGACTCGTCGTCCAGCAGCGCCGGATAGCGGGTACCGAGGAACTCGCCAACCACCAGCAACAGGCTGGCGCCGCTCTCACGCAGGATGAAACCCGCCTCGCTGCCCTTCATCCGCGTATTCAGCGGTACCAGCACCGCGCCCACGCTCTGCAGGGCAATAGCCGCGACGATCCATTCGTGGATGTTCGGCGCCCAGATCGCCACGCGCTCGCCGGCCTGCACCTCCAGCGCCAGCAAGGCGCGGGCGGCCTGGCGACGCAGTCGGTCGAGCTGGTGATAACTGAGGCGGGTGCCATCGTCCTCGATGGCCATGGACTCGCCGTAGCGGCTCGCGGCGGCGGCCAGCAGTTCAGGGATGGTCAGGGCGCTTTCCAGGTCGGTCATGGGCTTTTCTCGGGGCGAGACGGGGCAGCGGCCGGGAGAACCCGGCCGTGGTCAAGGCAATGAAGTCAGGCTTGTGGCGGGGCGAAGCGACGTCCGGCGGAGAAGCCGCCGTCCACCGCGATCATCTGGCCGCTGACGAAGGAGGCGTCGTCAGACGCGAGGAACAGCGCCACGCTGGCCACTTCGTCCGGCTGGCCGGCACGGCAGAGCATGTGCTGCGAGGCGAAGTAGGCATGGAATTCCTTCTGCTCTTTCACCATCTGGGTCATGGGTGTATCGATCAGCCCCGGGCACAATCCGTTGACGCGGATGTTCGCG
This sequence comes from Pseudomonas sp. DY-1, assembly GCF_003626975.1. Classification (NCBI taxonomy): domain Bacteria; kingdom Pseudomonadati; phylum Pseudomonadota; class Gammaproteobacteria; order Pseudomonadales; family Pseudomonadaceae; genus Pseudomonas; species Pseudomonas sp. DY-1. Next base: position 5,702,290 of record NZ_CP032616.1, on the reverse strand, counting down.
TGGCCGTAGTCGATGGCCATGGAGCGCGTCAGCTGGGTGATACCGCCCTTGGCGGTGTTGTACGCAGCGTTGCCGTCGCAGCCCTGCAGACCGAAGATCGAGCCGAAATTGATGATCGAGCCACTGCGCTGGGCAAGCATCTGCGGCAATGCGTAGCGGCTGGTGAGCATGGAGCCGGTCAGGTGGATATCCAGGACGCGGCGCCATTCCTCGGTCGTGGTCTCGGTGATGCTGCCACGGCTGGCGATGCCGGCGGCATTGACCAGGGCGTCGATGCGCCCGAAGCGTTTCGCCACCTCATCCATTACCGCTTGCACCCGTGCTTCGTCGCGCACATCGAGGCTCATGAACACCGGCGCCGGGCTTAGCCCTTCCAGGCTTGCGGCGACATCCGCGCGGGGCTCGCCCACATCCAGTCCGACTACCTGTGCGCCTTCGGCGGCGAAACGACGAACACAGGCCAGACCGATACCTGATGCAGCTCCGGTGATGACCGCAACCTTGCTAGACAGACGTGCCATGGGAAACCTCGTTGCTTGTTCTTGGAATGGGGCTTTCGGCGGAGTCTACCGCTGGTACGGGCAGGAGTGATCGTCCGTTGGGACTACGCCTCGTTCCCTTGAGGGGGCACCGCACCTGCAGGAGCGAGCTTGCTCGGGAACCTCCTGGATCCGGTCTTTCGCGAGCAAGCTCGCTCCTACACTCAGCCCGTGCCGTACAAATAAAAAACCCGGCCGAAGCCGGGTGTAAAGGCACAGACATACACGCTCAATACCACCACTTAGGGCGGTAGCCCCCGGCTGTCACCCCGGAAACTTCAGTTTCAGCCGCGCGCTGCCCGGACGGCCCTGGCACGCCAGGGTCCAGCCTTCGGCGAGTTCCGCAGGACTGAGAATATCGTTGCGCGAGAGCACAACATCGCCCTCTTCGACCTTGCACATGCAGGCGCCACAGAAGCCTTCCTCGCAGGAGTAAGGCGCATCGAGACCTGCATTGCGCATGCTCTGCAGCAGGGTCTCGCCAGATTGCACGGGCACTTCGCTGAGCTGGCCGTCGAGCTCCACCAGCAGCTGCTCCGCTTCGACGCCAACTGCAGCCGGCACTGCTACCTGCGCATCTGGATCGGGCGGCGAGACGAAACGCTCCACATGGATGCGCTCGCGCGCCTCGCCCAGCCCCAGAAGCGCGTTCTCCACGGTATCCATGAAGGGGCCGGGGCCACAGATGTAGAACTCCGCACCGGAATGACCACGCACCAGCTGGCGTACCTCGCCCTGGCTCAGGAATCCCTGCACCGAGTCCAGCACGTGAACCACTTCCAGCTGCTCCACATGGGCCTTGGCCAGCGCCTTGAGCTCATCGCGGAATATCACCGATGCCTCGTCGCGATTGGCGTACACCAGCTTGATGCGGCGACCGCTGGTCTTCAGCGCCGACTTGAGGATGGAGAACACCGGCGTGATCCCCGATCCTCCGCCAAACAGCACCAGGTCATGCGTACCGGGACGCAGATGGAAATGCCCCGCGGGCGGCAGCACCTCCAGCAGGTCGCCGGGGCGCACCTGGTCGTTGAACCAGTTGGACACCCGGCCACCGTCGACTCGCTTGATCGTGACCTTGGGCAAGGTGTCGCAATCCGGCGAGCTGGACATGGAATAGCAGCGCGTCAGCCGTTTGCCACCGAGCACCACGCGAAAGCCCAGATACTGTCCCGCCTTGTAGTGGAAGCGCGTTTCCAGGCCGGCGGGAATCCGCAGCACCAGCGAACGGCTGTCGTGGGTCTCGCTGATCACCTCGGCCACTTCCAGCTGGAAGGCGCCGGACTGCTGCGGCTCGATCACAAGTGGCTGCACGCTGCCCATCGCTATCTCCGGATCAAAGCAGGCCGCTGACGGTCTGCGCGTTGTCGATGCGCATCTCGCTGCCATTGATGAAGCGCGATTCATCGGCCGCGAGGAAGAGCACCAGGTTGGCGATATCACGCGGTGCGCACATCCGGTTCTTCGGATTCTGGTCCAGCACGTCCTGGGGAATCGCCTGGCCACCGGACAGGGCCTGTGTCATGGGGGTGTTGATGCCGTCCGGGTGCACGCTGTTGCAGCGGATGCGGTAGCCCTGCTCCTTGCAGTGCAGTGCTACGGAGCGGGTCAGCGCTGCCACTGCACCCTTGGAAGCGGAGTAGGCGCAGAAGGCCGGCATGCCGCCCAGGGCCGCGACCGAGGACATGTTGACGATGGAACCGCCGCCACTGTCCTTCATTGCCGAAATGGCGTACTTGCAGCCGAGGAAGTAGCCGTCGCTGTTGATGCGCTGGACCTTCTGCCAGAGCTCCAGGCTGGTGTCCTCGACACTGGCCATGGCGAGGATCGCGGCGTTGTTCACCAGTACGTCGAGGCGGCCGAACTGCTCCAGGGTCAGCTTGATGACGTTCTGCCAGTCGGCTTCGCTGGCGATGTCCTGGCGAACGAACAGCGCATTGGCGCCGATCTCGGCGGCCACCTGGCGGCCGGCTTCTTCATTGAGGTCGGTGAGCACCACCTTCGCTCCTTCGCTGGCCAGCAGCAGCGCGTCTTCGCGCCCTACCCCGCTGGCGGCGCCAGTGACGATGCAGACCTTGCCTTCGACTCGTTTCATTGTTGTTCTCCTTGGGAAGCCAGAGCGGCACGAACCAGGCCCGCCACATGCGCACCGACCCGTCGTCCGGAGTGGACGCAGTCGGCCAGGGACAGGCCGGACACATAGAAATTGGATGCGACACCCACCGCATTGCGGCCGGCGCTGAACAGGCCGGGGACGGGATAGCCGTCATTCCCCAGCACCTGGCCACTGCGTTCGCACACGGTGAGGCCGCCGAGGGTGATCACCGGACAGGGGAAGAGCTTGCTGTCGAAAGAGAGGTCCAGGGCGTACCAGGGTCCTTCGTCCAGCGGGGCCAGGAACGCCCTCGACTTACCCAGTTCGTCTTCGCGATCCCCCCTCGCTGCGGCGTTGTACGCGGCGACGGTGCGTTCGAGGTTCGCCGGCGGCAGCCCGCTGCGCTCCGCCAGTTCGGCGAGGCTACGGCCACGACGGGCGTTGCACAGCATGTTGAGCACCGCCGGCAAGCGCTGGAAGGCCCAGACCTTGCCCGGTCCGACCTGGGCGTAGGCTTCTTTGATCAGCGCCCGGTTGAGAATGAGGATGGCGCGACCGCCCTGCTCCTCCACCATGGCATGCCCGAGCCTGGCACCGTAGACCTCTTCGTTGCAGTAGCGGCGGCCTTCGGCATTGACGATCAGGCCACGGGCCCAGGCCAGCGGCGGGTTGATGAAGCGCCAGGCGCTGGCCCGCTCCATGCGCGCGGTGCGCCCGCCGGCACTCTGGCCGAGACGGATGCCGCTGCCATCGCAACCACTGGTCCCCAGCGGCAGGCCGTCGAGGTAGCGCGGCGCGTGTACCGTGAGCATCGCGCGGTTGAATACGAAACCACCGGCACTGAGTAGCACACCTTGCCGGGCGCGGATCAGTCGGCGCTCGGCATGAGCCAGCTCCAGCGCACGCAATTTGCGTCGCAGGCGATCGGCAAGCGCTGGAGCATAAGGATGAATGGCATCGGTCCAGCGACTGAGGCGTGCATGCTTTTTCGCGGCGCCACTGTCCAGCGGCAGGCCCCAGGCTTCGACGCCGAGCACGGCACCGGAGTCGTCCACCACCAACCGCCGGACCTCGCATTGGCGTTGCACGCGCACACCCAGGCGCTGCGCGCTGGCCGCCAGCGGACGGAACAGATTGATACCGGACATCCCCGAGCCCAGGGCGCGGTGACCTCGAGGTGCCGGACGCGCCTTGGCGGCGTAGCTCGGCACCGCCTCGTTGCCGGAGTAGTAGAGGAAATACTGGTCGCTGGGGTAGGAGGTTTTCAGCGGTGGCACGCTACCCTGGAAGGCAGCGCCATGGCGCTCCAGCCAGGCCAGGTTGACGCGGCTGTCGTTACAAAACCCCCGCAGCGTATCGGCGGACACAGCGTCGCCCACTTCCTGGCGCAGGTAGTCGTACATGGCTTCGGGAGAGTCCTCCACGCCCGCCTCGGCCTGCTGCGGTGTACCGCCTCCGGCGTAGACCACGCCACCACTACGCGCTGTGGCGCCACCGCCGGCGAAGCGCTCCAGGGCCAGGACTGCAACGCCCTGGCTGGCCGCCTCGATGGCGGCACAGACGCCGGCGCCACCGAAGCCGACCACCAGCAGGTCGGCGCTGTCATTCCAGGCCAGCTGCGTGGCGTCACGCACCCGCAGCGGCGCTTCAGGACTCTGCTCCATGGCGGTCATGGGCAGTCCTCAGTTCGCTACAGCCAGGGACGATGCCGTGGTGGTGTAGGCGCCGTTGAGATAGACCAGCGGACTGATTTCAGCGCTGTTGTGAATCTCCACGATGCGACCGATGAAGATGGTGTGGGTGCCGTAGCTGAACTTGCCGTCCTGCCGGCAGAGGATGGCGGACTGGGCATCGCCCAGGTAGGGAATGCCGCCTACACTGCTGCGCCAGTCGCCCTGCTGGAAGCGCGCCTCGCCCTTCACCGGGCCGCTGCACAGGTGGGACAGCTCCTCCTGCTCCAGGCCGAGGATGTTCACGCAGAAGTCCGCACCGGCATCCAGCACGTTGTGCAGGGAGGCGGTCTTGTTCACGCAGATGAGCAGCGACGGCGGCTCGGTTGAAAGCGAATCCACCGCCGTGGCGGACATGGCGAACCGCTCCTGCCCGTTGCTGGTGGTGATGATGGTCACGGACTTGGCCAGACGACGCATCGCCTGGAGCATCTCGCCTTTCAGATCGGCCTGGCTCATCGCACTGCCCTCTTGTTGTTCTCAAGTGGAGCCGATTCTTCGCCAGGGCCGGGCGGGCAACATCGTCCGAGGGGACTAGGCAAAGCGAGGGCCCGCCAGGCGAACTCCCTGTAGGGGCAAATTGATTCGCCCCTACAGAAGAGCAGTCCGTGCAATCAGGCAGCTCCGAGCTCGTGCATATGGTCCGTTTGAGGGATGCCCGCCCACTTGCCCGTTGTTTGAATGCCCGGCGATAGGTGGAAAAGCCTTCAACAGGAGAACAACAACATGCTCGACCACGACCTGATCCGCCAACGCCTGAAACAACGTGCCCGAGAGCTGGTGCCGGTGCTGCGCGAACGCGCGCCACTGGCCGCGAAGAGCGGCCAGCTCCCCGAGGAGACCATCCGTGACTTCCAGGAAGCGGGCTTCTTCCGCATCCTCCAGCCCGCACGCTGGGAGGGCTACGAACTGGAGCCGCGTGATTTCTTCGAGGTGCAGATGACCCTCGCCGAAGGCTGCATGTCGTCCGCCTGGGTTCTGGGGGTGGTGGCCATCCACAACTGGCAGCTGGCGCTGTTCGACGACCGTGCCGCGCAGGATGTCTGGGGCCAGGATTCGAGCGTACTGATCTCCTCCTCGTACATGCCGGTGGGCAAGGTCACCCGCATCGACGGCGGCTTCCGCCTTAGCGGCCGCTGGGGCTTCTCTTCGGGCAGCAAGCACTGCCAGTGGGCTTTCCTCGGCGCCATGGTGCCGCCGGAAAAGGAAGGCGACGGACCGGACTACCGCACCTTCCTGGTCCCGCGCCAGGACTACAACATCGTCGACAACTGGGACGTGATGGGCCTGGAAGCCACCGGCTCGCATGACGTACTGGTGGAGGACGTGTTCGTACCCGAGCACCGCACCCACCGTTCCATCGATGGCTTCCTGCAAAACAGCCCAGGCAACGCGGTGAACACCGACCCGCTGTTCCGCCTGCCCTTCGGGCAGATCTTCGTGCGTGCGGTGTCCTCTTCCACCATCGGCGCGCTGCAAGGGGCCATCGACCTGTTCATCGAGGCCAACAAGGGCCGCGTCGGGGTGAACGACGGGCGCAAGATCATCCAGGACCCAGGCGCGCAGACCGCGCTGGCCAATGCCATGGTCACGGTGGATGAGTGCCGCACAGTGCTGTTGCGCAACTTCGACCTGATGATGCAGCGCGCCAGGGCGGGCGAGGCGCTGACCATGGCCGAGCGGGTGAAGATGCGCTACGACTCGGCGATAGTCCCGGACAAATGCGCCCAGGCGGTGGAAGCCCTGATGTACAACAGCGGCGCGTCCACCATCTTCCGCCAGCACGGCATCAACCGCGCCTTCCGCGATATCCATACCGGGCGCGCCCACGTGGCCAACTGCCCGGGCAAGTACGCCCTCAACCTGGGCGGCGTGGGGATGGGGCTCGATAGCACCGACTTCTTCCTCTGAAATCGCGATCCGCCAGCAAGCCGGCTCCTACGTAGGCGCCAGCTTGCTGGCGAACCCGCCTCGCCACGACGCCCGCCCCGCGCGGGCGTCGTGCTTTGCGGGGCACCAAGATGACTAGTCCCTTTGGGGGATTCAGGCCGTTTTTCGATCCCACACCATGCGCTCAAGACCCGGCATCTGCGGGTTGACCGAACGAAGAACAAGAAGGGCCAAGCGCATGAAATTCTCCCTGATCTACGAGGCACAGACGATCGATTCCACCCGCGAAGGCGACCGTCGCATCTTCGACGAAACCGTCGAGCAGGCAGTGCTCGCCGACAAACTCGGTTTCGACACTTTCTGGTGCGTGGAACACACCGCGCTGACCAACTACTCCCACATGTCGGCGCCGGAAACCATGCTCGCCTTCGTCGCCGGCAAGACCGAGCGCATTGGTATCGGCCATGGCGTGGTCTGCCTGCCGCCGGCCATGAACCACCCGGTAAAGGTGGCCGAGCGCATCGCCACCCTCGACCTGCTGTCCAAGGGCCGTGTGCACTTCGGCGTGGGCAAGGGCGGTACCCAGCAGGAGGCCGGCACCTTTGGCTACGATCTGGCGACCCTGCAGCCGCAGATCGACGAGGCCATGTACCTGATCCCGAAGATGTTCGTGCAGGACGAGATCGAACATAACGGCGACTTCGTGAAGATCCCGAAACGCCCGATCCATCCCAAGCCCTACCAGGACCCGCACCCGCCGATGTACCTGGCCTGCACCAACACCGAGTCGCTGAAGAACGCCGGCGGCCGTGGCATGGGCGCCCTGGTGCTGGGCTTCGGCGGCCCCGAGGAGATCGCCAAGAAAGTGGCCGTGTACCACGAAGCCTGGGACAACCGCGACGAGAAGAACCAGGTGGGATTCCGCCCCAACCGCCACATCGCCGCCCTGTGCCCGGCCATCGTCCTGGACGACAACGAGAAGGCTCGCCACATCGGCATCCGTGGCCAGCGTTACTTCATGGAATCCCTGGCCTACTGGTACGCCGGCGGCGAGCGCCCGGACCCGGAGAAATGGAAGGAAGACACCTTCGTCGACGGCAACGGCCAGGCGGTGATCAAGTCGCGCTTCGCCTCCGAGGAAGTCACCGTGGACTTCTCCGACCCGACCATGGCGATGATGAACCCCAACCATGCCTACGGCACCGTGAAGGACTGCATCGGCTACGTGCAGCGCCTGATCGACGCCGGCGCCGACGAAATCCTCTTCATCTGCCAGATGGGCACCGTGCCGCAGTGGGCGCAGATCGAGACGCTGAAGAACATCGGCGAACACGTGATTCCCTACTTCCGCAAACAGAAGGACTGACCTGAGCAGCGGAGTGAGGAATGAAAAACGGGCCTTCCGGCCCGTTTTTCTTTTGTCTGGCAATGAACCCTGTGGGAGCGAATTCATTCGCGAAAGCGGGCCGAAGGCTCGCCCAGTGGACTCAGGGGCCGCGTCGCGGCCATTCGCGAATGAATTCGCTCCTACAAGGTACAGCCGCCCCATCAACCCGATTTCTTCACGATCGCCTCGGCAATGCTCGCCGGCACCTCGGCATAGCGGGCGAACTCCATGGAGAAACTGGCCCGGCCCTGGGACATGGAACGCACATCGGTGGCGTAACCGAACATCTCGCCCAAGGGCACTTCGGCGCGGATGATCTTGCCGGAGACGCCGTCGTCCATGCCATGGATCAGGCCGCGGCGGCGGTTGAGGTCGCCCATGATGTCACCCATGTAATCCTCCGGCGTCACCACTTCCAGCTTCATCACAGGTTCCAGCAACACTGCGCCGCCTTTCTGAGAGAGCTGCTTGGTGGCCATGGAGGCAGCGATCTTGAACGCCATCTCGCTGGAGTCCACGTCGTGGTAGGAACCGTCGAACACAGCGGCCTTCAGGCCGATCAGCGGATAGCCGGCGAGCACGCCGTTCTTCATCTGCTCCTCGATGCCTTTCTGGATGGCCGGGACGAACTCGCGGGGAACGACGCCACCTACCACCTCGTTGATGAAGACCAGCCCCTCCTGCCCTTCGTCCGCTGGCGCGAAGCGAATCCAGCAGTGGCCGTACTGGCCGCGACCGCCGGACTGGCGAACGAACTTGCCTTCGATCTCGCAGGTCTTGCGGATCGTCTCGCGGTACGCCACCTGGGGCTTGCCGGTATTGGCCTCGACGTTGAACTCGCGCTTCATGCGGTCGACGATGATGTCCAGGTGCAACTCGCCCATGCCGGAGATGATGGTCTGTCCGGTTTCTTCGTCTGTCTTGACCCGGAACGAGGGGTCTTCCTGGGCCAGCCTGCCGAGGGCGATGCCCATCTTTTCCTGGTCAGCCTTGGTCTTGGGTTCCACGGCGATGGAAATCACCGGCTCGGGGAAGTCCATGCGCTCGAGGATGATCGGTTTGTTCAAGTCGCAGAGGGTGTCGCCGGTGGTGACGTCCTTCATGCCGATCAACGCGGCGATGTCACCGGCGCGGACTTCCTTGATCTCGGCGCGGTGGTTGGCGTGCATCTGTACCATGCGGCCAACGCGCTCCTTCTTGCCCTTCACCGAATTGAGCACGGCATCCCCCGAGCTCAGCACGCCGGAATAGACGCGAACGAAGGTCAGGGTGCCGACGAAGGGGTCGGTGGCGATCTTGAAGGCGAGGGACGAGAAGGGCTCGGTGTCATCGGCATGACGTTCGTCTTCCTTCTCCGGGTCGTCCGGATGGGTGCCGCGGATCGAGGGGATCTCGGTGGGCGCCGGCAACAACTCGACCACGGCATCCAGCACCAGGGGCACCCCCTTGTTCTTGAAGGACGAACCGCACACCGCCGGGACCACGTCGCATGACAGGGTGCGGATGCGCAGGCCGGTCTTGATTTCCTCTTCGGAAAGTTCGCCCCCGTCGAGGTACTTGGTCATCAGTTCCTCATTGGCCTCGGCCGCCGCTTCCAGCATCACGTTGCGCCAGTGTTCGGCCGTCTCCCGCAACTCGGCGGGAATCTCCTCCTCGCGGAAGCTGGCACCCTGGTCGGCGTCGTTCCAGTAGATGGCCTTCATACGGATCAGGTCGATCTGCCCGTTGAAGTTCTCTTCCTGGCCGATGGGCAGCTGGATCGGCACAGGGGTGTGGCCGAGGCGCTTCTTGATCTGCTCCACCACGCGCAGGAAGTCGGCGCCGGCGCGGTCCATCTTGTTCACGTAGGCAATGCGCGGCACGTGGTATTTGTCGGCCTGGCGCCAGACCGTTTCGGATTGCGGCTCCACGCCATCGGCGCCGCTGAACACCACCACCGCACCATCCAGCACGCGCAGTGAGCGCTCCACTTCGATGGTGAAGTCGACGTGGCCGGGGGTGTCGATGATGTTGATGCGGAACTTGTCGAGCTGTTTGCGCGAGCCGCTCCAGAACGCCGTGGTGGCCGCCGAGGTGATGGTGATGCCGCGCTCCTGCTCCTGGACCATCCAGTCCATGGTCGCGGCGCCATCGTGCACCTCGCCCATCTTGTGGTTGACCCCGGTGTAATAGAGAACCCGTTCGGTGGTGGTGGTCTTGCCGGCATCCACGTGGGCCACTATGCCGATGTTGCGGTAATGGCTGATGGGGGTTGTACGGGCCATGGCTATCACCTCCGTGCGGGTTATGGGTTATGGCAGGGCCGCACGCACTCCGGCGGTGCCACCGGCACCGGGTTCGAGTACAAGGGTTGTGGGCGAATGGCCTTGCAAGGGAATGGCACAGCCCCCAAGGCCGCACGTCCCCTCCACTAACGCTAGCACCGCCTCGACCATGCCACCGGCCACTCATCCGCTAGTCCGGGCGGACGATGCAGGGCCCCGTGCCCAGGCCGCATGGTCTGGACACATTCACAAAAACGCGAAGGACCTTGCCGTGGAAAAGATCATCTACACCTTGTGGCGTACCCCGCAGGACAGCGTCGAAAGCTTCTCCCAGAAATTGCGCGGCGTGGTCGCCGAGCAGCTGTTCACGCTGGGGGCCCGGGGCCTGCAGGTGAATCTGGCCGATGCCGACGTCGCCCCTGCAGCCGGCCTGCGGCAGGAGAACAACCGGCCGTTGCCGGACGCCACGTTGTCGCTCTGGGCCGACAGTGCCAACAACGAGGTCCGCCGCCCGTTCGATGACGTCCTCAACGCGGTCTCCAGCCGACTCGCGGCCTACCTGGTGTGCGAGTCAGTGGCGATTCGCAACACCCGCTTCCCGGCCCACCCTGGCCAGCGCACCCACGGTTTTTCGCAAGTCGCTTTCCTCTGCTGTCCGCCGCGCCTTACGCGCGATGCCTGGCTGGATATCTGGCGTAATCACCACACGCGCGTGGCCATCGACACCCAGGACAACTTCCTCTACGTGCAGAACCTGGTGGTGCGCGCCCTGACCCACGGGGCCGCGCCAGTGGACGCAATAGTCGAGGAAGCCTTCCCGCCGGCCGCCATGACCGACCCCATGGCGTTCTTCGATGCAGCGGGCGATGAAGGAAAATTCCAGAAAAACCTGGCGGCGATGATGGACAGCTGCAACCGTTTCATCGACTTCGACAAGCTCGACGTGCTGCCCACCAGCCAGTACCTGCTCAAGGCAGCTTCCGCGCTTTGAGCCCAAGGGGAGCGGCCACCGGTGCTGCTCCCCATTCGTGGGCAGGACGTGCTACAGGCCGCTGAGCAGGCGCCGGAACTCTTGCTCGGAGTAACCGCGTAATGTCTGTGTCCTGACATTGCCCAACTGACCCGTCTTAAGCAGCAGGGTGGTCGCCGCTTCCTCGTCCCCCTCGACTATCAGCACCAGGTCATAGCTGCCTACCGTCCAGTAGACGGTCTTGACCGAAAGGCCAAGCTGCTCGGCCAGCCCTTTGAAGGCGACGAACCGATCCGGGGAATCCTTGACGCTGCGAATACCTTGATCGGTGAAGCTCGCCAGCGTGATGAACGTAGCCATGCTTTCGCTCCTGTTGGATTGCAGGGCGACGGTCAGGATTGCGGAGATCAGTGCACCGGAAGAAGGCCGCCACTCTTCCCGCCATGCATGCCCATTCGGCGCAATGCGCCACGGGCCCTGTCGACAGCGAGTTTCCGACGACCTCCACAAGGTAGGAATAGCACCCCCGGGCCGGGGTGCATGACCACTGATCCACTGCCCGCCGGGCAGGCTCGGGAGGCCGACCTATACTTTCACACCCGGCAAGCCCGTGGGCCTGCCGCGATAGCCGCCAAGCGTTGGCGGCCCCTTCCAGCCGGACAGAAAGGAGGACCTACATGGCAATCCGCATTGGTGACGAAGCGCCCGACTTCACCGTGGACAGCACAGAAGGCACTATCAATTTCCACCAGTGGATCGGTGACCAGTGGGCCATCCTGTTCTCCCACCCGAAGGACTTCACGCCGGTCTGCACCACCGAGCTGGGCTACATGGCCAAGCTCAAGCCCGAATTCGACAAGCGCAATACCAAGGTGATCGGCCTGTCCGTGGACCCGGTCAGCGACCACCGCAAGTGGGTCGGTGATATCGAGGAAACCCAGGGCCACGCGGTCAACTACCCAATGATCGGCGACGAGAACCTGGTGGTGGCCAAGCTCTACGACATGATCCACCCAAATGCCAGCGCTGGCCCGCGCACAGCGGTGGACAACGCCACGGTGCGTTCGGTGTTCATCATCGGCCCGGACAAGAAGGTCAAGGCGATGCTGATCTACCCGATGAGCGCCGGCCGGAACTTCGACGAAGTGCTGCGCCTGCTGGATTCGCTGCAACTCAACGCCAAGCACACGGTGGCGACGCCGGTGAACTGGCGCCCCGGTGAAGACGTGATCATCCCCACCTCGGTCTCCGACGAAGACGCGAAGAAGAAGTACCCGGACGGCTACAAGACACTGAAACCGTACCTGCGCGTAGTCGCCCAGCCGAAATGACCGGTCGCGCGCCCTCCCACGGAGGGCGCGCCACGGGCTGCCATACTCTCCTGCATGGTCAGGGCAACGTTTCGATTCTACGAAGAGCTCAATGACTTCCTGCCCGCCGAGCGGCGCCGGCAGGCCTTCACCTGTGCCTGCGCGCGGGCGGCCACGGTCAAGCACATGATCGAGGCGCTGGGCGTGCCGCACACCGAGGTGGAACTGGTCCTGCTCAATGGCGAGTCGGTCGGATTCGAACGAGTGATACTCGATGGCGACCGGGTGGCGGTCTATCCCAAGTTCGAGGCGCTGGACATCAGCCCCCTGCTCAAGGTCCGCTCGCGCCCATTGCGGGTGCTGCGCTTCGTCGCCGATGCCCATCTGGGCGGGCTCGCCAGCCTGCTTCGCATGTGCGGCTTCGATACCCTCTACGACAACGGCTTCGAGGACGGCCAGATCGCCGAGATATCCGCCCATGAAGGGCGCATCGTGCTCACCCGCGACCGCGAGCTGCTCAAGCGCCGCATCATCACCCACGGCTGCTACGTACATGCGCTGAAACCCTCGTTGCAATTGCGCGAGCTGTTCGAGCGGCTGGACCTGGCCCGCAGCGCCAATCCCTTCAGCCTCTGCCTGCACTGCAACCATCCGCTCCAGGAAATCGCCCCGGAAATGGCCCGCCCTCGCCTGCCGCCAAGGGTTGGCGCCCTCTATTCGCGCTTTCTAAGTTGCAATGCCTGCGACCGTCTGTACTGGGAAGGTTCCCATTGGCGCAGCATGTGCACCCTGCTCGCGCCCTTGCTGACTGTGGATAAGTCCAGCGAAGACTGATCGACGCATACCCACAAAAACGGTGGATGAAACTGTGGATAAGCTGTCGGGAGATGGCCAGGCGCCAGATCTGGCGGGGGCCCCTTGGGTTGGGTCAATTTCTGAGCTATTACAAGCGGTTAGACCATGATCATGTCCCAGCAGGCTGATGCTGCCCTCCCCCCGACCCTCTCACAGACGCAGAGGGGGCTATTTGTGCCACGGGCTTGTCGCCGTGTGTCCCCCCCTTACCCCGGCATTCGCGCCCGTCTCGACTGTTGCCCAATGGGGGTTGCCGCCGGCTGGCGAATCAGCGCCGCGCGCCACTCATTGGCGGTCGCCACGTCCACCTCTTGCAGTAGCGCCACTTTGCCCGCCACCAGCGTCGCGACGGGCACGCCATCGCGCAGCAACAGGCGATTGCCCGACACCGCCGGCACCTTGGTGCCGTTGAGCAAGGTCCCCAGCAGGTTCAGCGGATCGCAGGCGGCAAGACTGATCAGCTGTCCGTCCAGTGGACGCTTGCGTACTTCGCGGAGCAGCCCCACCGCCTCCGGCAGGGCGAACTGTTCGCCGGAGACTCCCGCCACGAATCGCCCGCCGCGAATCTCGCCGCGTGCCTCCAGTCGGTGATAGACCCGCAGCAGATCTCGCCAGGGCGGCATCCAGGCAGCCTCGCGCTCCAGCAGGCGCCAGCCCACCACGCCATAGCGGCGCAGCAGCGTGCGGGCCACATGCTCCAAGGCGTCGACAGGAACCTTGCCATTACCTTCCTCGGCCTTGCCGCGCAGCAACGCCCAGCGTCCGGCGTCCTGCATATTGGCCAAGGCCAGGCGTGCCCGGCGGTCATGCCGGCTGCGCCGTGCCGCCGGCAGCAACAGTGAGCGCAGACCGGCGAAGCTGTCGGCATTGGCCAGGCCCAGGGCCACCAGTTCACCAAGGCAGTCCTCCAGCTCACTGCGCAGCAGATGTGCCTCATCCATCAGTTCATCGAAGAACAGCGCACCCTGGCCAGCCAGCACCTGGCGCACCCGCTCTGCACGCGGGGACGGTTCGGGCGTCGGCGTGTCCTGCAGGCACGCGCGCCAGAGCGCCAGGTTCTTGCGCGGCAGCAACAGGATGGGCGTGCCACGCACTGGCCCTGCAGCTTTGCCGCGCCCACCCAGGCGGCACCAGACCACCCGGCCGGCGCGACAGAGGTCGTCGAGCCAGTTGATCCCGTAGTCAGCCACGCGGCTGGGAAGAATCTCGCTTTCCCAGGCCGCGGCCGCTGCCTCGAATCCTTCCAGTTGTCCAAGCACAGTCGCCAGGGCTTCGGCACCACGCACTTGGGAGGCCGGGGCAACACGCTGCCAGTCGAACAGGAAACGCATGAAATCGGCCCGCTCCACCGGCTCGATCTCGCGGCGCAGGCGCTTGACCGTGTAGCGATGAATGCGCGCCAGCAGATGGCGCTCGCACCACTCCTCTTCCACCGTGCCTGGCGTGAAACGACCGCACAGCAACTGCCCTTCGCGCTCCAGGCTTGCCAGGGCAATGCTGAGCGCTGCCGGCGCCTGGAGCAGGTCCCTGGTCAGCCGACCTAGCGACAACGGGCCGAAACCACCCATGCGCGCGCGCACGACTTCCACCAGCGCCGCCTCGGTTTCCCACACCGATGTGAATCCCTCTGGCGCGACAATGGCTGGCTTGAGTACGGCCTCGGGATAGAGGGCGCGGAACTGTTCCACACGCTCGGCCGCCAACCACAGGGAAGCCTTGCCATCCAGTTGCAGGCAGGCAGCCCGGCGGGCCTTGGCCAGTTGTGCCAGCCAGCCAGCCCAACCGTCGTTGGCTTGCACCTCAGCCTGGGTGATACAGGCCAGGGCGAGCAGCGCTTCATGCATCTCATCGGCATCGCGCACCTGCGGCCAGGCTTCTTCGGCCACGGCCGCAATGGCCTCCATGTCCAGTGCGCCCAGATCGTCGGCGGACTCCGGATCGCTCCAGCGTCGTTGCTGCACGGCCTGGGTTCGACGCTCTTCCAGCGGCGCGTCATCGAGGAAGGCGTAGGGCCGCGCCCCAAGGATTTCTGCCGCCAGGGATGAAGGTGCCGGCAGGTCGCGGGAAACCAGTTGGACCTCGCCTCGCTCCATGCGTCGCAGCAGGGCCAGCCAGCCATCGGCATCCATTGCCTCGTGCAGGCAGTCATCGAGGGTCTGGGCCACCAGCGGATGGTCGGGAATCTCGCGCTCGCCCACGAGGTTTTCCTGGCAGGCCACCTGATCGGGAAAAACGCTGGCCAGCAGGTCTTCACTGCGCATGCGCTGGATCTGTGGTGCCACCTTGCGGCCGCCTGAGTAGCGCGGCAGGGCCAGGGCCGCAGAAGCGTTCCAGCGCCAGCGCACGCCGAACAACGGCGCATCGAGAATGGCCTGGACCAGGATGTGTTCGGCGCTGTTGGAATGCAGATAGCGCCAGACTTCTTCCAGCGCAAAGCTGTGGCTGGTGGCGAGCGAAAGGATCAGCGCATCCTCCGTGGCCGCCGCCTGTAGTTCGAAGTTGAAACTGCGGCAGAAGCGCTTGCGCAACGCCAACCCCCAGGCACGGTTGAGCCGGCTGCCAAAGGGTGAATGGATGATCAGTTGCATGCCACCGGATTCGTCGAAGAAGCGCTCCATCACCAGCCGCTGCTGAGTCGGCAAGGCCCCCAGCGCAGCCCGTGCCCGCGCCAGGTACTCGACAATCTGCCGCGCCGCCGCCTCGCTGAGATCGATGCTCTCGCACAAGGCCACCACCGCGTGCTCGACCGCGCTTTTCTCCCCTCTCCCTTGGGAAGAGGGGTCGGGGGTGAGGGTGTCCTGATCCGGCTCGGACGCCACCAACAAGTCCTCCACCATCCCCCGCAGCCGCGCCACCCCCGCCGACAGCTCATCCGTGCGTCCCGGCGCCTCTCCCAGCCAGAAGGGGATGTTCGGCGGCTGGCCCTGGGCGTCCTCCACCCTTACCCGGCCGGGCTCTACCCGGAGGATGCGGTAGGCCTGGTTGCCCAGCTGGAAGACATCACCCGCCAGGCTTTCCACGGCGAAATCTTCATGCACGCTGCCGACCGGCACGCCCTGGGGCTCCAGCACCACGGCGTAGTCGGCGGTTTCGGGAATGGCGCCCCCGGAGGTGATGGCGGTCAGGCGTGCTGAACGGCGACCCCGCAGACGGCGATTCACCGCATCGCGGTGCAGATAGGCGCCCCGCACGCCCTGTCGGCCGTTGTAGCCCTCGGAAAGCATCTTCACCAAAGCGTCGAACTGCCTCCGCGCCAGGCCTGCGTAGGGCATGGCGCGGGTCATCAGCCGATACAGTTCGTCCTCGCCCCATTCCTGACTCGCCACTTCAGCCACCATCTGCTGCGCCAGCACATCCAGCGGAGCATGGGGAATCACCAGGGCATCCAGTTCATCACGGCGAACGCAATCCAGCAGCGCCGCACACTCGATCAGGTCGTCCCGTGACTGCGGGAACAACCGCCCCTTGGGCGTGCCGCCGACGCTGTGGCCGGAGCGGCCGACGCGCTGCAGGAAGGCGGCGATGCTGCGTGGCGAGCCGAGCTGGCAGACCAGTTCCACATCGCCGATATCGATGCCCAGTTCCAGCGACGCCGTTGCCACCAGCACCTTGAGATCGCCGCGCTTGAGGCGCTGTTCGGCGTCCAGCCTGAGCTCCCGCGCCAGGCTCCCGTGGTGGGCGGCGACCGCGGCATTACCGAGGCGCTCGGAGAGGTGGCGGCTGGCGCGCTCGGCCAGCCGTCGGGTGTTGACGAACACCAGGGTGGTGCGGTGCTCGGCCACCAGTTCGGCCAGCCGGTCGTAGACCTTCTCCCAGGCTTCATTGCTCAGCACCGCTTCCAGCGGTACGGGAGGTACTTCGATGGCGAGGTCGCGCTCGCGGCTGTAGCCCACATCCACCAGGGTGCAGGCGTCGCGTCCAAGGCCCATGAGAAAGGCCGCCACCCGCTCGATGGGTTTCTGCGTGGCCGACAGGCCGATGCGCTGCAAGCTGCGCCCGCACAGCGACTCCAGGCGCTCGGCGCTGAGCATCAGATGGCTGCCGCGCTTGCTTCCGGCGATGGCGTGGATTTCGTCGATGATCAGGCTGCGACACCCGGTCAGCATGGCGCGGCCAGATTCCGAGCCCAGGAGGATGTAGAGCGACTCCGGTGTGGTGACCAGGATATGCGGCGGGCGTTTGCGCATGGCGTCGCGCTCGGCCTGGGGCGTATCGCCGGTGCGCACGGCGGTGCGAATATCCACATCTGCCAGGCCCTGACATGCCAGTTCGGCACGGATACCGGCCAGGGGTTCCTCCAGGTTGATGCGGATGTCGTTGGACAACGCCTTCAACGGCGAGACGTAGACCACCGTGCAGCGATCCGGCAGGCCGCCCTGTTCCAGTCCTTCGTGAACCAGTTCGTCAATGGCCGAGAGGAACGCGGTGAGGGTCTTGCCCGAGCCGGTAGGCGCCGCCACCAGGGTGCTTGCCCCTGCCTGGATGGCTGGCCAGGCGAGGGCCTGGGCCGCCGTCGGAGCGGGGAAGCTGGCGCGGAACCAGGCGGCGACGGCGGGGTGGAATCCCTCCAGCGCGGCCGATGTGGATTGGCGAGTCGAGGTCATGGCACCCACTATGGTCGGCGCCCGTCAGTGGCTCAAGGACGCCGGACCGATGGTCGCCGCCAGGTCCGGCAGGCCATTGCCTGCCGGCGGCAAGCCCCTGCCGCAGGATTGGTACACCAGTACTCTAAAGCCCAGAAACGACGGGCCTTCCCGCGAACTGGCCCGAATAATGCTGAACAGGCGGTCAGATCGCGCAGAGGAACTGCCATGACCACCATTTCCAATAACTCGGCCCTGGCCAACTATCTGGGTCTCGCCTCCAGGAGCAATGCCAGCAATACGGCCAACACCGCTACCACCGGCACCAGCACCGGCAAGACCGAGGAAAAGTCGACGACGCCCCAGGACCATATCGCTGAGCTTCGTCGCTATGCCAACACCCTGATTGCCCAGAGCCGCGGCGGCCTGTTCCGCGCCATGAGTGGCGGCGGCAGCGCCATCAGCGGCAGCCAGACCGGCAGTACCCGTCCTGCGGACACGACGCAGCCGAACGCCGACGCCAACAGGATCCAGCTTCCCGACGTGTCGGAACTGGACCGCGACGATGCGCTGAAACTCAAAGACAAGGTGCAGAAACTGATCGATGCCGGCTTCGACGAAAAAGACAGCGGCATCGGCTTCATCGGTTACGACGGCGACAAGCAGACCACATCCCTGACCACCTACCGCGACTGGTTGCAGGCCAAGGGCGGGGTCAGCATCTACGTCTGAGCGGGCACGCCGCTTATCGGCTGCACCCCCTCAGTCGGCAATGGACCATCGGCTGGCCACTAGACTCAAATTGTCCTGCGATTGCGGGACACGGAAGGGGCCTCTCCAGTCAATAATGACCCGGCTGCCGCGGCTCCTTCCATTGCTATCACGGCTCCCGTCGCCGCATATCGCTGTCGCTCCGGCCAGATGGTTGCCCACTTGCCAGAGGAGGACAGGTGATGGACGAATCCAGACTCAACGACTTCATGGGTAAGCTGGTAGCCGACATGGGTGGCGCGGCGATGCTCGCCAACATCATCCTCGGCGACGAACTCGGCCTCTATCGCGCCATGGCCGACAGCCAGCCGGTCAGCCCGGAAGAACTTGCCGCCAGAACCGGCTGTAACGCCCGCCTGCTGCGCGAATGGCTGAGCGCCCATGCCGCGTCCGGCTACATGGAACATGACAGCGGGCGCTTCCGCCTTCCCGAGGAACAGGCACTGGCCCTGGCGGTGGAGGACTCGCCGGTGTACGTGGCCGGCGGCGCTTCGGTCATCGCAGCCCTCTTCCACGACAAGGACAAGGTGGTAAAAGCCATGCGCGGCGATGGCGGACTGCCCTGGGGCGATCACCATCCCTGCATGTTCAGCGGCACCGAGCGTTTCTTCCGGCCTGGCTACCGTGCGCATCTGGTGGCCGAATGGCTGCCGGCGCTGGACGGCGTCGTCGACAAACTCAAGGCCGGTGCCAAGGTGGCCGACGTCGGCTGCGGCCACGGTGCCTCCACCGTGATCCTGGCGCAGGCATTTCCAGCCTCGCGCTTCGTCGGCTACGACTACCACGGCCCGTCCATCGAAACCGCTACCCAGCGTGCCAGGGACGGGGGCGTTGCCGACCGTGCCACCTTCGTCCAGGCCAGCGCCAAGGACTATCCGGGCGATGGCTTCGACCTGATCTGCTATTTCGACTGCCTGCACGACATGGGCGACCCGGTGGGCGCGGCCAGGCACGCCTGGCAGACATTGAAGCCCGACGGCACCGTGCTGCTGGTCGAGCCCTATGCGAACGACCAGCTCGACGACAACGCGACCCCGGTGGGCCGGCTGTTCTACTCGGCCTCCACCTTCATCTGCACGCCCAATTCGCTGTCCCAGGAAGTGGGCCTCGGCCTTGGTGCCCAGGCCGGCGAGGCACGCCTGCGCAAGGTGTTCGAAGAAGCCGGCTTCACCCAGTTCCGCCGGGCCACGGAAACGCCCTTCAACCTGATCCTGGAAGCCCGCAAATGAGGCACGCGGTGGACGGCGCTCCAGCCGTCCACCGCCGGCCAAACCGGAACATCTCCAAGAAAGTCCTTGTCAGACAGACAGTAATCTCGCTATTACGCTGAATCATGACTGCCGAATCTGTCCCGCAATAAATCCGTAACGTCGTAGTGCCCAGATAAGAAACACCGCCTCAACCTGCGCCATGGATCACGGCGCCCCGCATTCCGCCGCGTCGGCCGACCGGCCTTCCGGCATCGTTGCAAGGAAATTCCGAATGCCCAGAAGACAAGTCATCAATGCTCAGGTCAGCCCCAAGGGCGCCCTTGACACCCTCTCCCAACTGGAAGTGCATCAGCTCAGCGAAGCCGGTTCCGGCCGCATGTACCAGCTCTTCCGCCAATGCGCCCTGGCCATCCTCAATACCGGTGCGCATAGCGACAACGCCAAGACCATCCTCGACGCCTACAAGGACTTCGAAGTACGCATCCACCAGCAGGACCGCGGCGTACGCCTGGAGCTGATCAACGCCCCGGCCGACGCCTTCGTCGATGGCGAGATGATCACCAACACCCGCGAGATGCTGTTCAGCGCCCTGCGCGACATCGTCCATACCGAGAACGAACTGAAGAGCCGCCGCTTCGACCTGGACAGCTCCGAAGGCATTACCGACTACGTTTTCCATCTGCTGCGCAACGCACGCACCCTGCGCGCCGGCGTGGAGCCGAAGATCGTCGTGTGCTGGGGCGGCCACTCCATCAGCACCGAGGAGTACAAGTACACCAAGAAAGTCGGCCACGAGCTGGGCCTGCGCCACCTTGACGTCTGCACCGGCTGCGGCCCGGGCGTGATGAAGGGTCCGATGAAGGGCGCCACCATCGGACACGCCAAGCAGCGCACCCACGGCGGTCGCTACCTGGGACTGACCGAGCCCGGCATCATCGCCGCCGAAGCGCCCAACCCCATCGTCAACGAACTGGTGATCCTGCCGGACATCGAGAAGCGTCTGGAAGCCTTCGTTCGCGTCGGCCACGGCATCATCATCTTCCCGGGCGGCGCCGGTACGGCGGAAGAATTCCTTTACCTGCTGGGCATCCTGATGCACCCGGACAACCGGGATCTGCCTTTCCCGCTCGTGCTCACCGGGCCGAGGAGCGCCGCCGCCTACCTGGAGCAGCTAAACGCCTTCGTCGGGGCCACCCTGGGCGAAGCGGCGCAGAGCCGCTACAAGATCATCATCGACGACCCGACTGCGGTCTCCATCGAGATGGCCCAAGGCCTGAAGGCGGTCAAGCAGTTCCGCCGCGAGCGCAACGATGCCTTCCACTACAACTGGTTGCTGAAGATTGACGAACGCTTCCAGCACCCGTTCGAACCCACCCACGAGAATATGGCCAGCCTCGAGCTGCGCCGCGACCTGCCGCCCCACGAGCTGGCCGCCAACTTGCGTCGGGCATTCTCCGGCATCGTCGCCGGCAACGTGAAAGACAAGGGCATTCGCCTGATCGAGCAGTACGGCCCCTATGAGATCCACGGCGACGCCGCGGTGATGCGACCGCTGGACGAGTTGCTCAACGCCTTCGTCCGCCAGCACCGGATGAAACTCCCCGGCGGCGCGGCCTATGTGCCCTGCTACCGGGTGGTGCAGAGCCGCATGGAAGAACTGGCGGGCTGAAGGCCGGCAATTACTGTGGGAGTGAAATCATTCGCGAGAGCGGGCAGCAGCCCGCTCCGAATTCGCGATTGAAATCGCTCCCGCAGGTTCCGCTTCCGAAGATCACTCCACCCAGGGCTTGAGCACGACCTTGCCGGAGGTCTTGCGTGACTCCAGCAGGCGATGCGCTTCGGCAGCCTGCGACAGCGGCAGCACCTGGCCGATCTGCAGTTGCAGGCGATTGCCAAGTACCAGACCGATCAATTCGCCCACCGTCTCGGCAAGGATGTCCGGACGCTCGAAGTACTGGGTGATTGTGAAGCCCTGGATGCTGCGGTTGGAGAAGACCAGGTCACCGGTATCCAACTGACTGAGATGGCTACCGGCACCGCCGAATACCACCATGCGGCCGAACGGCGCGAGGCTCTTCAGCGCTGAAGCCAGGACATCTCCTCCCACCATCTCCATCGCGATATCCACGCCCCGCCCACCGGTGAGCGCGCGTACCTCTTCTTCCCAGTTCGGCGCAGTGTAGTCGACCGCCGCATCGGCCCCCAGGTCCAGCGCCAGTTGGCGCTTCTCCGGCGTACTGGCGGCGGCGATCACCTTGCCGGCACCCATGATCTTTGCCAGCTGCACGATCAGCGAACCAACGCCACCGGCCGCACCTTCGACCAGGATGGTTTCGCCGGGCTGCAGTCGAGCGGCATCCTTCAGACTGCGCAAGGCGGTGATGCCCTGGACGAACATTGCAGTCATCTGCTCCGGCGACAGGCCGGGTGGCACCGGCACCAGCCCTGCAGCCGGTACCGCCGCGTACTGCGCATAACCGCCGCCCCCGGAGGCGGCGAACACCAGAGCGCCCACTTCGGGACTGCTGACGCCTTCGCCATGGGCCTCGACCACACCGACTATCTCGTAGCCGAGGGTAAACGGCAGCGGGCTTGGCTGCGGGTAGTTGTCACCACGTCGACGCATTACATCGGCGTAGTTCACCCCGACCGCCTCGACCCGCAGCAGCACTTCGCCCGGCCCCGGTTGCGGGGTGGGAACATCCTCATACACCAGTTGCTCCGGCCCGCCGGTCTGATGGAAACGTACGGCTTTCATGATTGGTTCCTGCATGGATCAAACGACCGGGAGGGCGGGCAAGCGAAGATCGCGACCGCCGGACAGCGCAGGCAGCATCTCGCTCGCCTGCTGGTGGGGAACACCCAGCTCGACAGTGCTGGCGGCGCTGAGGCGCGCGAACTGCTCTTCGCTGAGTTCAACCTTGAGGGCACCGAGGGTCGCATCGAACTGGGCACGGGTACGCGAGCCGAGGATCGGGATCATCGCGGTGCTGGCGCGGCGCGCCTTGTGCAGCAGCCAGGCGACGGCGACCTCGGTCGGGCTGGCGCCCTGCTCGGTGGCCACGGCGAACAGTGCATCGAGGATGGCGGTTTCGCGGGCGCTCTTCTCGGCATGCACCAGCATGCCCAGTTTGGCGGCACGGGAGTCATCGGAGCCGGAACGGTACTTGCCAGTCAGGAAACCACCGCCCAGGGGCGACCACTGGGTAACAGCCAGTCCCAGCGCCTCTGCCATTGGCAGCAGCTCACGGTCGGCGGTGCGTTCGGCCAGGCTGTACTCCAGCTGGATGCCGGCCAGGGGCGCCCAGCCACGAATTTCAGCCAGCAGGTCGGCACGGGCGATGCGCCAGGCGGGGAAGTTGGAAAGGCCTGCGTAGTGGATCTTGCCGGCGCTGACCAGATCATCGAAGCCGCGCAGGATTTCGTCCATCGGCGTCATGCCGTCGGTGATATGTGCCCAGAGCAGGTCGATATGGTCGGTCTTCAGGCGCTTCAGGCTTTCCTCCACAGCGCGGACCATGTTCTTGCGGTTGTTGCCAGTACGGGCGATGCCGTCCCCCGGAGTAGTGCCCAGGGTGTACTTGGTAGCGACGACGAAATCATCGCGCTGGGAGGCGATGAACTCGCCCAGCAGCACTTCGGCCTGCCCCGCCTGGTAGCCATTGGCGGTGTCGAAGAAGTTGCCGCCCGCCTCCACATAGCCGTCGAAAATCTTCTTCGCTTCGTCCCGCTCCGCGCCATGCCCCCAACCTGTACCGAAGTTGCCGGTGCCCAGTGCCAGTTCGGAAACGCGAAGGCCGGTGCGGCGGCCGAATGTGGTGTAGCGCATGGCGATCTCCTGCCGTGAGTTGTTTTGAATGATGGCCATCATATTGGAAAAAACCAACCTGACAACTCACGTTAGTCGATCAACCGGATAGACGATGGCTATCGGTCGCGAACGCACAGGCAATCCATCCCGGTCGCGGGATGGCGCGCTCGGGGCTAGGCTCTCCGGGACGCTCGACAGGGGGAAAAGCGCCATGCGATCCAGCCTCGCCAACGGCGTGTCACGCCGTGAAATCTGGGCCTGGGCGATGTTCGACTTCGCCAATTCCGGCTACACAACGGTGATCATCACCGCCGTTTTCAACGCCTACTTCGTCGCGGTGGTGGCGCAAGGTGAACCCTGGGGCACCCTGGCCTGGACGACCACCCTCGCCATCTCCTACGCCCTGGTCATTCTCACCGCACCGCTGATCGGCGCGTACGCCGACGCCACTGCGCGCAAGAAGCGCCTGCTCCTGTTCAGCACCCTCGGCTGCGTGGTGTTCACCTCAGCGTTGGCGCTCGCCGGACCCGGTGCCCTGGCCCTGGCGGTGTTGTTCGTGGTCCTGTCGAACTTCTGCTTCGGTACCGGGGAAAACCTGATCGCCGCCTTCCTCCCGGAGCTCGCCCGTGACGATGCGCTGGGCCGGGTTTCCGGCTGGGGCTGGGGCCTTGGCTACATCGGCGGACTGGTCAGCCTGGGTGCCTGCCTCGGCTACGTCAGCTGGGCCCAGGGACAAGGCCAGACGGCGGCGCAGTTCGTGCCAGTGTGCGTGATCATCACCGCCCTGCTCTTTGCCCTCGCCAGTACGCCGACTTTCCTTTACCTGAAGGAACGCAGCAGGCCGCAGCCAACCTCGGCAGGCGGGGCATGGACACGCTTTGCCCGAACGATGCGCGAGGCAGGACGCTACCGCGACCTGGTGCGTTTCGTGGCCTGCACGGTCTGTTACCAGGCGGGTATCGCCGCAGTGATCAGCCTGGCCGCCATCTACGCCAACCAGGTGATGGGGTTCACCACGCAGGACACCCTGCTGCTGATCTTCGTCGTCAACATCACGGCCTCGATCGGCGCGGTGCTGTTCGGCTGGCTGCAGGATCGCATCGGCCATCGCCCCACCTTGGCGCTGACCTTGCTGGGCTGGCTGGCCATGGTCGGCATGATCTGGCTGGCCAGCGGCCCGGCAATGTTCTGGGCCGCCGCCAACATCGCCGGCCTGTGCATGGGCGCCAGCCAGTCGGCGGGGCGCGCCATCATCGGAGTGCTCGCCCCACCCACGCGGCTGGCGGAGTTCTATGGGCTCTGGGGCCAGGCGGTGAAACTTGCCGCCATCCTCGGCCCGATGACCTACGGCCTGGCCAACTGGCTATCCGGCGGCGACCACCGGCTGGCCATGTTGATTACCGGCAGCTATTTCGTGATCGGCCTGTTGCTTCTGGCCAGCGTTCGCCTGGAGCGCGGGCGACGCGCAGCGCTGGCCGGCTGAGGCCTTAGACGCCGAACCAGTTCAACGCCGCCGGGCTGGTGTTCAGGTAGAAATGCTTGAGCTCGCTGAACTCCTCCGGCCCGGCCCACGACAGCTCGCGACCGATCCCGCTGGACTTGTAGCCACCCCAGGGCGCCTGGGGAAAGGCAACGTTGTAATCGTTGATCCACACCGTGCCGGCCCCTAGCCGACGGGCCGCGCGATGGGCCTTGGCGAGGTCGCGGGTCCAGACCCCGGCGGTGAGACCGAAGGGCGCGTAATTGGCGAGGTGCAGCGCCTCGGCTTCGCCCTCGAAGCGCTCCACAGTGATCACCGGACCGAAGATTTCCTCGCGAGCGATGCGCATGGACGCCCGCACGTTGCCCAGCAGGGTGGGCTCAAGCCAGAAACCCTGTTCGAATCCGCTGCCCTGCGGAACCCGCCCACCGGCCAACAGACGGGCGCCTTCCTCCAGCGCGCCGTTCACCATGCCCAGGACCTGGTCGCGCCGGCTGGCAGAGATGACCCTCGCGGCGTTCCCGTGGGGTATGGATGCTCCTCAAGGATTTTCCGCCGTCTAGACTGCTTCCATTCCCACCGAAAGGAAGCGCCATGCCTGACGCCACGGAAGTCCTGCTCGATTTCGCCAGTGCCCTCGCCGTCGGCCTGTTGATAGGCGCGGAACGCGGCTGGCGTGAGCGCAACAAGGAGGCGCTACGGCTGGTCGCGGGCATCCGCTCCTTCGGTCTCACGGGTCTGCTCGGCGGGTTCGCCGCCTTCCTCGGCGAACAGTTCGGCACCGCAGTCTGGGTAGCGATCTTCGTCTGCTTCGCGGTGCTGGTGATCGCCTCGTACTTCGGCGAACTCGTCTATGTGGGCGACCTGGGACTCTCCAGCGAATTGACCCTGCTCATCACCTTTCTTCTCGGCAGCCTGGCAGTGGCTGGCTATCACACGCTATCCGCGTCCGGGGCGGTGGTCGTTGCGCTACTGCTGAGCCTCAAGGATGAGTTGCACAAAGCGCTCTTTCGTCTGCAGGAGGCGGAACTCTCGGCAGCTCTGAAGCTGCTGTTCATCTCGGTGGTGATGCTGCCGATCCTGCCGAACAAGGGCTACGGTCCCTGGGAAGTGTTCAACCCCTATGCCACCTGGTGGATGGTGGTGCTGATCGCAGCTCTGGGCTTTGCTGCCTACTTCGCCATCCGCCTGGTGGGGACGCAGCGTGGTTTGCTGCTGACCGCCCTGCTGGGTGGCACCGTGTCATCCACCGCCATGACCATTACCCTCTCCCATCTGCAGGAGCATCGCGCCCTACGTCCGTTGCTGGCCGCGGGGCTGCTGGCCACGTCAGCGTTGATGTTTCCCCGCGTCCTGCTGGAAGTCGGCGTGGTGAACTCCGCCTTGTTGATCCATCTGGCCTGGCCGCTGGGGCTGGCCGCACTGGTCTATGCGGCCGGCGCCTTCTTCTTCTGGAGAATGGCGGCCAATGCCGAATCCCCCAATGCCGAACCACCTTTGAAAAACCCCTTCGAGCTGGGCCCTGCCCTGCGCTTCGCCGCGCTGCTGGCGCTGATCCTGTTCCTGGTGGAAGCGGCACGCCGCTACCTGGGCGATGTAGGCGTCTACCTGGTCTCGCTGCTCTCGGGCCTGACTGACGTGGATGCCATCACTCTATCCCTGGCGCGAGGCGCCAACCGGGAGCTGGGGGCGGAGGTCGCCGTGCGCGGCATTTTCCTGGCCGTGCTGAGCAACAGCCTGGTAAAGGCCGGATTGATTGCGGTGATCGGCGGCAAGGCATTGGCGCTGCGCACCTTTCCCTTTATCGGTGGAGGCCTGTTGGCGGGTACGGTGGCCTTGCTGATGTTCTAGGGATTCACCGCTTCAGGAACCCCTTCAACAGCTCGCCGACCCGCTCGCCCAACTCCTGATTGGCCGAGAGTTGCAGCCCTCTCGCCAGCTCGCTGTCCACCACCTGTTCCACCAGCGGACGCAATGCCAGCAGCTGCCGATTGAGGTCGTCCAGTTCGCTGACATGGGGCAGGCTGGTGGAAAGCAGCGGGTTGACCAGATGCTCGACGATCATCCGCACGATGCCGGCCGATACCGGCTCCACCTGGCGGCGGATGGCGGCGAACTGATCCAGCAGTACATCCAGCGGAATACCGGAGCGGTAGAGCTGCACGCCAGCGCCGAATACTCGTGGGTTGAGCACCCGCAAGTGGTCACCGGCGAACTCGATCAGGCCCAATTCGCGGGCGCGGTCCATGTTGTCGTCGGTGAGGTCGGCACCGAACAGCGCCTGCACTTCGTCGAATCCCAGTCGCGTTGGCTCCACCAGGTTCCAGGCGCCGACGATGGCCTGCTCCAGCCCCAGCACGTGGGCGAGATCCCGGCCCTGCTCCCAGGCGTCCAGCAGTTCGCGGATGCTGGCGATGCTGTAGCCGCGCTCCAGCAACTGGCCAATCAGCCTCAACCGCGCCAGATGCTCGCCGTTGTAGATGCCCACCCGACCGCGGCGCTCCGGCGACGGCAGCAGGCCGCGATCCTGATAGGCGCGCAGATTGCGCACAGTGGTGCCGGCCTCGGCGGCCAGCTCATCCACCGTGTACTCGGCGTCTGGCGCGCCATTGGCCTCGGCGGACTGGGTGAGGAGCCTGGCCAGAAAAGAGGGGATATTTTTCATGGGCCGGATCATATCGCCGCCTCTCTTCCACCAACAACAGCGCCCGGAATGGCCCAACCATTGGCTGGACTTGTCATGCCACGCTGCACCGTGTAGCGCCTGGAACCATTCGGAACCGCTCTGATCCGGGGCTTTACAGCGTCAGGTAACGCGGTAACAGCCGTTTCGGCGAGTACGGCGAAGATATGGCCAGGGCCGGATTTCCTGTTCAAGAATGACTGTGACATCGAGTGATGTAACAGTCACGACACGGAGATCCACATGCCAACCCCCATTACCCAAGACCGCGCCGAGCCCTTCCAGCAGCACAGGCAGGTGAGCGCATGAACGCCCCCCTGCTGGAGCCCCAACGCTTTGCCGTAATGGGAGATGGCGTCGAACTGGCCGCTTACCGCTGGGGCAACGCTAACGGCCCGACTCTGCTACTGGTACATGGCTACCCGGACAATCACGCCGTTTGGCTGCCGCTGATCCGCGAGCTGGCTGCAGACCACCAGATCATCGCCTATGACGTGCGCGGCGCCGGCGCCTCGGACATCCCTCGCAAGACCCACGATTACCGCCTGGCCAGGCTGGCCAATGACCTGGAAGCGGTAGTCAGGGCCGCCAGCCCGGATCGCCCGGTGCATCTGGTGGCACATGACTGGGGCTCGATCCAGTCATGGGAAGCGGTCACCGAACCCCGAATCCAGCCGCTGCTGGCCTCCTACACGACGATCTCCGGCCCCTGCCTCGACCATGTGGGCCACTGGATGCGCGCCCGCCTGAAAGAGAAGCGCGTGAGTGCGCTCGGCCGCGTGCTCGGGCAGTTGGTCAGTTCCTGGTACATCGGTTTCTTCCACATTCCGCTGGTGCCGGAGCTGCTCTGGCGCGCCGGACTTGCACGCGCCTGGCCGGCCCTGCTGCAGCGGATGGAAGGGGTACGCGAAGCGCGTCCCAACCCGACTCAGGCATCCGATGGCCAGCACGGGGTCAAGCTCTACCGCGCCAACTTCATCACCAGCCTGTTCCGTCCGCGCCTGCGTCGCACCGATGTGCCGGTACAGCTGATCGTCCCTACACGCGACCGTTTCGTACGTCCGCAGCTTTTCCAGGACCTGCAGCATTGGGCTCCACGCCTGTGGCGCCGCGAAGTGGCCGCCGGGCACTGGCAACTGATGGCCGATCCCGCGCGCCTGGCGGGTTGGCTCCGTGAATTCGTCAGCCACCTGGAAAGTGATGACGCCAGCCGCGTCGTGCGGCTGGGTCTGCCCGTCTGAGGAACCTCCCGTGAACCAACAGCATCACCGCCTCGAACAGCGCAAGGTGCGCTTCGACTTCGCCGACACGCCGCTGCACTGGGTGCCGGGCGAGCCGGAGGCCTCGCACATCATGAATACCCTGCACCTGATTCTGCCGGCGGGAGAGTTCTGGTTTTGCCGGGTGTACAACAAGGCCTTGCCACTGATCACCGATGAGCACCTGCGCGAGGACGTGCGCGGGTTCGTGCGCCAGGAAGCGCAGCACGCCCGCGCCCATGACAGTGCGCTGGCGCCTTATCTGGAACGCCATGGCATCGATCCCTCGCCGTTCACCCGAGGCATCTACTGGCTGTTCGAGAAAGTGCTGTGCGACTACCCATTGGGCGAAAGCGCCATCACCCGCTGGCTGCAACCCTGGTGGTTGCGCCAGAGGGTCGGACTGATCGCCGCTGTGGAGCATTTCACCTGTGTGCTGGGCAACTGGATCATCACCACTCGGAGCCTGGACGATGCCGACCCGGTCATGCTCGACCTGTTGCGCTGGCATGGTGCCGAGGAAGTGGAACACCGCTGCGTGGCTCACGACCTGCACGTGCATCTCAAGGGCAGCCTGCTGATGCGCTGGTTCTACATGCTGGTGGCCAGCGGCGCGCTGATCTTCCTGTTCAGCCGCTCCATGCGCACGTTGATGCGCCAGGACCCGGCCACTCGCAACCACCGTGGCTTCCTGCGCTTGTGGCATGCCCTGGGCAAGCGCGACATGCTTCCGCCGATGGGTAGCATTGGCGTGGCGGTATTGCGGTACTTCAGGCCGGACTTCCACCCCCGTACCGAAGGTGACCTGCAAGTGGCGCTGGATTACCTGGCCAGTTCACCGGCCGCACAACGTGCGGCGGCGGAGGCGGGCTGAACTATAGGGACCAATTCATTCGCGATGCGAGTGGCACAGCGGCTGTGAGTAATCGCCCTCACCCCAACCCTCTCCTAGAGGGAGAGGGGGCTGCACGCGCATGCCTCTGGCCGGGTGATCATCCTGTAGGAGCGAATTCATTCGCGATGCGGCCCGCAGGGCTGCCGTAGGTTGGTGCCGAGCGTGCGATGCCCAGCGATCGGGCTCAACCTGCGGGACCTCAACCCTCTATCTGCTCATCCAGCAGCGGCAAACCGGCTGCCCGCTCGAGCAGGTCATTGGGAATACTCTTGCTCGCACGAGCGCCCAGGAGCTTGAGGTTTTCCACACGGCTGATCAGGTTGCCGCGACCTTCCACCAGCTTGTTGCGCGCGTTGGCGTAGGCCTTGTCGAGTTGTTGCAGGCGGCTGCCCATCTCGTCCAGGTCCTGGACGAAGGCGACGAACTTGTCATAGAGCGCACCGGCGCGTTCGGCGATCTCGCGGGCGTTCTGGCTCTGCCGTTCCTGGCGCCACAGGCTGTCGATCACCCGCAGGGTAGCCAACAGAGTGGTTGGGCTGACGATCACGATGTGCTGCTCGAAGGCTTCCTGGAACAGGCCCGGGTCGGCCTGGAGAGCCGCGGCGAAGGCAGCCTCAATGGGCACGAAGAGCAATACGAAATCCAGGCTGTGTAGCCCTTCCAGACGCTGGTAGTCCTTCACCGACAGACCTTTCAGGTGACTGCGCAGGGACAGTACATGCTGCTTCAGGGCCTGGCTGCGGGTGGCCTCATCATCGGCGGCGATCAGCGTCTGATAGGCAGTGAGGCTGACCTTGGCGTCCACCACCACCTGCTTGTCCCCGGGAAGCTGGATCAGCACGTCGGGCTGGAAGCGTTCGCCCTCGGCGCTCTTCAGGCTGACCTGGGTCTGGTATTCCCGCCCCTTTTCCAGACCGGCGTGTTCCAGTACCCGTTCCAGCACAAGCTCGCCCCAGTTGCCCTGGGTCTTCTGGCCCTTCAGGGCACGAGTGAGGTTGGTGGCTTCGTCGCCCAGGCGCTGGTTGAGCTGTTGCAGGCGCTCCAGTTCCTTGCCGAGGGAGAAACGCTCGCGCGCTTCCTGTTGATAGCTTTCCTCTACCCGCTTCTCGAAGGCCTGGATGCGCTCCTTGAGCGGGTCGAGCAACTGGCCGAGGCGCTGCTGGCTGGTTTCGGCGAAACGCTGCTCGCGCTCGTCGAAGATCTTCCCGGCCAGTTCCGCGAATTGCGCACGCAGATCATCACGGGCTGCCTGCAAGTCGCCAAGGCGCTGTTCGTGCGCCTCGCGCTGCTCGCGCAGTTCGGCTTCCAGGCCAGCACGGTCGGTGTCCAGGCGACGCAGTTCGGCATCCTTGCGCTCGCGTTCCTGGTTCCAGGCCAGCAAGGCTTCGCGGGCACTCTGGCGTTCCACGCCGAGCAATTCGGCCTCACGTCGCAGGGCGGCCAGCTCGGCCTGCTGGGCGGCATTGAGCTGGCTGAGTTCGCGGTTCTCGTCGCGGCTGTCGTCCAGTTGCACGGCCAGGCCATCCTGGGCCAGCTGGGCATTGGCCAGGCGCTCTTCGAGCAGGGTCTGTTCGGTTTGCAGGGTGGTGAGTTTGCGCTGCTGTTGCCAGGCCAGGCCCAGCAGGGGTACGGCGGCGGCCAGCAGGCCGATCAACAGGTTGGGGATATCTAGGGGCATGAGCGGCTCCGCGCTGGAATGCCGGGAGTATACCCAGCGGCGCGCGGCGCGATCAGGATTGCAGCGAGAGTCCGTTGAGCAGACGTTCGGCTTCGTGGGAACCCTGGGCGGCGGCCTGTTCCAGCCAGTGCCGGGCCTGTTCCGGCTCGTTGATGCGCGGCTGGCTGCACAGGCGACCCAGTTCGAGTTGCGCACGACGGTCGCCGGCGCGGGCGGCCTGGCGCAGCATGTCCAGGCCGATGCGGCGGTCACGCTGGTTGCCGCAATCGCGGCAGAGCATTTGCCCCAGGCGGCTTTGTGCCGCGACCACGCCTTCTCGCGCCGGTTGCTTGAGCAGGTTGCCGGCGATGCGCTTCACGCTTGGTGCCTGGCCCAGGCGCGGGTTGTCCAGCAGCCAGAGAGCGACTCGGGTCGGCAGGGTTTGCGGGTTGGCAACGGACTGGGCGGGGACGCGATACTTCATGAAACGGGGCAGGTAGCCGGAAAGGCGCGCAACTCTACTCCTTTTTTTTGACAGGTAAAGTCTTGCAATTGCCGCAGGTCGCGTTCTAGAGCAAGTGCTCGGGACAATCCACAGAACCTGTGGATAACTCTGTGAAGAAGATGCTCGAAACGTCACCAAGTGCTCATGGATCGTGGCCTGCGCTCAAACTGACGATTTTTTCACCAATTATAAAATTCCTTATTTTTCATGTAGTTACGTGCAGGCCACTGAGAATCAAGCGCTTACGGAGCTTTTCGTGCGCGTTTTGCGAGCCTGCTTCCCAACTGTGCACAACTTGAAGCTGTCAAGACCTCACGCGCCCTGTTAAAGGGCATTTACCTCCGAAAAGCGCCTGGAACCTGTGTTGCACGGGCGTTCCAGACTGCGACGAATGGCAAGTAAAAGGGTCTGTGGAGCCCCTCCTGAAGCTGGTACGGACGTACTTCTGCGCCAACTCTGTGCACAAGTTTGCCCACGTCTTGTACGGATCCCTTTCCCGCAACCCCATGAAGGCTCTTAGAATGCTCGGCCTCCCCATCGAACGCGTCTGCCCATGGACAAGACCCGCATCCATCGCCTGATCCTCGACAAGCTCGCCGTCGACCTGCAACTGCTGCAGCGAGCGGCGCAGGCCGCCTACGAGGCGGCGACCCACGAGGAAAACATCGCCGAGAACAAGTACGACACCCTTGGCCTGGAAGCCTCGTACCTGGCCACCGGCCAGGCGCGTCGTGCCGCCGAGATCAAACATGCGCTGGGTCTGTTCGAAAACCTCAGCCTGCGCCCTTTCGACCCGGCACGCGGCATCCAGCTCAGCGCCCTTGTGCTGCTGGCGGCGGAGGACGGTAGCGAGCAACGGCTGTTCCTCGGTCCTGAGGCCGCTGGCCTGAAGGTGGTGGACGCGGGTGAGGAAATCACCGTGATCAGCCCTCGTTCCCCGCTGGGCCAGGCCTTGCTTGGCAAGGTCGAAGGCGCCGAGGTGACACTCACAATCGGCAATAGCCAGCAGACCTTCGAGGTGCTGGAGGTAAACTGAATCCTGCCGCCCAACGCTTCGGAGGCTCCATGGATCGCCCACGTCGCATCCTGCGCATCAGCTTCAATCCCCTGGTCCTGACCCTCAGTGTCGCCTTGGGCGTATGGCTCGGTTTCATCGCCATCGGCCTGACCACCTACCTCGGCTACCGGCTCTACATGGCCGATAACGAGGCGCCGACAGCCCAGGTCTTCACCCCGCCCCCTGCTCCACCACAACCAGCACCTGCGCCAGTACCGCCAGGCCCGGGCGAAGAGCGTCTGCAGAAGTACGAAGAGAACTACAATGCCACCCAGCGTGCGGACAACGAACGCCTGGAACGGCTGGAGGATCAACGCCGACTGAACGACGCCAAGTGCCAGTTCTGGACCGAGCAGTACCGCAATGCACCGACCGAGAAGGCCAAGCGCAACATGGATCAGGAGTGCGGATAGGCGTCTCGTCAGATTCCATCGTGCCAGCCGACCAAAGGCAGCCGGCTTCAAGTGGTCGTCACAATGGCGCGGCTAGACTCAGGGCGTGCGCTTTCCACTTTGGCGCCAGAGGCGGTTTGCAATGGGTCCCGAAATCTTCATAGCCCTGATGATCATGGGTTGGCTGCTGGCAGCGGTCGCGTTGCTCTGGGCCATGCTCAGAATCTCCCACCATCACCACCATCACGGCCGGCCTTCGCCGCCCCACTCCGCCCGTTCGTTCCGGCGGCACAAGGCGAAGCACGCACCGGTTACTCCGCACTGACAACAAGTCCGCAATCACCTGACGGCAACCTTGTGGGAGCGAATTCATTCGCGAATGAATTCGCTCCCACAAATGTCGTGCATCGCACGGTGATCTTCGCCGCTCCATCGAAGGTTTTCCTGGCGCATTGCGGACATGAAAAGCGATATCCACTCGACAGATAGTCGCGATCTGCACCGATCTAGTGGAAATCCCGGCTTCTCACATCGAGACCGCTGAGCAGTGGCGTCAGGTCGCCAAGGCGCCGGGCGATGAGATGACGCACCCCCTCCACCGACTCCAGACGGCCATCCACTTGCAGCAGCTGTGAACCGACCAGCACGCGGCGCTGGCGCTCGGCCAGGTCGTGCCAGACCACCACATTGACCATGCCGAACTCGTCTTCCAGGGTCACGAAGATCACCCCGCTGGCTGTCTGCGGGCGCTGGCGGCCGACCACCAGGCCGGCAACGCTGGCGTTCCGTCCGTGCTCCAGTGCCAGCAGTTCCCGCGAGCTGCGGCAACGTCGCTTACGCAGTTCGCCGCGTAGCATGGCCATCGGATGCGGCCCAAGGGTGGTGCCCAGCGTGGCGTAGTCGGTCAGCATGTCCTCACCCACGCTGGGCAGCGGCAAGGGCACCTGTGTTTCCTCCTGCTCCGGAAGGTCGGCGAAGAGCGGCGCCTGCACCTCCACCCCGGACACCGCCCAGCGCGCCCGGTGACGGTGCCCGGCCAGGCTACGCAGGGCACCGGAGTCGGCCAGCAGTTCGCGGGCGCGGGCATCCAGACGGGCGCGCTGGATGAGGTCGCCAACGCTACTGAACGGACTCGCCTGCCGTGCCTCCTCGATACGTCGTGCGTCGTCCTCACGAAATCCTCGCACCATGCGCAACCCAAGGCGGATGGCCAGATCGCTCCCCTGCTCCAGGGGTTCCAGGGAGCAGTCCCATTGGGAATGCCGCACATCCACCGGACGCACTTCGAGGCCATGCCGACGGGCATCCTGCAGCACCTGATCGGGGCTGTAGAAGCCCATGGGCCAGCTGTTGATCAGGGCGCAGGCATAGGCAGCCGGCTCATGGCATTTCAGCCAGCAACTGGCGTAGGTGAGCAGAGCGAAGCTGGCGGCGTGGGATTCGGGGAAGCCATAGCTGCCGAAGCCTTTGATCTGCTCGAAGATCTGGTCGATGAACTCCTGTTCATAGCCCTTGGCACGCATTCGCGACGTCAGGCGCTGGCGGTGGTGCTCCAGGCCGCCGTGACGCTTCCAGGCCGCCATGTTGCGACGCAGTTCGTCGGCCTCGCCTGGGCTGTAGTCGGCGGCGACCATGGCCAGTTGCATCACCTGTTCCTGGAACAACGGCACGCCCAGGGTGCGCTGGAATACAGGAACCAGTTCCCTGGAGGGGTACTTCACCTCCTCCAACCCATTACGCCTGCGTAAGTAAGGATGGACCATGTTGCCCTGGATGGGCCCCGGCCGGACGATGGCGACCTGGATCACCAGGTCGTAGAAGGTCCTCGGCTTCAGGCGCGGCAGCATGGACATCTGTGCCCGCGACTCGATCTGGAATACGCCGATGGTGTCGGCGCGACCGATCATCTCGTAGGTGGCGGTGTCTTCCTTGGGCAAGGTGGCCAGGGTCCAGCGGGTGCCGCGGTAGTGTTCGATCAGGCCGAAGCAACGGCGCAGGGCACTGAGCATGCCCAGCGCCAGCACATCAACCTTGAGCAGCCCGACCAGGTCGAGGTCGTCCTTGTCCCACTGGATCACGGTGCGTTCGGCCATGCTGGCGTTCTCCACCGGGACCAGGCAGTCCAGCGGCGCTTCGGAAATCACGAAGCCGCCGGGATGCTGCGACAAGTGGCGAGGAAAGCCGATCAGGTCACTGGTCAGCGCCAGCACCCGACGCAACACCGGGCTCTCAGGGTCGAAACCCACCTCGCGCAGACGCTCCGCCGAGGGCGCCTTATCGCTCCAGCTGCCACAGCAGTCGGCCAGCGCATTGACCTGGTCCGGCGGCAGGCCGAGGGCCTTGGCTACATCACGCACGGCACCGGCACCGTGGTAGGTGTTGACCACGGCGGTGAGCGCCGCCCTGCCCCGGCCATAGCGGCGGAACAGGTACTGGATGACCTCTTCGCGGCGCTCGTGCTCGAAGTCGACGTCGATATCCGGCGGCTCGTTGCGTTCCCGGGACATGAAGCGCTCGAACAGGAGTTCGGTGAAACCACAGGGGTCCAGCTCGGTTATCCCCAGGGCGAAGCACACCACCGAGTTGGCCGCCGAGCCTCGCCCCTGGCAGAGAATGTGCCGACTGCGGGCGAACTCGACGATGTCGTACACCGTGAGGAAGTAGCTCTCGTAACCCAGCTCGCCGATCAGCGCGAGCTCCTTCTCCACCAGCGCCCGCGCCTTCGGCGGCACACCGTCCGGCCAGCGCTTGAGTAAACCTCTCTCCGTTTCGTTGCGCAGCCAACTGCCCGGGCTGTGACCTTCCGGCACCAGCTCGCGGGGATACTGATAGTTCAGTTGTCCGAGGTTGAAAGCACAGCGGTGGGCGATGCGTACCGATTCGGCCAGCAGGTGGGCCGGGTACAGGCTGGCCAGCACCTCGCGGCGGCGCAGGTGCCGTTCGCCATTGGGAAAGAGCCGGTAGCCGGCATCCGCCACCGTACAGTGATGGCGCACGGCGGTCATGCAATCCTGCAAGGCCCTGCGGCCTCGGGCATGCATATGCACATCGCCGGTTGCCACGGGTGGGATGCCAAGGCGCTCGGCCAGGGCCAACAGGCCCGTCAGGCGGCTGGCGTCGTCCGCGCCCTGGTGCAGCTCCACTGCCAGCCACAGGCGTCCGGGGAAGCACTGGCGCAGCCAGAGGCCTTCGGAATCGTCGTTTTCCCGCTCGGGTATCCAGAGGGCCAGCAGGCCGTCCATGGGTGTAGCCAAGTCACCACGCAGCAGTTGGTACTCACCCTTCTTCGCCCGTCGCCGGGCCTGGGTGATGAGACGGCAGAGGTGCTGGTAGCCCGTCAGGTCTTCCACCAGCAGCACCAGCCTGGGCCCGCCTTCGAGGCGCACTTCGCTGCCGATCACCAGGGGCACTCCGGTTTCCCTGGATGCCTGCCAGGCACGCACGATGCCGGCCAGGGTGCACTCGTCGGTGATCGCCAACGCCTCATAGCCATGATCCTTGGCGCGCTGGAACAGCTCGCTGGCACTGGAAGCCCCGCGCTGGAAACTGAAGTTGGACAGGCAATGCAGCTCGGCGTAGGCGCTCATGCGAACCAACCCTGCAGCAGCAGCGGTCCCTCCCCGTTCACCAGGCGGAAGGCCCAGCCGCGCTGGCCGTTGCGGGTTTCCACCAGGTAGTAGTCGCGGCGTATATCGCCACCATCCCACCAGCCGGACTCGATCCGCTCGGGGCCGGCGAGAATGCGCACGGACGACTCCCGCAAGGCCACGGGCTCGCGCAGCAGCCAGCCGGGGCGCGGTGGACCGGGCAGGAGCGGTGCCTGCAGTGCTTCGGCGCCCAGTTGCCAGGCGCATTCGGGACGGTGATCGGCACGGGCCGCCAGGCTATGCACCGCTTCGTCCCCCAGGCGTGCGCGCAGGCGTTCGCGCAGTTGCTCCCAGGGCAGGGATTGCTGCGGGCGCTCGTCGAACAGCTCACGCCGTTCCGGCACGAAAGCCGGCAAGTCCTGTGCCTGCAGGCGGAAGGCGCGCACCGGTGCAGGCACCTGCAACTGCTCCAGGCGCCCACGCGCCAGCTCGAAGAGCATGGCCGCCTCACGTTCGGCACTGAGCAGCCCCACCGGCACCGGGGTATCGGCGAGATCACGGTGTTCCAGATAGAGCGTGAAGCGCTGCACGCCGCTGTCGCGCCCGGCGAGGAAAGCAGCCAGGTCGGCAGTGAGGCGGCGCAGGGGGAAGAGCAGTGCCTGATGGGACTCCACTTCGAAGTTCAGTTCGATGCGCAGGTCGAACTCATCCGGCGGCCGGTAATACTCCAACGCCAGCGGACGCTCGCCGAGCAGGGTGTCGACGTGCTGCAACACATCGACAGGAAAGCGTCGGGCCACGGTATCCCGTGGTAGCGCCAGCACCTGTTCCAGATTGCGCAGGCCCATGCGGGCGAAGGCGGTGGCGGTTTCCCGCGTCAGCCCCGCGCGATCCACCGGCATGCGCCCAAGCGCCTCGCGCAGATCATTCTGGCTCGTTACCGCCAAGCCATCGTAGGCATTGGCAAGCATCCGCGCCGCCGCCGGATTGGGCGCAGCGACGATGCGATGACGAAAACCTAGAGCCTCCAGTTCCCGCCGTAGCCGTGCCTCGAACCGTGGCCAGGGACCGAACAGGGCGAAGCTGGATTCCACCTCCAGCAGCAGGCAACGCGGGTAGCGCAGGCTGACCTGGGAACTGAAGCGATAGGCCCAGGCAGCGAGCAACTGCTGCCAGCGCTCGACCTCAGTCGGGTCGTACTCGACCAGAGCGAAATCACGGGTCAGGACATGCGCAGCGGTGAGCGACTGGCCAGGGCGCAACCCCAGTGCCCTGGCCGCCGGATTGAGTGCACGCAGCATGCGGCGCTGTGGCGTGCCGGTCACCAGCGCCAGGGGCGCTTCGGGGTCGGGATGGCCGCGCAGCACGCCATCCAGCGCCAACTGCGGCAGCAATATGCAAGCCCAGCGCATGGCCGCGTCATCGAGCCAGGGCGATGGGGGTCGCCGATGGAAGGCCGCCCCGGCACTTGAGCACCCGCAATTGCGCCGGCCATCCGTCGACGGCGATGCGCAAGGCCGCCGGCGAGGGGTTCAGGGCGGCCTCCAGGGGGCGATAGGCGAAGGCCAGCGTCTGGCCGGTTTCCGCGGCCACCTGCAAACGGCGCAGGGCGCGATCATCGACCTGCTGCGGCCAGCAGAGCACCGCACCGCAACTGCCGGAACGCAGGCATTGCTCGGCCGCCCAGAGGGCATCGCGCCCGCTCGCCTCCACCAGTGCCAGCCAGCGCAGGTCCACGCCTGCCGCCTGCCAGGCCTGTGGATAAGGAATATGCGGTGGCGCCACCAGCACCACGCGCTCGGCACTGGCGGTCAGCCGCGCCAAGGTGGGCCAGAGCAGGCGCAACTCACCCAGGCCCGTGGCTGGAGTGAGGATTTCGCTGAGTGCGGCTTCGGGCCAGCCACCGCCGGGCAGGACCCGATCCAGGGCGGCCAGGCCGGTGGGCTGGCAGCTGCCGGACAGCAACGCGCCGGGCTGGCCTTTCCAGACCCGCCGCTCATTGAGCAGGGCATCGAGGGCAACGACAGCGCCCATCAGCTCCACTCACTGGCAGAAGAGAAAAACGGCAGCCCCGGGGCGGGGCTGCCGAAAGGGCCAGGAACAATCATCAAGGCCATTGGGGGAAATCCTACGAATACTGTATTTATATACAGTAAATCGCAGAGACTTCCCACGGTCAATTCGGAAAAGGCAGAAGGCCTGCGAAAGCACGAACTTCCCGCAGGCCAGATGCCCTTCCCGTCATTTCACGTAGTGATTACCCCAGCGCTCGGCCTGGCGCACCGACTGCTGACGCAGGGTGGTGACACCTTTCGCCTGTTCGGCGGCCGCGGCGATCTCGTCGTCGATGATCTTCGTCGACAGTGACAGCCAGCTGGTGGCGAACGCCATGGCGTCGCCGTTGATCTCCAGGGCGTTCAGGTCGATGTTGGCGGTGGTGTCGCAACCCTGGTGGTAGCACGGGTCGAAGGGCTGGCCGGCAGCGCCGCCATACTTCTGTGCCTGCTCCTCGCTCTTGATATCTTCGGCGCCCGTGAACAGGCCACCGAAGGGGATGCCCACCTCGAAGAACTGCGCATAGTCGGAGCGGAAATCGATCTGGGTACCTTCGAAGGGCTCGCTGCGAAGCTTGAAGTAGGCCTCGAACAAGCGCTCGATGGCAGCAGAACCTGCCGGACCCGGCAGGCCAAAGGAGGAACCATCGCCGTCATAGATGAAGTTGCCGAAGTTCGGCGAACCGATCATGTCGAAGTTCAGGTAGGCCTTGATCTTCTTCCGCTCCTCATCGCTCAGGCTGTTGACGTAGAACGTCGAGCCCACCAGCCCCGACTCCTCGGCGCCCCACCAGGCGAAACGCACCTTGTTCTGCGGGTGCGCCTTGCGCAGCAGTACGGCCATTTCCAGCAAGGCCGCGCTGCCCGAGCCGTTGTCGTTGATACCTGGCCCCTCGAACACCGAGTCCAGGTGCGCGCCGGCCATCACCACGTTCTTCGGATCGCCACGCCGGGTCTCCGCCACCAGGTTGAAGGTTTGTGTCTTCTCGCGAATCACATCCGCGACCATGCGCAATTGCAGGCCAGGAGTCTGGGACCAGGCCACGCCGTTGTCATAGGTGGCGAACAGCACCGGGATGCCACCCTCGTAGGTGTCTCCCAGGGTGACGTTCTCAAGGCCCTTGCGGTCCTCGGTGTTGCCCTGGTTGAAGATGATCACGCCCGCCGCACCTGCAGCCGCGGCATTCTCCGCCTTCAGCTCGAAGTTGCAGCTGCCGCGTTGGACCAGAGCGATCGCGCCGCTGGGAAAGCCAGCGAAATCTTCCGCCTCGCAGCCGCTGGTGGAGGTATTGCCGGCCCCGAGGGACAGGTCCACCGCCACGACCGGCGCGCTGACATCACCGGGGTCGGTCTGCGACAGGTAGTTGAAGTCCTCCTCCCAGACGTAGTCGGCCGGTTGCGGCACCAGTGCCTGCAGGGTGCCCGGTCCCTTCGGGAAGAAGGCGGTGAAGGGGAAGGGTTGAACCCGCACCTGGTAGCCGGCGTGTTCCAGCGTCTTCTTCACGTAATCGATCGAAGCCTGGTAGCCCGGCAGGCCGGCCGCGCGGTTGCCATCGTTGAGCGTGGCGATGTCCTGCAACTGCTGCAGGCGGTGCATCACATTGCCCGCCTCCAGACAACGCGGCAGGCCCAAGGGCGTACCGACCAGCAAAGGCGATTTGCAAATGGCGGGGTTGGGTTTGCCGGGACTCCAGAATTCGCCGAAGGCATCGCCATCGGCAGCCGGCGCAGCAAGGGTGGAAGTTGAAGCGGCAAGAAACAGGGAACCAACAACACGTCTGACGTTGTACTTGTGGGTCATGACTTCAATCCTTTTGAAGTTGTTGTAGGTGGCCCGCCATGGCATTGCGCCACTGTCCTGTACGGCTTCCTCGGGGGCAGACCTAGGAGAACAGACTGGCGCAAGGTCATTCGGTTCTTCCGAGTGCGTGTAAAAAACGTGCAGTTTGTCGCCTTTTACGATGAAGATCGCAGGAGATACGCCATCAATTAGCCAGCAAACGGATGGCCACCTCGCATCACTCAAACTTCGGGGAGTGCACAGGCTCTATGCTGTAACCACTGCCAGCGACAGGACCCCGCCCATGTGTGGACGCTATGTCAGCCCCTCCGAGCGTGCCATCGAAGACTACTGGCATATCGGTGCCCGGGACTCGGGACGCTGGATCCAGAGCTTCAATGTTGCGCCCACTACCCAAGTGCCCCTATTGCGCCTTGACCGGCAAGGCGAACTGGAGCTGATTCCCGCACGCTGGGGACTGATACCGTCCTGGTGGAAAGAGGAAAAGCCTCCACTGCATGCCGTCTTCGCTCGCAGTGAAGAAGCCGCCAGCAAGCCGCTGTGGCGCCAGGGCTTGCGCAGCCAGCGCTGCCTGATGCCCGCCCAGGGCTGGTATGAATGGAACCCCCAGGAGCAGGTACGCAGTGCCCGCGGCCGCCTGGTACATCAGCCCTACTACCTCTACAGCCCGAACGACCCGATGCTGGCGATTGCCGCCATCTGGGCCTCCTGGACAGGCCCGGACGGACAGGAAGTCATCTCCTGCGCCCTTCTCACCCGGGATGCAGCGCCCTCCATCAGCGCCATTCACAACCGCATGCCCGTAATACTTCCCCAGGAGCAGTTCAGTCCGTGGCTCAGCCCCGGCACCAAGGAGGAACAAGTTCACCAAGCCATCGGCCAGGCGCGCGGAGATTTCACCGGGCACGCGGTTTCCACACGTGTGAACAGTGCACAGAACGATGATGAGCAGTTGATCGAGGCGATTGCCGAACCCGAATCCTGAGCTGGAGACAGCCCGAGCCTATTCGCCAGCTACCAGCCGCAATCGCACGGGGGCCGGTAGTCGGCTGTCGAGGTACGAATAGAGAGTCGCGTACGCACTGATCGCAATGCGCTCGCACAGAATGAGCCGCGTGAATTCCGCCATCTGGTCATCCGACCATGGGACTGCTGCTTCTTCCAGGAAGGCCACCATGGCGATGTGCGCGGCAGATACGTTGAGCGAGAGCTGACGCAGCTCCGCCCAGTAAACCGGTTCGATCACGAATCGCTCCTGGTGCATCACATAGCCAGATGCACCTAATTAGCGATAGCGCACCCGACATCAATGTTCCAGGGAACTGGCAAAATTCTGACGGAGAACCACATTCTTCGAATCGGCCTCTCCTTCTCCCCGTCGCCTAAGGAAAAACGGGAATACACTTATCCGGGACAGGCAGTGGCCACCTGGGCAAAGGATGCCCCCTCCTGTCGTGGCCTCCGCTCCAGGCGCCCTGCCTCAACGACCAGCCAGCAAATGCCGGC
Organism: Pseudomonas sp. DY-1; assembly: GCF_003626975.1. Lineage (NCBI taxonomy): Bacteria > Pseudomonadati > Pseudomonadota > Gammaproteobacteria > Pseudomonadales > Pseudomonadaceae > Pseudomonas > Pseudomonas sp. DY-1. The sequence goes on along the minus strand of NZ_CP032616.1, from coordinate 5,659,998 downwards.
TGGCCACCCGCCCCAGCCTGGAGCAACAGCCATGAACCACACTCACCCTGGCCTCTCTTCAGCATCCCTTCGCAACGGCAGTATCCTGATTCTCTCCACCCTGCTGATCGCAACAGGCTGTAGCACTCACAACCCCGACATACGATCCAGCCGCGACGGGACATCCGGCGTCACCAGCCAGGCAAATCCGGATTACCTGAACTGCGTGAAAGGCGAAATCCGTCAGGATGTCCGGACCTTTACCTCGGAAGAAAACGGCAAGACACTGCTGTTCGTTGGCGATACCGACCCGGCCAAGGCCTCCGGCCTGGTCGAGCTCTCCAGTGGCCAGGGCCCGACACAGTACTCCGTGTATCAACGCAACGCCTGGCAGGACAAAGGCAGGCTGATCAATGCCGCGCGGATGTGCTCCAGCGCCTGAGACTCATGCGCTTTCTTGCTTGAGAAGCTGAAGAGGAGAACCCCCGCAGGCCAATGGTCTGCGGGGGTTTTCATATAGCGACCGAAGGTTCAGGCCTACAACTTCCAGAGCGGGTCGCTTGCCATCAGCGCCGCCGCCCAATCGGCGAATACCCGTACCCTGGCCGACAGGTGTCGTGAGTATGGGTACACGAGACTGATCGGCATGCTGCCCAGTGCCCAGCCAGGCAACACCTCAACCAGCTTCCCTGTCTGAAGGTGCGGACTGGCTTCGGCAAGCGGGACTGAAACGATGCCAAGCCCTGCCAGGCCCGCCGTTATGTACGCACCACCATTGTTGAAACGCATCGCTGGCAACTGGTCGACCGTGAAGCTTTCATCGCCCCGCCGGAGCACGGGGGTCATCTGCTTGCCTGAGCCCGGAAAGGTGAAACCGAGATACCGGTGCTGCAGCAAATCGCCCGGCTCAAGTATCGGCACCGAGTCGCTTAGATAAGCCGGCGATGCACAAAGGCAAAACCGCATTTGCCCAACGGGACGACACACCAGCCCCTGATCCGCGACCGGCCCGCCCCGGAACGCGCAGTCGATGCCTTCCTGCACGAGGTCGACCACGCGCTCGCTGCAACCTATGTCCAGTTGGATTTGCGGATGGAGCGTCGCGAAGTCAGGCAGCGACGGGATGATGAGGCATGCACCGACCGGCGAAGGCATCTCGACCCTCACCCTCCCCCGCGCCACGCTGCGACTTTGCGCAACCGAGGCTTCAAGTTCATCGAGGTCATCCAGTACCGCACGTGCGCGCTCATAGTAGGCGGCGCCATCAGTGGTCGGGGTCACCCTTCGGGTGGTTCTGTGCAGCAGCTTCACGCCCAGTAGCGATTCAAGCCCCTGGATCTGCCCGGAAATCGTTGTCTTCGCCACGCTCAGCGACTCCGCTGCACCGGTGAAGCTTCCCACTTCGACAATGCGGCAGAACGCGCGCATTGCCTCTAATCGATCAAAAGCCATGACTGTCCGACTTTACGCACAATGAAAACGATATTACCCAATTTATCCATGCACCATCACCCAATAAAGTGACTCCACGGCCGAAATTCTTCGGTTACCTGGAGAGTGAAAAATGAGCTCGAAACGCCTCAATTACTACCAAGCCGCTCCTCAAGCCATGAAAGCCATGCTTGGCCTCGAGAAAGCCGCTTCCGAATCGATCCTCCCGCGCTCCCTGCGCGAGTTGGTGCGTATCCGAGCTTCGCAGATCAACGGCTGCGCCTACTGCGTCGATATGCACACCACTGATGCGAGCAAGGAAGGCGAAACCCTTCGGCGCCTGATGGCGGTCAGCACATGGAAGGAAACGCCGTTCTTCGACGAACGCGAACGCGCCGCCCTGCTGTGGACCGAAACACTGACCCTGGTTGCAGCCACGCATGCGCCGGACGACATCTACGAAAAAGTGGCCGCCGTGTTCAGCGACCAGGAGTTGGCCGAACTGACCTTCGTCATCGCCGCCATCAATGCCTGGAATCGGTTTGGCGTTGGCTTCGCCATGCAACCGGAGTGAACGCCATGAAACCGGCTTTTCTGGCCATAGGTTTATTGGGCCAGTTGGAGAAGCAAGTACAGGTTTCGCCGGCAACAGTTAAAAGTTAACCGAACTCAACTCACTACAAGTGCATTCCGAGTGGCAAACATCCGAGGAAGATTGCTGCTTGGCCACCTTTTGCCTGGAGATCGTCATGAAATTTCTCAAGCTTGTTTTTCTTTGCGCAGTAGTTGGAGTTTCAGCACCTGTTTTTGCAGAAGGAGGCAGTGATCGACTGATTGAACGAATCGACTCTCTCCACTCTGCTGCCACTCGCAACTAGACGGAATCGGCAAAGATTGCGACGGCCGTCAAATCACTCGGAAACGCCAACGCCATGGACGGTTCCAAGCATCAGGAAAATTCGCTGGGCGCTTTTATCGCAGTTCGATGAGCAGAAACTTGCCTGTAACCACTACCGACCCCGCAGGAAAGATGCGGGCGGAGAATTATCATGATCACTCTCCCCCACTACAGAAGAATCTCGGACCGGGCAATTCGCTCATTTACCGGCGATAAGGCCCCGGCCTTGGCGTTGATTGCAGCAATGTCGCTCGTGCTCGGCGCTTGCAAGGAAGGCGCAGCAGATACAGCGGTGCCAAGCGCGGCACCCACCGTTGATGTCGCGCGAGTCGTGCATAAGGAAACTCAGCAATGGAATGAATTCAACGGGCGAATCGCAGCCACCGACGCTGTTGAAATCCGCCCTCGGGTAAGTGGCTATATCCGCCAGATCGCGTTTGAAGAAGGAAGTGAAGTCAAGCGGGGCGACTTGCTGTTTGAAATTGATCCACGTCCCTTCGAGGCTGAATTGAACAGTGCGCTGGCGCGCCTGGAACAGGCCCAGGCGGCACTGACACTGGCCCAGGCCCAGGACAAGCGCGCTCAGCGATTGCTGCCGACAAGCGCCATTTCCCGGGATGCCGCCGATACCAAACGTGCTGCCCGGGTTCAAAGTGAAGCCTTGGTAAGGGAAGCGAAGGCCGCGGTTGCCGTGGCGAAGCTGAATGTGGAATTCACCAAGGTCCGAGCCCCGATCGATGGCAAAGTAAGCAATGCATTGCTGACACTCGGAAACCTTGCCATTGCAGATCAGTCGGTGCTGACCAGAGTCGTCTCAATCAACCCCATTTATGTTTACTTCGACCCGGATGAAAAGAGTTTCCTTAACTACACACAAAAGAGTCAGGAAACACACAAGACGAGTTTTCCTGTGCGTATTGGCCTGGCCAACGAGGAAGGCTTTCCCCACTCGGGCACAGCCGACTTCCTGGACAACGTCCTCGATCCGCAGACGGGCACAATCCGCGCACGCGCAACGCTGGATAACTCCCACCGAAAGTTCACTCCAGGCCTCTTTGCAAGAGTTCAATTGGCAAACAATGAAAAGACGGATGCCATTCTTATTGACGACAAGGCGATCCTGACTGATCAGAACAAGAAATATGTCTATGTGCTGGCAACGGACAATACGGTCAGCCGGAAAGATATCGTTCTCGGAAAACTTACAGAAGAAGGGCTTCGTATCGTTGCGAAAGGGCTTTCTAAAGATGACCGCATCGTAGTCAACGGCTTGCACAGATCCAGCCCGGGTGCAGTCGTTACACCCGTTGAAGTCACCATGTAAACCACAGAAAGAACGGTGGTCAGAAAGATGAACTTCTCAAAGATTTTTATTGAAAAGCCCATATACGCAATCGTGCTTTCCCTGGTGATCTTCGCACTTGGCCTGGTATCCATTCCACTGCTGCCGGTCGGCGAGTACCCGGAAGTGGTACCTCCGAGCGTCGTCGTACGTGCGGTCTATTCGGGCGCCAACCCGAAAGAAATCGCCGAGACCGTGGCAACACCACTGGAGGAAGCCATCAATGGCGTGGAAGGGATCATGTACATGAAGTCCGTTTCAGGCTCGGACGGTACCTTGCAGATCATCGCCACCTTTCAACCTTCGGTGGACCCTGACACCGCAGCGGTAAGGGTGCAGAACCGGGTCAACCAGGCACTGAGCCGTCTGCCGGAAGAAGTGCGTCAGTACGGCGTGACGACGCAAAAGCAGTCGCCCACCCCATTGATGTACGTGAGCCTGTATTCCGAGGACCCGAAGTACGACTCGCTGTACCTGAGGAACTACCTGACGCTGAACGTCAAAGACGAACTGTCGAGAATCCAAGGCATCGGGGATGTGGGGTTGTACGGTGCGGGCGATTACGCCATGCGGGTATGGCTGGATCCGGACAAGCTGGCTTCGCGCGGGCTCGCGGTCGCCGATGTGGTGAGTGCGATCAGGGAGCAGAACGCGCAAGCATCTGCCGGTCAACTGGGTGCGGAACCGTCCCCCAAATCGACGAATTTCCTGATCCCTATCAGCGTGCGCGGTCGCCTGAAAACCGAGGACGAATTCAAGGAGATCGTGCTCAAGGTCGGTGAGCAGGGCCAGGTCGTGACGCTTGCGGATGTGGCCAGGATCGAGCTTGGCTCCGGCGACTACACCATGCGCGTCCAGAAGAATGGACAGAATGCGACGACCATCGGTGTGTTCCTTTCGCCAGGAGCCAACGCCCTGGATGTGGCCGATGCGGTTTATGAAAAGCTCGACAGGTTGTCCGCCGACTTCCCCGAAGGGGTCAAGTATCAAGCCGTCTGGGACCCCACGACGTTCGTCCGGGATTCGATCAGTTCGGTCAAGGCCACCCTGATCGAAGCGGTTGTCCTGGTCATACTGGTCGTCATTCTTTTCCTGCAAACCTGGCGGGCCTCGCTCATCCCGCTTGCGGCGGTACCGGTTTCCGTCGTGGGTACCTTCGTATTCCTGCTTCTGCTCGGCTACTCCATCAACACCCTGACCCTCTTCGGTCTGGTGCTGGCGATCGGCATCGTGGTCGATGACGCCATCGTGGTCGTGGAGAACGTGGAACGTTACATCGCCGAAGGGCTGCCCCCTAAAGCGGCCGCGCACAAGGCCATGCAGGAGGTTTCCGGGCCGATCATCGCCATTGCACTGGTCCTGTGCGCCGTTTTCGTGCCGATGGCCTTCCTCTCGGGGATCACGGGCGAGTTCTACAAGCAGTTCGCAGTGACCATCGCCATCTCCACTGTGATCTCCGCGATCAACTCCCTCACCCTTTCTCCCGCCCTGGCGGCCAAGCTGCTCGTCCCCCACTCCGCGCCCAAGGACCGGTTCGAAAGATTGCTCGCCGGCTGCTTCGGCTGGCTGTTCACCCCCTTCAACCGCTTCTTCCTGAAAAGCTCCAACGGCTACGGTTCCGCGGTGGGCAGATCGCTGGGGCGGCGCGGCATGTTCATGGCGTTCTACGTCGTACTCCTGGGCGGCACGGCGCTGCTGTTCAACCAGGTTCCCAGCGGCTTCATTCCTACCCAGGACAAGCTCTACCTGTTCAGTGGCGCCCAGCTCCCAGGTGGCGCATCCCTTTCCAGGACAGCGGAGGTTGCTCGGCAGATGAGCGATGCTGCCCGCTCCACCGAAGGGGTCGAACTAGTCTCCGACTACATTGGCTTCAACGCACTGCAAACGGTAAACACGCCCAATGTCTCCGCTTCTTACGTGGTGCTGAAACCCTTCGCAGAGCGAACCAGGAGCGCAGAAGCGATCAATGCAGAGTTGAACGAGAAATTCTCGAAGATCAAAGGTGGTTACACCTACGCCTTGATGCCGCCACCAATCCAGGGGCTTGGCAACGGTTCGGGCTACTCGCTGTATCTGAAAGACCGTGGGGGCCTCGGATATCCCGCCCTCAACGACGCCTTGACCAAGCTTCAGGCGGCGATCGCCGCGACGCCCGGGATGTCCTATCCGGTGACGTCCTACCAGGCCAACATCCCGCAGCTTGAAGTGGTCGTGGACCGCGTGAAAGCCAAGGTCCAGGGCGTTTCGGTCAAGGAGATATTCGAGACGCTGCAGACCTATCTCGGTGCGGTGTATGTCAACGACTTCAACAAATTTGGTCGCGTGTACCGAGTCATGGTCCAGGCGGATGCCGCGCACCGGCAGCAGATCAGCGACATCGAGAACCTGCGCGTGAGGTCCACCAGCGGCGCAATGGTGCCCATCTCCTCGGTAGTGCGCGTTGAACAGAGCTTCGGACCGGACCCGGTCATCCGCTACAACGGCTACCCCGCTGCCGACCTCATCGGGGGAACGAACCCGAGCATCCTGTCGTCATCCCAGGCAATCGAAAAGATCACCAAGATTGCCGCGAAGGTGCTGCCGCAAGGGATCGAACTGGAATGGACAGACCTCAGTTATCAGGAGGTCACCCAGAGCAACTCCGCCATCATCGTCTTCCCGGTTGCGATCCTGCTGGTCTTCGTCACGCTGGCCGTGCTGTACGAAAGCTGGATATTGCCCTTCTCGGTGATCCTGATCGTCCCAGCCTCGATCTTCTCGGCCCTGTTCGGCGTCTGGATGACCGGCGGCGACAACAACATTTTCGTGCAGGTCGGCCTTGTCGTCCTGATGGGACTCGCCTGCAAGAACGCCATCCTGATCGTGGAGTTCGCACGCGAGCTTGAAATGCAGGGGCGCGCGACCATCGACGCCACCATCGAGGCATGTCGCCTGCGTCTGCGCCCCATCATCATGACGTCGATTGCGTTCATCGCTGGCTCCGTGCCTCTGCTGCTGGGCCAGGGTGCAGGCGGAGAGATTCGGCTGGCAACCGGAGTAACGGTCTTCGCCGGCATGCTGGGGGTTACGTTCTTCGGACTCTTCCTGACCCCCATTTTTTATGTGGTCATACGAAAATTGTCCGGAGAATCACTCGCACGCACCGAAGAGGAGAACGCGCCAATCTTTGCGGCTCACCGCTAACCGGGTGATCCATGGGAGAAGGCAGCAGTAGCAGCGGGATGTAGGAGCCCAAATTCCGCGCCCTAAAACACAAAGCCCCTGATTTCTTCTATGAAATCAGGGGCTTTGCGCTTTCTATGTATGGCGGGAAGATAGGGATTTGAATCATCCCGAGGGCTGGCTCAGTACGTCGCAGCCCAGCTCAGTTCAGGGTTTCCGGCCATTCTCGCGTGTCGATTCTCGACAGTTCGTGCCTGTGATTTCGACAGTTCTTCGACAGTTTCTTGCCTACCGCTTCCTCCGCAGGATGAGCACTGCGGCAACCCCAATAATGATGTAGCCGATGAAATTGGTCGTTGAGACATCAAGCAGCATGTTGGGGTTATCGGCCGTGTTCATGATCCGACTCGATAAGCCCAAGCCAAGCGGCTCATCTCGAATAGCCAACATAACTCCAGCACCAAGCAGGAGCAGCTTTGGCCACGTTTCATGCAGAAAATTGGTGATCTTCATCCCTATCAAACCTACTCCTGATGCAGTGCTGCACGTTCCTGGAGACAGTCTCCACTCCCATTCAACAGATCGCCTTTTCTTCGCCCCAGGGGACGGAGAATAGATCCGCTGCTATTTTTCTCAGGTGCTAACATGGTTTGGCAAATTTTGCCAAAAGGTGGGTTCCCATGAGCACCATGAACATCTCCCTGCCCGACGCCCTCAAGAGTTTTGTCGATGACCAGGTCAGCCAGCGCGGCTACGGCACCAGTAGCGAGTACGTTCGCGAACTGATCCGCAAGGACCAGGACCGACAGCGCCTGCGCAACCTGCTCCTGGAAGGCGCCGCCTCCTCCCCGGCCGCCCCGGCCGATGACACCTACTTCGAAGCACTGCGCAACCGGGTACGGAACGCCAAGGCATGAAGGCCAAGCCCATCATCCCCCGGGTACTGGCTAATCAGGATATCGACGACGCCATCAGCTACTACCTGAGCGAAGCAACCGAGCAAGCCGCTCTTGGCTTCATCGACGCCCTGGAGCGAGCCTATAAGCACATCAGCCGGCATCCCGAGTCGGGCTCATCGCGGTACGCCCACGAACTCGATCTGCCGGAACTGCGCTCCTGGACATTGAAGCGCTATCCCTACCTGGTCTTTTATATCGAACGTGACGATCACATTGATGTTTGGCGGGTGTTGCATGGGATAAGGGACATCCCAGCGTGGATGCAAGAAAGCGACAGACAATGAGCCTGCCCCTATGCCTTGATCTATGCACTGTTCTTAATACTCAGGCTCAGGGCAAGCCGTTGAGACGCCCGGCTTGAGTACGAACTGTGCGTACGGTTTGAATTGTTCATCACTTCGATAGGATTTAGTAACCGTTTCGTAACCTTTACTTTTTACGCACCAACTCCAGGTAAAACTCTGAATCCCATGCATCGTTAAGGACTCGAATCGAAAGTCCTTGACCTTGTAAAACCTGGCGATGCCTGCAGGCCCAGGATGAACAACCGTCCTGAATTGCTCATAGCCGTACGGAGATGCACGACTTATAAGAGCAACCTCTGTCTTCGTGCCGGACAATCGCTTCCCGGACTCATCGAACACCTGCGCCTCAGCATAGGGCTGTAGAGTTTTGTAGACCGGAAAGCAGGCACTCAGGAGTAGGGATGCTGCCAGCAGCGCTACTGTATTAATCAGTTTCAAAGCAGCCATTTCGCTCATCCTTATTTTTCGCGAGCGACTCAACGCCTACTCACATGAACTCCCTTCGCACATCTAGGGGTATAAAATAAATCAGCCTCTTTTCCCTACAGGCAACCAAGCTTTGCCGAGCGCACATAAATCTATCCGCTTTTTCTCCTTATTTTTCACTTTGAATTGAATAGGCTCTTTTTCGTCGCACCGAAACACCGCCAGCCAAAACCACAAAAAAAGCACAGAAAGCATATATCAGAGAAGTGAAAATACCCCCAGGATAAGAAAACAGCACAAACAAGCACACTACGAAGATTACGACCCAATCAAATAAAAACAAACCTCTCAGCCCAGCGAACAAACTAAAATCAGGAGAGCTAAGTGCAGCAATCGGAGCAGTAAAAAACACAGCAAGGGAAACGAAAATTACATTTCTCCCACCCTCTAAAACGGAAAAAATGTAAACGACACCGCCCAGAAACAAGCCAACACAGAGACTTAACAGAAAATTCTTGAGCCTCATTTATGCCCCCTAACCAGGCCAACCATAAGAAGAACTAATCGCACGCTACTCCCCCTCCCCACCAAATCCTCCATAGCGCTACAAAATCTACCGAAAAGGGGATGAGAAAAGCGAGTGTCGGAAGGGTGATGTTCTGTCGCTGAACATCCTGGAAGGCAGGGCGAGTGAGGAGCTGATGCGACTGTTGCTCACTCACGGGATAGAGATCGAGGTTGCGGCGATCCAGGGCGACACAGTGCGGCTGATCGTTCGGGCGCCCGCGAAGATGTTGATCGTTGAGGAGTTGGTTGCTCCGTGTTGAAACGGCTGGAATGGTCGGCTCCCATGTCGTCACCCTGATTACTTGTTCCGGTATTCAAGGCCTATGTACTGACGACAATTCCTCTTCTCCACACTTCCTGCCTTGTAGTAGTTGCAGACACTCTTCTTGTCTTCCTGGCTGACGATCGTCACTTTCATCTTGCGCCTTTCGGGCGGGTTCTCCGGCAGAGGTGCCGCCGGAGCCAGGCTGATCGTGTTCACAGCGCCGCGAGGGATGTAGTTGCCTTCGTGGAAGATCGTTTGCTTGGGCTTCTGTGCTTCGGGTAGTGGGGTGGGCACGCTCACATAGGCCGCTTCCTGACTCTTGGCCATGTCCTTCCTGAACTGCTCTTCGACCACACGATCCCAGTGATCCGGACCTTTCTGTGTTGCGGGCGCAGTCGTAGAAACAACTTTCTGCATAACCTGGAGCTTTGGCATAGCCGATCCGGCCCAGTAGAGGGTTCCACTGGTGATGCCAACTGCCGAAATGCAGGCGAAAGCCCATTTAGTGACGTGATTAGCGTGGTTGCGGGTCCGCAGGTAGGTGGGTGCATCTTCCCTGTCTGCTCTCATAACGTGCCCTCATTCCCTTTGGCCGTTTCAGCGTGGTGACAGCTATTCCACGCCTGGATGAGCTCCTTCGTATTCAGGCGAGACTTGGCCCTTAGCCGGGTCAACCTCGCCTTTAAGAAGCCATAGTTCGTATTGGGGGAACGCCCTCAGCAGCTCCTCCAAATCCTCAACACGAGCCTTCACCTTTCGGTTTGTAGCGACCGTCTGCCAGCGCTGACGCTCCTTGATCGAGGTCGCGTCGGCAAGTCGGGTCGCGCCGATGTGGCGGACAAGCGTTCTAAGACGCTCTTCAATCATTCCTAAAAGCTCTAATAATTGATAAATAATTTATTGACAAATTATTTATCACGGTTACTATGCCTGCGGCTGATAAATTATTTATCAATCGTTATCCCTGTTAATAGCCACGAATAGTGACGGAACGAGCATGGAACTGGAAGAGCTCTCCCCGACCAACCTGGTCGGCCCGCAACAGGACGTAGAACCCATCGCCGCCTGGGCAGATCGCAACGGTGTCACCTGCGACACCGCCCGCGCCTGGGTGTATCGGGGAATCATCCCCTCGGTGAAGCTCGGCAAGCTGCGCATGGTGAACTGCGCCCTGCTCCGCCAGTGGCTTCTGGAACAGGAGTGGACCGCATGAACGGCATCAATCAACCCCTCGACCTCAGCAACCTGCCCGCTGGCCACTACGACGCGGTGTGCAGCCCGGAAGCCTTCGCCAACATGTGCGGCGTCTCCGACGACACCGTGATGGGCTGGATCAAGACGGGCACCATTCCAGCCGTAAAGGTGAAGAACTCCCAACTGGTGAACCTGGAGCGCCTGTGCCAGGACCTGGAGCAGGGCAAGGATCAGTTCGATGAGGGGGGCTACGCCAATGACTAGCCCCGACCTCAACCTGAACGCGACCACCGCCACTTCCTTGATCGGCCAGACGGTGATGATGGAGTTGGTCCTGGAAGACGAACCCGAATCCCTCTGGCGTTGCTTCCACATCGTCGGACTGGTAGCGCCCATACCGGGCCTTGTGAAGGAAGGCCACTTCCTGTGCTTCAACGCGCTTCAGGAAGAGCAGTTCCCGAACGAAATCTTCTGGTGTGACATCCGCACCCTCACCACGCTGCACCGCCGCCCGCTGGAAGGCGCCGACCAGCTTCCACCCGCGCTCGGCGGCCTGATCCGGTCAGGGGCCGCGCTCCCGGCTCGTCGGAACAGCTCCACCGTTCCGGCGAACGGAAGCACGGGCGCAGCGCACCCTTGACCGTACTCCTGCCCGAACAGCCTCGGCTGGGGAGTGTGGGGCAGCTTTTCCGCCCCGCGCTCCCGAGCCCTCGGCGGCAAGAGCGGGATGACAAGGGCGGCGCCCTTGGTGTTTTCACGGCCCTGCTGGGCTCGCTGTTCCTTCTGGCCGCCCTGGCCGTCCTTCCCCGGGTTCAGTTCCGGGAACCCCCTCCCCCGCTGGAAAGCCTGCTGTTCCCCTGCTGGTCAGAAGGCCACTTCCCCTCGATCACCTCGATCAGCCCTCCCCGGGAACTGTGTGAAAACCCGAGCGCACACGCGTTTTGCACGGATACGCGCACAGCGCGTACCGCGCAAACGCGTGAGCGCGGGAGGGCTCCCGCGTGCGGGTGGGACCCGCGCTCAAGCGGCCTGCGGGACGTCCCTGTAGCACGTCCTATCAACGGCTTAACGCCGTTTCAATTCGTGTCATTTCATGGAGTTTGACGACATGAGGAAAGCTGTAGACCAGATTCGCGTCGATTTGCAGACCGGCCAGGAGTGCCGGAACTCCCGTCTGTTCTTCGATCCGAAGGCGGCCCGCATGACCAACCTGTCGAAGGTCCGCCTGTTGGGCTGCCGCGTGGATACCGTGCGCCAGTTGTACCGGGGCATGGTCCGGCCCGAGGTGCTGGCCCTGTTCGAGGAAAGCGGTCTGGTCAGCTTTGCCGGGCACCAGTGGCATGCCGGGCGCGTCAGCCGGGATTCCGGCTACCAGTACAAGCTGCAGAACAACGACCTGGGCTTTGTGCTGCTTCTGAAGAACTTCAACGTGAAGGCCGATGTGATCGGTGCGCACATGAAGATTGAGGTCAGCCCGCATGCCATCCAGTCCTCGCCCCCTGACGTGCTGCAGGAGTGGATGGACCGCTTCGCCAAGGCCGCCTTGCAATGCATGGAGGCCAACCAGTGTGCCGTCCACCTCGCCCTGGACGTGCAAGGCTGGCAACCGCCGAAGGACCTGATGGACCGTCTGCTTTGCCGGGCCCGTACCCGCCGCAGCATCACCGGCATCAACGAAGTGTTCTATGACGGGGAAGCCGTCTCCTATGGCAACGGCCAGTCGTTCCTGTTCGGCTCCGCCTCGGGCATGCAACTGGCCATCTACGACAAGTCCCTGCAGGCGTACAGCATCGACAAGCTCGACTACTGGCAGTCGGTGTGGAAGACCATGGACAACCCCTTCGCCCCGGACGATGACCAGAACTACGACGCCCAGGCCCCGGTGTGGCGCGTGGAGCTGCGCTTCCACCACTCCATCGTCCAGCAGTTTGCCGACGGCTCGGCCAGCATGGACACCGGTGCCATGATCGACAGCCGCACCTACCGCGACCTTGCCCCGCATCTGGACGGACTGTTCCAGTACGGTCTGGAATCCTTCCGCCTGTGCTCCAGCAAGGGCGTGTTCGATGCGTTCTGGACCTTGCTGCGGCAGGACACGAAAGTCTCCGTGCCCGCCGTCTCCCTCGCCGGGCGTACCCACTACAAGCGCCACTACAAGACCTCGCAGGGCTTCTCCGGGAAGAACGTGGACCTGTTCATCGGCAACTTCATCAGCCTGGTGGCCCGGGAACGGGTGGGGGCAAAAAAGGCCTTTGCCAGCCTCCGCAACTGGGAGTGCTGGCCGGTGATCCGTGACCACTACGCCCACAAGGGCATGGATGAGCGGGCCCTCTACAAACGCATCAAGCAGCTCCTGGAGGAACGCGTCGTCCGATGGGGGCGTGCGGTCTGATGGCTATCGAGCAACTGCCGGATGGCCGCTGGAAAGTCGATACCGAACCGATCAAGGGTCGCCGCTTCCGCAAGACGGTGAAGACCAAGGGTGAGGCGCAGCGCTTCGAAGCCATCTGCCGGGCCAAATGCATTGGCACCCCGGACTGGTCGCCCCGCCCTCGGGACACACGTCGCCTGCTGGACTTGATTGACCGCTGGGCCGTGCTGCATGCCCACACCTTGGCTGATGGAGATGCACGACGACGCCTGCTCGACTCCATGGCCAAGGACCTGGGCAACCCGATTGCAGTGCGGATGACGGGCAAAGACTACGCCGAGTACCGCGCCTCGATGCTCAAGAAGGGGGCGAATCCGAAGACGCTGAACAACCGGCTCGCCTACCTACGTGCGGTGTTCAATGTGCTGTTCCAGCTGGAAGAGATCGACTACCCCAACCCGCTTGTCCGGGTACGCCCGCTGCGCCTGCAGGAGCGGGAGTTGGCCTATCTGAACGATGACCAGGTCCGGCAACTCTTCGCAGTTATCCACAAGCGCTGCAGGACTCCCCACGTCGCCATGATTGCCGCAATCTGCCTGGCTACGGGCGCTCGATGGGGTGAAGCGCAGGCGCTGACTCCGCACCAGGTCAAGGATGGACGAGTGCTATTCGTGAATACCAAGGGGAAGCGAACCCGCTCGGTGCCGATCAATCCCGTCCTGGAGCAACGCATCCTGGATCACTTCAAGCGGCATGGCCTGTTCTCGAAATGTCTCAACAGCTTCGACCAGACCCTGGGCGTATCCGGCATACCGGTTCCAGCCGGGCAGTCGTCACACGTGCTGCGGCATACCTTCGCCAGCCACTTTGTGATGAACGGCGGGAACATCCTGACCCTACAGAAGATTCTGGGGCATACCACGGTGGCGATGACGATGCGCTATGCGCATCTTGCACCTGACCACCTCGAAGAGGCAGTCAGGCTTGGGCCGCAGATGGACTTTGTGAGCCTGCTGGAAGGGTAAGCAGGCTTAAACGGCGAGGCTATCGGGCCACAGGAAGTAAGGGCCGAACTTGGGGCTCATGCGGAACTCGCCGCCTGCGTCCTTGCCTTTCTGGGTGATGTAAGGCTTGCCGTCACGGTCCTCGAGGAGTTCCAGGGCAATGAGCTTCTCGATGAGTTCGGGCGTCTTGAGGCCCAGCTTCTGGGCGAGCTTGGAGGAAGTGAGTTTCTCCGATACCTCCTCGCTATCCTGCTTCACCTCGGCGTCGGCAGCGATGCGCTCCATGGTGATGCGCACCTCGTCGCTGATACGGATGATCCGCTGTGCCTCTTCATAGGCATCCTTGTACAGCTCGGGATCATCAGAGCGACGGATGAGTACGCCCATCTCGTTGTTATTCACCTGGCTGAACTCATAGAGGTTCAGGCTGGTGATGATGCACAGGTCTTCATTCAGGTAGCACTTCGCGTGCAGGTTCTTGCAGAAGCTGGTGCGTACGTAGCTCAGTTCCTTTAGCCAGTTGATTTCCTCGGGCTGCAGCTCGCTCTTCCCATAGACGATACGTACGTCGATCTTAAGGCGGTCCTTGTCGGCCAGCAGCTCCTTCATCCGGTCGTTGAGCTTGAGGAAGGGACTGATCAGTACCAAGCGATCCTTGGCGTTCTTGATCATTTCCTCGAGGAAGTAGTTGGTAGCACTGGTGTTGAGGAACTTCGCCATGTCGACTCCTTTCGAGCATCTACTTTGTCTGGCTGGTCAGGCTCGGTGGGGGGCCCATATAGTGGCTAATGGCCTGACCGTGTGCGGCGCAGTTTAACGGCTTCGAGTGCCAAGCTCACTCTCCATGCTTCGACACTTCTCGACACTTGGCAAAAGCCAGAAAGCAAAAACCCCTGAAACTCTAAGAATTTCAGGGGTTTAGGCTTTTGAATATGGCGGGAAGATAGGGATTTGAACCCTAGGTGCCATTGCTGACACAACGGATTTCGAATCCGTCCCGTTCGGCCACTCCGGCATCTTCCCGAACGGCGCGCATCATACCAGTTCATCGGCCATTGGCGAAGCCCGTGGCGAGATTTTTTCGCGTGGTTTCAGATGGTTGCGGTAATGAGGGGAAATTCGAGGTGCGGGCAACCCCTCACCGCAGCCCCTCTCCCACAGTGAGAGGGGTACGCATGGATCAGGAAGTCAGCTTGGTCAGCGCTTCGCGGTACTTGTCAGCGGTCTTCTGGGCGACGTCGGCGGGTACGGCAGGTGCCGGCGGCTCCTTGTTCCAGCCGGTAGACTCCAGCCAGTCGCGCACGAACTGTTTGTCGAAGCTCGGCGGGTTCTTGCCTTCGACGTAGCTTTCCACCGGCCAGAAGCGGCTGGAATCGGGAGTCAGCACTTCGTCCATCAGGGTCAAGGTACCGTCTTCGTCGATGCCGAACTCGAACTTGGTGTCGGCGATGATGATGCCGCGGGTGGCGGCGTACTCGACGGCGGTGCTGTACAGGGCGATGGCGGTGTCACGGACCTTGGCGGCCAGTTCCTTGCCGATGATGGCTTCGCACTGCTCGAAAGAGATGTTCTCGTCGTGGTCGCCGACGGCAGCCTTGGTCGAGGGGGTGAAGATGGGTTGCGGCAGCTTGGAAGCTTCCTTCAGGCCGGCCGGCAGCTGGATGCCGCAGACGGTGCCGCTCTTCTGGTACTCCTTCCAGCCGGAGCCAACGATGTAGCCGCGCACGATGGCTTCGACAGCAACGGGCTTAAGGCGCTTGGCTACTACCGCGCGGCCTTCCACCAGGGGCAATTCGGCGGCGGGAACGACGTCTTCGACCTTGTCACCGGTGAAGTGGTTGGGAACGACGTTGGATAGCTTGTCGAACCAGAAGTTGGAGATGGCAGTAAGGATCTTGCCTTTCTCCGGAATGGGCTGGTCGAGGATCACGTCGAACGCGGAAAGGCGGTCAGTGGCGACCATCAGCATGCGCTTGTCGTCGATTTCGTAGAGGTCGCGAACCTTCCCCGAGTAGATCTTCTTCAGGCTGAGGGTGGTGGGTGTGCTCATGTCGTTTTCCGCCTTTATCAAACGAAACAGGCGAAACCCGGGGGTTTCGCCTTCTTGTTTCCACGATCCGCCGCTACGCGGCGCACCTTTTGCTCTTAGCCGAGGTTTTCCTGAATCAGGGTCAGCACGCGGCGCGCCACATCGGCGGGGGCCACGGTGTTGATGTCCTTCTCCACGGTTACCTGAACGCTATCGCCAACGCGGGTCAGGCGGACCTGGTAGCGTTCGGCGCGGGCTTCGATTTCTTCCTCGCTGGCGTCGCTACCCCAAAGGCTGCTAAAGAAGCCGGGCTTCTCGTCTTTCTTCTCGGCGCCTTCGGCGAGGTTGATGTAGTAGACACCCAGGCTGCGGTTGATGTCGTCGACGCGGACGTCGCCGGTTTCCAGGGCACGACCGACGCTGGACCAGGAACGATCGAAGTCGGCGCCTAGGCTGAGCATGGGGTTGCCGTTGCCATCTTCGGAAAGGGTCACGCGGCTCGGCGCATCGAAGTCGCGGGCGGCGAGCAACGACACGGATCCGCCCTGTTCGGAACTGCGGGCCATGCTGGCCAGCATTTCATCCAGCAGCGCGGCTTCCAGGCTCGCGTTGTCGGAACGGCTGGGCCAACCGGTGTCGGCAGTGCTGCCAGCTGGACGGCTGACAGTGGTAACGAAGATTTCGCTGGTGTTGCGCTGAACACCCGGCTCGATACGTACGCGAGCACGGACTTCGCTGTCCGGCTCGACTCCGCTGACACGGCTACCCAGGCGACGGGCCAGGGGACCGGAGAGCTGGTCGAGGCGCTGCCAGTCAGTGCTGAACTCGCCGGTCTGCGGACGCTCGTCGGCAATGCGGAAACCACCGTTCTCGAAGAACTGGCGGGCTACAGGCCAGACTTCGGCCGGTACGCGCTGGGCAACCACCCAACGGGAGTCACCGCTCTTCTGCAGGCTGTAGTCGCTGACTTCACCCTTGCCCTGCAGGGCCTGAGGGCGCGGTACCTCGTATTCACCTTCAGCGCGGCTGTCGGCAACGTTCATCGGTACCGGCAGCAACGGGTCGAGCGGCTTGGAATCAACGTCCGGCGGAAGCTGCATGGGGGCCGTCTGGCGTGCTTCCAGGTAATCGCTACCGCGATCACGGAAATAGCCATCTTGGCCCCAGAGCCAGCCGCAACCGCTGGTGCTGGAAATGATCAGGGCGAGAGCGGAGAGTCCGGCCAGTCGCTTCATGCGGAATGTTTCCTTGGATTAGGCAAGTAGGCCGGACTGGCGCATGGCTTGGCGCAGAGGCTCATGGCAACGCGGGCTGAGCCAGGTCAACGGCAGGCGAATGCCGTCGGGAATCAGACCCATTTCGTGCAGGGCGAATTTCACCGGGATCGGGTTCGATTCGATGAAAAGAGCCTTGTGCAGCGGCATCAGCTTGTCATTGATGGCGCGAGCGGCTTCGGCTTCGCCACGCATGGCGGCAGCGCAGAGATCAGCCATGGCGCGCGGGGCAACGTTGGCGGTAACCGAGATATTGCCCTTGCCGCCCATCAGCATCAGTTCGACGGCAGTAGCGTCGTCACCGGAATAAACGAGGAAATCCTTGCTGACTCGGTTCAGTACTTCCTGGCCGCGCTGCAGGTCGCCAGTGGCTTCCTTGATGCCGATGATGTTGCCGATCTTCGACAGGCGCTCAACGGTTTCCGGAAGCATGTCGCATACGGTACGGCCGGGAACGTTGTAGAGAATCTGCGGAATGGCCACGGCTTCGGCGATATGGCGGAAGTGCTGGTACAGGCCTTCCTGCGTCGGCTTGTTGTAGTAAGGGGTCACCAGTAGGCAGGCATCGGCGCCGACTTGCTTGGCAGCAGCGGTCAGTTCGACCGACTCACGAGTGGAATTGCCACCGGTGCCGGCGATTACCGGGATGCGGCCATTGACCTGGTCGACGACGCGGCGGATCACTTCGACGTGCTCGTTGACGTCGAGTGTGGCGGACTCGCCCGTGGTGCCGACGGCGACTATGGCGTTGGTGCCCTCTTGAAGATGGAAGTCAACGAGTTTGGAAAGGCTGTCCCAGTCCAATTGACCCTGCGCATCCATGGGCGTAACCAGTGCCACCATACTGCCCGCAATCATGCAACCGCTCCTGCCGGAAAAAGTGAGCCGTAATGGTACTGTCGGCTCTGGCCTTGCACAAGGTGAACGCAAGCGCCGTCAGGCGGTTACAGCATTTCCCTCGGCGACGCTTTTCGCTAACCTTCCCCGTTTGAACAGTGTGGCCTCGGCCGCCCTCCCCTCGCTCTAGGAATGCTGCATGTCCACCACCCCGCCCCGCGAACAATTCCTTTTGATCAGTGCCCTGGGCCGCAACCCGATGGAGCTGACCAACGTGCTGTGCCGCGCCAGCCAGGAAAACCGCTGCGCCGTGGTCAGCAGCCGCCTGACCCGCCACGGCGAGTTCAGCGCCCTGGTGCTGCAAGTTTCCGGTAGTTGGGATGGCCTGGCGCGCCTGGAGTCAGGTGTGGCGGCATTGGCCAAGCGCCATGGCTTTACCGCCAACATGACCCGCAGCAGCGCCATGGAAACTCGCCCCCAGGCACTGCCCTACGTGGCCTACATCAGCGCAGCCTATCGCCCGGACATCCTCAACGAGCTGTGCCAGTTTTTCATCGATCACCGTGTCGAGCTGGAAAACCTCACCTGCGATACCTACCAGGCACCGCAGACTGGCGGCACCATGCTCAACGCCACGATTACCGTGACTCTGCCCGCCGGCACCCAAATCAGCTGGCTGCGCGACCAGTTCCTGGACTTCGCCGATGCACTGAACCTGGACGCCCTGATCGAACCCTGGCGCCCGCAACACCCCTGAGGAGCAAGCAGACATGGCCGTTTCCCTGAACCAACCCGTCGCCGACTTCACCGCCCAGGCCACCAGCGGCCTGGAGATCAGCCTGTCCGCGCTCAAGGGCAAGCAGGTAGTGCTCTATTTCTACCCGAAGGACAGCACCCCCGGCTGCACCACCGAAGGCCAGGGTTTTCGTGACCGGCATGCCGCCTTCCTGGCTGCGAACACCGCCATTTTCGGCATCTCCCGCGATGGCATGAAGTCTCACGAGAACTTCAAGTGCAAGCAGGAGTTCCCCTTCGAGCTGATCTCCGACAAGGATGAATCGCTCTGCCAGCTTTTCGACGTGATCAAGCTGAAGAAGCTCTATGGCAAGGAGTACATGGGCGTGGACCGCAGCACCTTCCTGATCGACAAGGACGGTGTACTACGCCAGGAGTGGCGCGGCGTGAAGGTACCCGGTCACGTGGATGCGGTGCTCGCCGCTGCCGAGGCGTTAAACAAGGGCTGACCCTGCCCCAATGAGAAAAGGCCGCAATCGCGGCCTTTTTCGTTTATCCGATCAAGGGATGTGCGCATGGAAATGCGCTTTCCAGACCCATTTACTGCGCCATGGCATTTCTCGGGTCGGCTCGCGGCCAGGCATCCAGTACAGCCTTGAACAAGGTAGCCAGGGGAATGGCGAAGAACACCCCCCAGAAGCCCCAGAGTCCGCCGAACAGGAGCACGGCGCAGATGATCGCCACCGGGTGCAGGTTCACTGCTTCGGAGAACAGCAACGGCACGAGGACATTGCCGTCCAGGGTCTGGATCACGGTGTAGACCACCATCAGGTAGATGAACTGGTCGCTCCAGCCCCACTGGAACAGGGCAATCAGGGCGACCGGCACGGTTACCACCACGGCGCCGATGTAGGGCACGACCACCGAGAGCCCCACCAGCAGGGCCAGCAGCGCCGCATAGTTCAGGCCAAGCCAGACGAATGCCACATAGGTCACCGATCCGCAGATGACGATCTCGATCACCTTGCCTCGAATGTAATTGGCGATCTGGATGTTCACTTCGTCCCAGACCTGCGTCATCAATCCGCGTTCGCGTGGCAGGTAGCCGCTGATCCAGCGCCCGATCATCACCCTGTCCTTGAGGAAGAAGAACACCAGGATCGGCACCAGGACCAGGTAGATCATGATGTTGACCAGCAGCGGCAGGCTGGACAGGGAGAAGGTCAGTGCCCACTGGCCGAACTTGGCGACTTCACTGCGGGTCACCTCGATGGCCTTCAGTACCTGCTCATCGGTCACCAGATGCGGATAGCGCTCGGGCAGGAGCAGCAGCAACGACTGCCATTCGCCAAGCATGCCTGGCAGCTCCTGGAACAACTTGCTCAACTGTTGCCAGAGCAACGGCACCAGCACGCCGAGAATCAAGGCCAGGGCACCGATGAACAGCGCGAAGACGATCCAGACCGCCAGCGTTTGCGGCAGTCGCAGACGCTCCAATAGGTTGACCAGCCCCTGCATGAGGAACGCCAGGACCATGCCCGCCAACACAGGCGCCAGCATGTTGCCAAGAGTCAGAACGATCGTGAAGCCGAGAACGAGGACCACAGCCAGCACCACGGCTTCTTCATCAGAGAAGTAGCGCTGGACCCAATCGCGAAGCACCTTGAGCATCAGAAATCCTTGAAAGACCCACTCGACAAGCCGTGGTCAGGCCTTGCGCAACCAGTAGCGGAATACGCCGTCTTCGACCTCTTCACGCAGCAACTGGTGCCCGGCCAATTGTGCGAAGGCGCGGAAATCGCGCTGGGAACCAGCGTCGGTAGCGATCACCTTGAGCACCGCTCCGCTGTTCAGGCGATTGAGCTCGAGCTTGGCCTTGAGCAGGGGCAAGGGGCAGTTCAGGCCACTGGCATCCAGTTCGACGTCGAAATCATCGGTTCGACTGGCAGCGTCAGTCATGGTGAGTCTCCGGAAGGGCGCCTGGCGGGTCGCTCGGGAAGGTCGCGGGGCGGGAATACTTGAGCGGGCGGTTAGGATACAGAAGGCAGAGCTCCGCTGGCCAGCCAGCAGCGCCGGAGGCTACAGTTAGGCCTTTGCCGCCAACGAGCCCAGTGCATGAATCTTCTGCGCCCCACTCTGCTGACGCTTGCCTGTTTTCTCGCTCCCCCCCTCATGGCCGACGACCTGCCGTCGCTGGGGGACTCCAGCTCTTCGATCGTCTCTCCGGAACAGGAACATCAACTCGGCCGCGCCTGGCTGAGTCTGCTGCGTGGCCAAGTGCCGCAACTCAATGACCCGCAGCTTAAAGACTACGTGGAGACCAGCGTCTATCGCCTGGCCGAAACCAGCCAGTTGCAGGACCGCCGCCTGGAGTTCGTCCTGCTCAATAGCCCGCAATTGAACGCCTTCGCCGCCCCCGGCGGGATCATCGGTGTCAACGGCGGTCTCTTCCTCTACGCCCCTACCGAAGCCGAGTACGCCTCGGTACTGGCGCACGAATTGGCGCACTTGTCGCAACGCCACTTCGCCCGTGGCGTAGAGGCCCAACAGCGCATGCAGATTCCGGTGATGGCTGCGATGCTCGCGGGCATCGTTGCCGCCGCAGCCGGCGCTGGCGATGCCGGCATGGCCGCGATCATGGGCACACAGGCCGCTGCCATTCAGGAACAACGCCGCTTCTCCCGGCAGAACGAACAGGAGGCCGACCGCATCGGTCTGCTCAATCTGGAAAAGGCTGGCTACGACCCGCGCGCCATGCCACGCATGTTCGAACGCCTGATGCGTCAGTACCGCTATGACGCCAAACCGCCGGAATTCCTCCTCACCCACCCGGTGACCGAGAATCGTATCGCCGACACGCGCAACCGCGCCGAACAGTTGCCGCCGGGGGGCGTCGAGAACAGCCTGCGCTACCAGCTGATGCGCGCTCGCGTGCAACTCATGTTCGAGGAGACCCCGGGCATCGCTGCCAAGCGCTTCCGCGCCCAGCTCGACGAAGACCCGAAGCTGGACGCAGCCCGCTACGGCCTGGCGATCGCCCAGATCAAGGGTGGACAGCTCAATCAGGCTCGCGACAACCTGGCGCCGCTCCTGGCCAAGGCGCCGAACGAGATCGTCTACAACCTGGCTCAGGTCGACCTCGACATCACCGCCAATCGATTGCCTGATGCCCAACAGCGCGTCGACCGCCTGCTCGCGCAATACCCCAATAACTACCCGCTGAAACAGATGCGTAGCGACCTGCTGATCAAGCAGAACAAACCGAAGGACGCCGAGAAGGTGCTCGACGGCCTGCTCAAGAGCCGGCCGAACGATCCGGATGTGTGGTACCAGGTGGCGGAAGTGCGTGGCCTGGCCGGCAATACCATTGGCCTGCACCAGGCCCGCGCCGAATTCTTCGCCCTGGTGGGCGACTACGATCAGGCGATCGAGCAGTTGGACTTCGCCAAGCGTCGCGCCAGTGGCAACTTCCCGCTTGCCGCACGCATAGACGCCCGCCAGCAGGAACTGGCTGAGCAACAGAGGATGCTTAAACAGATGATGCGCTGATCGCCGCATCAAGCCCCAGGCTCAGCCCAGATACAAAAAAGCCCGGACGAGTCCGGGCTTTTTCATGGAGAGGAATCAGGCGTTACCGGCCTGTTTCATTCGTGCAGCCTGGGTGAAGTCCAACATTCGCTTGAGCGGTTTGATCGCCTTCGGAACCAAGGCCGGATCGACGAAGATTTCGTTCGTGCCTTCGCGCAGGCATTGCAGGGTGCGCTCCAGGGTGTTCATGGCCATCCACGGGCAGTGGGCGCAACTGCGGCAGGCCGCGCCATTGCCAGCTGTGGGGGCCTCGATGAACTGCTTGTCCGGGCACAGCTGCTGCATCTTGTAGAAGATGCCGCGATCGGTTGCGACGATGAACATCTTGTTCGGCAGGGTCTGCGCCGCTTTGATCAGTTGGCTGGTGGAACCGACCGCGTCGGCCAGCTCGATCACCGCTTCAGGGGATTCAGGGTGCACCAGCACCGCTGCATCCGGATACAGCGCCTTCATATCCTGTAGCTGCTTGGCCTTGAACTCTTCGTGAACGATACAGGCACCATCCCAGAGCAGCATGTCGGCACCGGTTTCACGCTGTATGTATCGGCCCAGGTGCTGGTCCGGTGCCCAAATGATCGTTTCGCCGTTGTCCATCAGGCTCTCGACGATCTCCAGCGCACAACTGGAAGTCACCACCCAATCGGCACGTGCCTTCACCGCGGCCGAGGTATTGGCGTAGACCACCACGGTGCGCTCGGGATGCTGGTCACAGAACGCCGAGAACTCGTCCACCGGGCAACCCAGGTCGAGGGAGCAGGTGGCCTCCAGGGTCGGCATCAGCACGCGTTTTTCCGGGTTGAGAATCTTCGCGGTCTCGCCCATGAAGCGCACGCCGGCAACCACCACGGTCTGCGCCGAATGCTGGTTGCCGAAGCGGGCCATCTCCAGGGAGT
The DNA here is from genome assembly GCF_003626975.1 of Pseudomonas sp. DY-1. NCBI lineage: Bacteria > Pseudomonadati > Pseudomonadota > Gammaproteobacteria > Pseudomonadales > Pseudomonadaceae > Pseudomonas > Pseudomonas sp. DY-1. Next base: position 5,636,739 of record NZ_CP032616.1, on the reverse strand, counting down.
CGGAGACGCAACCACCGGTTTCCTCAGCCAGCGCCTGGATCACCGGATCGCAGTAATAGTGCGCGACCAGTACCGCGTCCCTGGCCTTCAGCTCAGCAGCAATGGCGGCACGGTAGTGCGCCTCCTCCTCGGCCGTCAGCGGCTTGGGCTGCTTGGCGGCAAGATGGGCCTGGACCAGAAAGCGTTCGGAAAGCTGTGTCATGGGAGCTGAACCTGCGAGCGCGATGGCGCGAAAACAATTATACATCCGCCTATACAGCCAAAGGGCCACGGGAGGGCGGCGGATAATAACGCAGATTTGGCGGCGTCGGCACAACGCTGGCAAGCGCCGTCTGTCTGTCGTAGCCGGCCCTGGGCGGACAGCCGCCCCCCTGGAGAAACGCAAAGGCCCGCCTGGAGGCGGGCCTTGTGGTCAGTGGCGAGCCCCAGGGCTCATGCTTGGCTCACCGCCATATCCCCTTCCGTCTGGCATGCGGGCCGGCGTTCGGCGGACCTGCCGAGCATGCTGGCGGGAATCGCCAGGATCAGGCCACCGCTGACGAACAGGCACAGGGCCAGGACGTAGGTGCCGTTGTTGATGTCGCCGGTCAGGGATTCCGCCATGGCGGTGATCATCGAGCCGGTGAAGCCGGACAGGTTGCCGAAGGCGTTGATCATGCCGATGCCGGCGGCTGCGGCGACACCGGAAAGCACGCTGCCCGGCAAGGTCCAGTAGATCGGCATCAGGCTGAGGATGCCCGAGGCGGCCACGGTGAGGAACAGCACCGAGAGCACCGGGCTGTGGGCGAACACGGCGCTGAGGATCAGCCCGGTGCCGCCGATGAAGGCCGGAATCGCCGCGTGCAGCCGGCGCTCGCCGGTGCGGTTGGAGTGCCGGGCGTTGAGCAGCATCGCCACCAGCGCCACACCATAGGGAATGGCGGTAAGCAGGCCGATGTGCAGGGTGTTGGTAACGCCGGTGCTCTTGATGATCGACGGCATCCAGAACGCCAAACCGTAGAAACCGGTATTGAAGGTCAGCAGGATCAGTACCAGCAGCCACACGCGCGGGTTGAAGAACACCTCGCCCAGGCGTGAGGCCTTACCTTGGTCGTCCTGCTTGAGGTTGGCCTTGAGCACGGCCTTTTCGGCGGCCGACAGCCACTTGGCCGAATCGATACCGTCGCAGAGGAAGGTGAACACCACCACGGCCATGACGATCGACGGCAGGCCTTCGATGAGCAGCATCCACTGCCAACCGGACAGGCCGTGCACACCATTCATGGAGGTCATCAGCCAGCCCGATAGCACGCCGCCCAGGGTCAGGCTGATGGGCAGGGCGATCAGGAAGCCGGACATCACCCGGCTCTGCCGGTGGGTCGGGAACCAGTAGTTGAGATAGAGGATGACCCCGGGGAAGAAGCCGGCTTCGCAGATACCGAGCAGGAAGCGCAGCACATAGAACATGGTGCTGGCCTCGACGTGGAAGAACGCCGCCAGGGGCGCTGTGAAGGCCACGGCCATCGACACCACGGCCCACGTAATCATGATCCGGGTGATCCAGAAGCGCGCGCCGAAGCGATGCAGCAGCAGGTTGCTGGGAACTTCGAAGATGAAATAGCCCCAGAAGAACACGCTGGCGCCGAGGGCATAGACGGTATTGCTGAATTGCAGGTCGCCGAGCATGTCGAGCTTGGCGAATCCGATATTGACCCGATCGAGATAGGCCGCGATGTAGCACAACAGCAGGATGGGCAGCGTACGCAGGATGACCTTGCGATAGAGCCGGTCCTCGCTGGCGAGGTCAGGAGCGCCAACGGGGGCGTGCGAGTGTTCTGGGACTCTTTGCATTGTGCTAACCCTTAGGCACGTGACATGCCTGATTGTTGTTATTAACAGGGTCGCCGATTGCGCATTTCACCTGCGCTGATCGCCCTGGCGCTGCCCTGCCCACGGGAGGCGTGGCGTGCAGCGGACGGCGTGGACAGGCGGGCGTTCTGACCAATCGAAAGCGATGGCCGCTAATCTAGGTGACCGATCGATGCAATCCCAATGGCATTTTTGGATTAATCGATAACGCAGGGTTATTGATTTTAGTCTTGGGCTACCTGCGTACGGCGGGCGTTCTCCAGCAGGATCTCGGCGAACTCCAGGGCGCGCCCCACCAGCGGCTCGCCCTTGCGGGTGAGAATGCCGTAATCCTGGGGCGCCAGGTACAGCGGAGTGTCCAGGGTTTTCAACGAACCGCTCCTGAGGTGCGGCTCCACCATCACGCGGGGCAACATGCCGATCATCGGGCCGCTCTGCAGGACCTGGAGGAAGGTCTGCATGGAGATGGTTTCGATGGTGTTGCGCGGCTCGGCGACCTGGGCCTTGGCGAAGGCATCCTCCATGCGCCCACGGATCGGCGTGCCCTTGGGATAGAGAATCCAGGGCCATTCCACCAACTCCTGCAGGGACATGGGCCCAGCCTCGCAGAGCGGATGGCGGCTGTTGACCACGATGGAGAACGGCTCCGGCGCCAGGGCGCGGAAATCGTAGCGCCGCTGCTGGCCCTGCTCGGTGAACCGACCGATGGCCAGGTCCAGGGTGTGCTCCTCAAGCATTTCCATCAGGTGATCGCTGGTCTGCTCCACCACTTCTATCGCCAGCAGGGGCCAGCGCTGTTTGATCTGCACTATGGCCTCCGGCAGCACCACTGCAGTGGCGGCGAAGATGGCCCCGACCTTCAGGTGGCCGTGGCCGCCGGAACTCAGGTTGTTGATCTGCTCGACGAAGCTGCGAGCGTCGTTCAACGCCAGCTGGGCGTAGCGCAGCACCTGCTCGCCCAGCGCGGTGGGCGTCATGCTGCGCGGCTGGCGCTCGAAGACGGCGAAGCCCAGCAGGCTTTCGATTTCCTTGAGCATCTTGCTCAGGGCCGGCTGGCTGAGGCTCATCTGCTGGGCGGCCAGGTGCATGTTGCGGGTCCGACCCAGGGTATCGATGAGCACCAGGTGCCTGAACTTGAGCCAGCTGCAGAAGGTCGAGAACGACAGGTCCGACATGGTGCTTCCACGATGGGATGAATGGGACTACCCAATAACCAACGGTTATCGAATATTGAGAATATGCCATTGGAGTTTATCTACGCCACCACCTAGCGTGCAGGCTTCACGCATCAGGAAGCTTTCACCATGTCGATCCGCCTCACGCCTGCGAACACCCTGCCCGTCGATGGCCTGTCCGCCACCCTGGTTGGCCGCGCCTGGATTCCCGGTCCGGTGCCAGGCCCCTCGCCCATCGTGCTGCGCGCCGATGGCGTCTTCGACCTGTCCGGACGTTTCGCCACCCTCAGCGAGCTGCTGGAGCTGGACGCACCGCTGCAGGCATTGCGCCAGACCCCCGGCACCTTCCTGACCAGCATCGAGGAGCTGTTGGCCAATAGCGGCGCGGATGCCGACCCGGAAAAACCCCACCTGCTGGCCCCTCTGGATCTGCAGGTGATCAAGGCCGCCGGCGTGACCTTCGCCGCCAGCATGGTGGAACGGGTGATCGAGGAAAAAGCCGGTGGCGATGCGGCCCTGGCCGAAGGGGTGCGGGCGATGGTGCGCGAGGTGATCGGCGACAACCTGCGTTCGATCCGGCCAGGCTCCGAGCAGGCGCAACGCCTGAAGGAAGTGCTCATCGAGCGGGGCATGTGGTCGCAGTACCTGGAAGTCGGCATCGGCCCGGACGCCGAGATTTTCACCAAGGCGCCTGTCCTCGCCGCCGTGGGCAGCGCCAGCCTGATCGGCGTCCACCCGCATTCGCAATGGAACAACCCGGAACCCGAGGTGGTACTGGCGGTCAACAGCCGTGGCCAGATCCACGGCGCCACCCTGGGCAACGATGTCAACCTGCGGGACTTCGAGGGACGTAGCGCCCTGCTGTTGAGCAAGGCCAAGGACAACAACGCCTCCTGCGCCATCGGGCCCTTCATCCGCCTGTTCGACGAAGGTTTCGACCTGGATGCGGTGCGCCGCTGTGTGGTGGACCTGGAAGTCCAGGGGCTCGATGGTTATCAGATGCGCGGTTCCAGCTCGATGGAGCAGATCAGCCGCGATCCGCTGGAGCTGGTGGCGCAGACCGTGAATCGCAATCACCAGTATCCTGACGGCTTCATGCTGTTCCTCGGCACGCTGTTCGCACCCACCGAGGACCGTGACCACCCTGGCGCCGGCTTCACCCACAAGCCCGGTGACCGCGTCAGCATCAGCAGCCCGCTGCTGGGCGGACTGCACAACGAAGTGACCCACAGCGACGCAGCCCGGCCCTGGACCTTCGGCCTCGGCGCCCTGATGCGCAACCTGACCGCACGCGGACTGCTGCCACGCTGATCCCAGCTCCGCGCCGGCCGCCCCACCAGAACAAGAGAGCAACGCCCATGACATCGACTACCGTACGCCGCCTGCGCAGCCAGCAATGGTTCGACGACCCGGCCCACGCCGATATGACCGCGCTCTACGTCGAGCGCTACATGAACTACGGGCTGACCCGTGACGAGCTGCAGTCCGGCCGCCCAATCATCGGCATCGCCCAGACCGGCAGCGACCTGGCGCCCTGCAACCGCCACCACCTGGAGCTGGCGCAGCGGGTCAAGGCCGGCATCCGCGATGCGGGCGGCATTCCTATGGAATTCCCGGTGCATCCGATCGCCGAACAGAGCCGCCGGCCCACCGCGGCCCTGGACCGCAACCTGGCCTACCTGGGCCTGGTGGAAATCCTCCACGGCTACCCACTGGACGGTGTGGTCCTGACCACCGGTTGCGACAAGACCACCCCAGCCTGCCTGATGGCGGCGGCCACCACCGACCTGCCGGCCATCGTGCTCTCCGGCGGCCCTATGCTCGACGGCCACCACAAGGGCGAGCTGATCGGCTCGGGCACCGTGCTCTGGCATGCCCGCAAGCTGCTGGCGGCGGGGGAAATCGACTACGAAGGTTTCATGGAAATGACCACCGCGGCGTCCCCCTCGGTGGGGCACTGCAACACCATGGGCACGGCCCTGTCGATGAACGCCCTGGCCGAGGCCTTGGGCATGTCGCTACCTGGTTGCGCCAGCATCCCGGCACCCTATCGCGAGCGTGGGCAGATGGCCTACGCCACCGGCAAGCGCATCTGTGACCTGGTCCTGCAGGACGTGCGACCGTCGCAGATCATGACCCGCGAAGCTTTCGAGAACGCCATAGCCGTGGCCTCGGCCCTGGGCGCCTCGAGCAACTGCCCGCCGCACCTGATCGCCATCGCGCGACATATGGGTGTGGAGCTGACGCTGGATGACTGGCAACGCGTCGGCGTCGATGTGCCGCTACTGGTCAACTGCATGCCGGCGGGCAAGTACCTGGGCGAAGGCTTCCACCGCGCCGGTGGCGTGCCGGCGGTGATGCACGAATTGCAGAAAGCCGGACGCCTGCATGAGGCCTGCAACACGGTCAGCGGCAAGCGCATCGGTGAGATAGTCCGCGACGCCGCCACCAGCAACGCCGACGTGATCCTGCCCTACGAGGCGCCCCTCAAGCACGGCGCCGGCTTCATCGTGCTGTGCGGCAACTTCTTCGATAACGCCATCATGAAAATGTCGGTGGTGGGCGAGGCGTTCCGAAAGACCTACCTGTCCACCCCCGGCGCGGAGAACAGCTTCGAGGCGCGGGCCATCGTCTTCGAAGGACCGGAGGACTACCACGCGCGCATCGACGACCCGGCCCTGGACATCGACGAGCGCTGCATCCTGGTGATCCGCGGCGCCGGCACAGTGGGCTACCCCGGCAGCGCCGAGGTGGTCAACATGGATCCGCCGGCAGAACTGATCAAACGCGGCGTCACCTCCCTGCCCTGCCTGGGCGACGGACGTCAGAGCGGTACCTCGGCCAGCCCCTCCATCCTCAACATGTCGCCGGAAGCGGCGGTCGGCGGCGGCCTCGCCCTGCTGCAAACCGACGACCGACTGCACATCGACCTCAACGCCCGCCGGGTCGAACTGCTGGTGGACGCGGGTGAACTGGAGCGTCGTCGGCAGAACAGCAAACCCAGCATGCCGCCGTCGCAAACGCCCTGGCAGGAGATCTACCGGCAGATGGTCGGCCAGCTGTCCACCGGCGGCTGCCTGGAGCCGGCGACCCTGTACATGAAGGTGATCACCAGCAACGGCGAACCGCGTCACTCCCATTGAGGTCGGGAGGCAACCCCTCCCTCTCGCACCCGACCAACCGCAGGCACGCCCCTCCCCCTACGAGGGGGACGGGCGCTTTTTCATCTGGACTAGTCTGGGCGCCGCATTCGACGGCTGCCATGCCTCGGCCCACACGGCCGGGGCCTCCCTTCGATCCCAACCTCGCCCCCGGGCAGGAGAACCCCATGCTCAATCTGATTGGCCACAACTACATCGGCGGTGCCCGCCGAGCCGCAGGCGACATCACCCACCATAGCCTCGACGCGGGCACCGGCCAGGCGCTGCCCTACCGCTTCATCCAGGCCACTCCGGAGGAAGTTGACGCCGCCGCCGAGGCTGCGGCGGCCGCCTATCCGAGGTTCCGCAATCTGTCGGCAGTGCGCCGCGCCGAATTCCTCGACGCCATCGCTGACGAGCTGGACGCCCTGGGCGACGAGTTCATCGCCCTGGTGACCCGCGAAACCGCACTGTCGACAGCGCGTATCCAGGGTGAGCGTGGCCGCACCAGTGGCCAGATGCGTCTGTTCGCCAAGGTGCTAAGGCGCGGCGACTTCCTCGGGGCGCGTATCGACCGCGCGCAGCCCGAGCGTCAGCCACTGCCCCGTCCGGATTTGCGCCAGTATCAGATCGGCGTTGGTCCGGTCGCCGTGTTCGGCGCGAGCAACTTCCCCCTGGCCTTCTCCACTGCCGGCGGCGACACCGCTTCGGCCCTGGCCGCCGGTTGCCCGGTAGTGTTCAAGGCGCACAGTGGGCACATGGCGACCGCCGAATGCGTTGCCGATGCCATCATTCGCGCGGCGCAAAAGACTGATATGCCGAAAGGTGTGTTCAACATGATTTTCGGCTCCGGCGTGGGCGAAGCGCTGGTCCGGCATCCGGCGATCCAGGCCGTCGGCTTCACTGGCTCGCTCAAAGGTGGCCGGGCCTTGTGCGATCTGGCAGCCGCACGCCCGCAACCGATCCCGGTGTTCGCGGAGATGTCCAGCGTCAACCCGGTGGTGGTACTGCCCGGCGCGCTGCAGGCACGCGGCGCGACCGTGGCCAGGGAACTGGCGGCTTCGGTGGCGCTAGGCTGCGGCCAGTTCTGCACCAACCCCGGCCTGGTCCTGGGCATCCGCTCGGCGGCGTTCAGCGACTTCCTGGCCCAACTGGGGGACGCCATCGCCACGCAACCAGCGCAGACCATGCTCAACCCCGGCACCCTGCGCAGCTACGCCGCCGGCGTCGCCCGCCTGCACGCCAACGCACAGGTCAGCCATCTGGCCGGTACCGAGCAGAACGGCCAACAGGGCGTACCCCAACTGTTCAAGGCGGATGTGGACATGCTGCTGAGCGGCGACCCCCTGCTGCAGGAGGAGGTGTTCGGCCCGACCACCATTGTGGTGGAGGTCGCCGACCGCGACGAACTGACCCGCGCGCTGCGGAGCATGCACGGGCAACTGACAGCCACCCTGATCGCCGAACGGGACGACCTGCTGGCCTACCGCGAGCTGATCGGCTTGCTGGAAGAGAAGGCCGGGCGCGTACTGCTCAACGGCTACCCCACCGGTGTCGAGGTCTGCGACGCGATGGTGCATGGTGGCCCCTACCCGGCGACTTCGGATGCCCGTGGCACCTCGGTGGGTACCTTGGCAATCAACCGATTCCTGCGCCCGGTGTGCTACCAGAACTATCCGGACGATGTCCTGCCCGAGGCCCTGCGGGACGCCAACCCGCTGGGCATCCTGCGCCTGGTGGATGGCGTCTACAGCCGCGACGCGCTGAACTAAGCCCTTGCTGCTCTATGCCGCGCTGGCAACGGCGCGGCATCGGTGCCGCCGGGAGCGAACGAGAGCAATGGGCGGGGGCGAATACTGGGAGGCGGAAACGTAAAAGCCCGCCTTTTTCAAGGCGGGCTTTTGGAGATGGTGGGTCGTGTAGGATTCGAACCTACGACCAATTGGTTAAAAGCCAACTGCTCTACCGACTGAGCTAACGACCCAACGCGAGGCGCATGATACTGATTTTATTCAGGAATTCAACACCCCTCGTGAAAAAAATTACTGGTAGCGGGTCGGATCCTCAACACCGGCAGCGGTGAAGCCTGCCGCACGCAGCCGGCAGCTGTCGCACTTGCCGCAGGCGCGGCCGTCGTCGTCAGCCTGGTAGCAAGACACCGTTAACCCGTAGTCCACGCCATGACGTAGCCCAGCACGGACGATGTCGGCCTTGCTCAGGTTCTGTAGCGGCGCCTGGATTCGGAATCCATTGCCTTCCACACCAGCCTTAGTGGCCAGGTTGGCCATGCGCTCGAACGCTTCGACGAATTCGGGGCGGCAATCCGGGTAGCCGGAATAGTCGACTGCGTTGACACCGATGAAGATGTCGCGCGCGCCCAGCACCTCGGCCCAACCCAGTGCCAGCGACAGGAACACGGTATTGCGCGCCGGCACATAGGTCACTGGAATACCTTCGGTCGGGCTTTCAGGCACGTCGATTGAGGCGTCCGTCAGGGCCGAGCCACCAATTCCATTCAGATTGAGACCGATCACCTTGTGCTCCACCACGCCCAACTGGCGGGCGACGCGCTCCGCCGCATTCAGTTCGGCGCGATGACGCTGGCCGTAATCGAAACTCATGGTGTAGCAGGCGTAGCCTTCGGCGCGGGCCAGCGCGACTACGGTGGCCGAATCCAGGCCCCCGGACAGCAGGATGACCGCTTTTTTCTCGCTCATGGGATATCCCTCGAAATCGGCCTACCCCGCACGCAAGGCGCTGGGAGGCAAGGTGCGCAATGGAGCCGGATCAGTGACCCGGTTCGTCGTTCCAGAGGATTTTGTGCAACTGCAGCTGCAGGCGCACTGGCAGGTTGTCGGCGACGATCCAGTCCGCTAGGTCGCGGGCACTCACCTCCTTGTGACTAGGAGAGAACAGCACCTCACCGGCGCGCTGGTCGAGGCGGTACTCGATCAGCTTGGACACCGCCCAGTCATAGTCCTCGCGGGAGCAGATGACGAACTTCACCTGATCATTTGCCGTGAGGTGGGCAATGTTTTCGTAGCGGTTACGACCGACTTCCGCCGAGCCCGGAGTCTTGAGATCAACGACCTTGCTCACTCGAGGATCCACAGCGGAGACATCGAGCGCACCGCTGGTCTCGATGGACACCTCATAGCCGGCGTCGCACAAATGCTGCAGCAGCGGGATGCAATTCGGCTGGGCAAGCGGCTCACCACCGGTGACGCAGATATAGCGCGGCTTGTAGGCGGCGACGCGTTCGAGGATGGCGTCGAGCGTCATGATCTCACCGCCATTGAAGGCGTAGGCGGTGTCGCAGTACTGACAACGCAGGGGGCAGCCGGTCAGGCGCACGAAGACCGTCGGCAAGCCGGCGGTACGTGTTTCCCCCTGCAACGAGTAGAAAATCTCGGTAATTCGCAGGGTTTGATGCATATCAGCCACGGGCGTGACGGCGAAACAGGCCATCCGCCTCCGTTGCGGGAATGAAGGTTTGGGGCGGCGATTCTAACGAAAAAACCCGCGGCTGGCGCGGGTTTTCGTGATCTGGAGGCAGAACCTCAGGGCAGGCGCTGCAGGTCGCGCTGGGCCAACTGGGCGGCCGAGCTGCCAGGGAACTGGCTGACGACCTGCTGGAGAATGGTCTTGGCCTTGTCGGTGTTACCCAGGCGCTGCTCAACATCCGCCAGCTTGTACATGGAGTCCGGCACTTTCGGGTGCTGTGGATAAGCCTGGCCAACGCGGGCAAAAGCCTGGCTGGCGCCTTGCAGGTCGCCCTTGGCGAGGTTTACCTCGCCCAGCCAGTACTGTGCGTTGCCAGCATATTGGCTGTTCGGATACTTGCGCAGGAAAGCGGTGAAGGCCTGGCTGGCCTTGTCGAAATCCTTTGCTTTGATCAGGTCGAAGGCAGCGTCGTAGTAGAGCTTTTCCTTCGCAGGGTCGCCCGGTTCGCTGCTGGCAGCCGGTTGCTGCGCCGGGGCGGCTGGGGCGCCGTTGGCTGCAGGTGCGCCAGCGGCAGGGGAATTCGGAGATACCGGCGCGCCGGCTGCGGCACCACCGGAAAGACGGCGATCCAGATCCTGGTATCGCTCCAGGCTTTCCTGTTTCAGGCGCTGGACTTCGTACTGCTGCTCTTCGAGCATGCCGCGCAGGCGAGCGATCTCTTCCTGCATTTGCTGCAGCTGCATGAACAGCTCGCCCTGCGCGGAGACAGGGGCCGCGGGGGCCCCGGTCCCTGCGTAGGCGGCACCAGTCGTGCCGTAACCGGCCGGAGGGTAACTGCCACCGTAACCGGCGTCGTTATCCACAACGGGAACCTCAGCCAGAGCCGCGAACGGCAGGCTGGAGAGGGCCAGGATGGTCAGAGCACGACTGGACTTGCGCATAGCGAATTACTTACGCAGTTCTACGCGGCGGTTTTGCGCCCAGGACTGCTCGTCGTTGCCAGTGGCAACCGGACGCTCTTCGCCGTAGGAAACCAGCTCAGCCTGAGCCGGGGAAACGCCCTGCAGAACCAGGTAGCGCTGAACGGCCTTGGCACGACGCTCACCCAGAGCCATGTTGTACTCGCGGGTACCGCGCTCGTCAGTGTGGCCTTCCAGGACAACGCGGTTGCCGTTGGCTTTCAGGTCCTTGGCGTGTACGTCCAGAGCGCGCATGGCTTCCGGCTTCAGGTCGGAGCTGTCGTACTCGAAGTAGAAGGTGGTGATAGCGCGCAGAGCGGCTTCTTCGCTCATGCTGCCGTCTACACCGCTGCCACCGGCGTTGTAGCCAGCGTTCGGGTCAACAGCGCCTTCACCGGTGCCTTCGCCGCCTTTGGACGAGCAACCAACAGCTACGGCCATGGCCAGAGCGAGAGCGGCAAATTTGCCGAATTTCAGCATTTCCATCATGTAACTCCTAATGAACCCCAGGTGTGTTTAGCAAAGGTATTTTTAAAGACCGCTTCAGTTCAGGTACGGCGACCAAGAAGGTTCGCGAATGTCGCCCTGAACTGTGGGAATCGGGACTCGTACGCGCCCGTTTGTAGACACGAGCATCAGCACGCCGCCCCCCTGCTGGCGAGTTGCGTAGATTAGCATGGTGCCATTAGGCGCAACAGTGGGCGAGTCGTCCAGCGTGGTGCCAGAAAGGATGCGCGGAGCACTACCCGAGCGGGTCAGATCCTGGGCAGCCACCTTGAAGTTGGTGAAGCCATCCTGACGATGGATCATCACTAGCATCTTCTCGTCAGCCGAGAGCTTCGGGTTGGCGTTGTAGTTGCCCACGAAGGTCACGCGCTGCGGTTCGCCGCCATTGATGTTGGCCTTGTAGATCTGCGGCTTGCCGGCGCGATCCGAGGTGAAATAGATGGTCTGGCCGTCCGCGCCCCAGAACGGTTCGGTGTCGATGGCCATGTTGTTGGTTACGCGACGCATCTGGCGACTGCCAAGGTCCATCACGTAGATCTCCGGGTTGCCATCGCGGGACAGCACGAACGCCAGGCGATTGCCCTCAGGAGACCATGCAGGCGCACCGTTCAGGCCTTCGAAGTTGGTGATCTGCTCGCGGCGACCGGTGTCGATGTGCTGGACGAAGATACGCGGACGACGCTGCTCGAAGGACACGTAGGCGATACGGCGACCATCAGGCGCATAGCGCGGCGACAGGATGGGCTCGCGGGACTGCAGCAGGGTCACCGCACGCTGGCCGTCGTAGTCGGAACGCTGCAGGGTGTAGCGGGTGTTGTTCACCGAGAAACGCTCGGCGGTCACGTAGAGCATGCGGGTGGAGAACGCACCCTTGATGCCGGTGAGTTTCTCGAACGACTGGTCGGCGATGTAGTGCGCCATGTCACGCAGCTGGTCGGTCGAGCCGCTGACGTTGCCGGCCATGACCTGTTGCTCGGTGGTTACGTTGAACAGGGCGAACTGCACCTGCAGACGGCCGCCGGACGGGACGACGCTGCCTACCAGCACGTACTGGGCGCCAAGGGCCTTCCAGTCGCGGTAGATCACTTCGCTGGCCTGGGTCGGCAGGCTGATCATGTTCTGGCGCGGGATCGGCTCGAAATAGCCCGAGTTGCGCAGGTCGTTGCCGACCACCTCTGAGATTTCAGTGGGTAGCACGGTACCGCCCTGCCAGCCAAAGGGTACTACGGCGATCGGGGTCGCCCGGTCGGTACCACTGGTGATTACCAGCGGGTCGGCGGCCTGGACGGAGCCGACCAGCATGGCCACCCCGACCAGGACGATACGAATGAGGGTATTCACAGACCTAAATCCTCCGGTTTGAAGATGATGCGGCGCTGCCTGTACATCTGGTCAAAGGTAGCGCGATCCAATTGTTGCATCTCGGGGATGCGCCCCACGCTGCGCACCGCACTCACGGCCGAGCTGTCAAAGGGCGAATCACCGCTGGAGCGGGTGACGCTGGCGTTGGTAATGGTGCCATCGGGCAGCATCTCGATCAGTACCTCTACGCTCATGCCGTTACGTGCCGATGGCGGACGGCGCCACTGCTCGCTGACGAGTTTGATGATCAGATCGTCGAGACTGCCTGCTACCTGGTCGCCGACTTCGTCGGCCAACGCTTGCTGGCGGCCTACATCCTCGGACAACAGCTCGGCCAGCGCGGCGGCCTTCTTGTCCTCGGTGGCCTTGCGTTTGGCTTCCTCGGCCGCTTTCTTCTTCGCGGCGTCAGCGGTCGCTTTCTTCTTGGCATCCTCGGCGGCCTTCTTCTTCGCTGCCTCGGCTGCCGCCTTCTTCTTCGCCTCTTCCGCAGCCTTTTTCTTGGCCTCTTCAGCGGCTTTCTTCTTCGCTTCTTCGGCCGCCTTTTTCTTGGCTTCCTCTTCGGCTTTTTTCTTGGCGAAATCGGCCTGTTTCTTCTCTTCGGCCTTCTTCGCTTCATCAGCCTTCTTGGCTTCGGCCGCCTGCTTGGCTTCCTCGGCTTTCTGTTCCGCCTCTTCGGCCTTTCGAGCTTCGTCAGCTTTCTTTTGTTCCGCGGCCTTGGCCGCCGCTACCTTCTGCTCCTCGGCCTTCTTCTGCTCCATCTGCTCGGTTTCGAACTGCGGCGCAGAAGTCTTTTTGGCCTCGCCGGCGATCTTCTGGTTGGTCTGGGTAGTGGCCTGACTCTGGGATTTGAGCTGGTACAGAGTGGCCTGGACGATCGGACGGGACGGAGGCAGTTCCGGTGTGAAGGCGAAGCTGACGAACAACATGCCGAACATCAGGACGTGCAGAGACACAGCCCAGACGGTCGGCCAGAAGTAACTTTCCGAGGAGGAGCGTTCGCTCTGCTGCTGCATCAGGGCGCCTCGGTGATCAGCCCGACGTTGGCCACGCCGGCCTTCTGCAGGCCGCCCATCACGGCCATCACGGCGCCGTAGTCGACCGTTTTATCGCCACGGACGAATACCTGGACCGTCTTACCCTGGCGGCTGTTCTCGGCCATGATGCCGGAGGCTGCCTGAACCAGAGCATCCAGAGAGACCGAGGTCTCGCTCTTGCGGGTCTGGTCGGTCTGTACTTCTTCGCCCATGTTCCAGTAGTAGGACTTGTCGGCCTTGATCGAGATCGTCAGGACACGGGCATTGTTGTCCTGCGGCAGGGCCTCGCTGGAAACCTTCGGCAGGTCGACCTTGACGCCCTGGTTGAGCATGGGCGCGGTGACCATGAAAATCACCAGCAACACGAGCATGACGTCGATGTAAGGCACGACGTTCATCTCGGCGACCGGTTTGCGTTTGTGGCGGACTCTGGCCATGACTTGAAACCTTTCCTATCAGGGACCCAGCGACTTACTCGTCGCTGGTGTGCACTTTGCGGTGCAGGATGGCCTGGAACTCATCGGCGAAGGTGTAGTAGCGACCGATCAGGGTCTCGCCGCGAGCGGAGAAGCGGTTGTAGGCGATTACCGCCGGGATCGCGGCGAACAGGCCGATCGCGGTGGCGATCAGAGCCTCGGCGATGCCGGGCGCCACAGTGGCCAGGGTCGCCTGCTGCACCTGGGCCAGGCCACGGAAGGAGTTCATGATGCCCCAGACGGTACCGAACAGGCCGATGTACGGACTCGTAGAGCCCACAGTAGCGAGGAACGGCAGGCTCTGTTCGATCTTCTCTTCCTCACGGGAAATGGCTACGCGCATTGCGCGGGCCACACCTTCCATCACCGCATCCGGATCAACGCCGGCTTGCTGGCGCAGACGGGAGAATTCCTTGAAGCCGGCGCGGAAGATCTGCTCGACGCCGCAGTCCGGATCCGGGTTGCTGCCTGCCTGGCGGTACAGCTTGGACAGGTCGATACCGGACCAGAAACGCTCTTCGAAGGTTTCCAGGGACTTCTTGGCGGCGCGCAGCATGTTGCTGCGCTGGAAAATCATGATCCAGGAGGTGACCGATGCGGCCACCAGGGTCAGCATGACCAGCTGCACCACGATACTGGCGTTGCTGATCAGGCTCCACATGGAGGTATGGTCGACGACGTTGGCTTCCACGCTTAATCTCCTGCTGGGAATAGACCCGGGTCGGCGGCGAAGGCTTCACGCAGCGCTTCGGGGATCGCCCGGGGTTTCAAACTGTCGGCACGTACACAGGCAATCAGGAACTGCCCTTCGCACAACAATGCGTTATCGGTGGCTCGCCTGACCTGTTGACGAAAACGCAGGCTGGCACGGTTCAACTCCATCACCTCGGCACTGATCTCCAGCTCATCGTCCAGCTTCGCAGGCGCCACGTAGCGCGCCTGGGCCGAATGAACGACGAACAGCAGGTTCTCCCCGGCCAGCTCGGACTGGGCAAAGCCCAGACTGCGCAGGCGCTCGGTTCGAGCCCGCTCCATGAACTTGAGGTAATTGACGTAGTAGACGATGCCGCCGGCATCGGTGTCTTCGTAATACACACGACAACGATGCTGAAACGGCTGGGCCCCATTTTGCGCGCGCATACTCTAGTGCTTACTCCTAAGGTTGCCAATCCGGCCAGGCAACTGTTTTTTCATGGCTAGCCCTGCCGAGCGCTTCGACCACGAAAGCGCCTATTCGTCACCCGAGCTGAAAAGATCGGCGGTCGGATTCTCCGCCATGCGCTTGGGCAGGTTGAGACCGAAGTGTAAGTAGGCGTGACGGGTCACCACCCTCCCCCTCGGCGTACGCATGATGTAGCCCTGCTGGATCAGATAGGGCTCGAGAACGTCTTCGATCGTGTGGCGTTCTTCACTGATGGCCGCTGCCAGGTTGTCGATCCCTACCGGGCCGCCATCGAACTTGTCGATCATGGTCAGCAGTAGACGCCGGTCCTGGTGGTCAAAGCCACGCTCGTCGACATCCAGCAGATTCAGAGCCTTGTCGGCAATGACGCGGGTGATCTCACCCTGACCACGCACTTCAGCGAAGTCCCGTACCCGGCGCAGCAGGCGGTTGGCGATACGCGGCGTACCACGGGCACGGCGCGCGATCTCGAACGCGCCCTCCGGTTCGATATGCAGGCCGAGGATACCGGCGGAGCGCGCAACGATGGTGGCCAGGTCCGGAGTGCTGTAGAACTCCAGGCGCTGGACGATACCGAAGCGATCGCGCAGAGGGTTTGTCAGCATGCCAGCCCGCGTGGTGGCGCCGACGAGGGTGAACGGGGGCAAGTCCAGCTTGATCGAACGAGCCGCAGGGCCTTCGCCGATCATGATATCCAGCTGAAAATCCTCCATCGCGGGGTAAAGCACCTCTTCAACGATGGGTGAAAGGCGATGGATCTCGTCGACGAAGAGCACGTCGCCCGCCTCCAGATTGGTCAGCAGCGCCGCCAAGTCTCCCGGGCGCTCCAGAACTGGGCCGGATGTGCTCTTGATGGCAACCCCCATCTCGCTGGCAATGATGTTCGCCAGGGTAGTCTTGCCAAGGCCGGGCGGGCCGAAGATCAGGGTATGGTCGAGAGCCTCGCTCCGTCCCTTGGCAGCCTGGATGAAGAGTTCCATCTGCTCACGCACCACCGGCTGCCCGATGTAGTCGGCAAGTTTCAGTGGGCGGATGGCACGGTCCAGCTGCTCGTCGCGGTCGCGACTGCTGGCAGTGATGAGGCGGTCGGCTTCGATCATTCGGACTTACACCATTCCTTTCAGGGCGCGACGGATCATTTCTTCGCTGGACAGCCCGTCTTCCTTGATCGCGGACACAGCGCGGCTGGCCTCTTGAGGCTTGAATCCGAGGGCGATCAGCGCAGCCAGCGCATCATTCTCCGCGCTAGAGACTGCCACGCCAACCCGAGGTTCGACCACCAGGGTGGCGATGGCCGGCATGCTTTCCCAAGCCTTGAATCGATCCTTGAGCTCGACCAGCAAGCGCTCGGCGGTCTTCTTGCCGACGCCAGGAATCTTCACCAGCGTGGAAGTGTCCTGGGCCTGTACGCAGCGCACCAGCTCATCCACCTCCAGGCCGGACATCAGTGCCAGGGCCAATTTCGGCCCGACGCCATTCAAGCGGATCAGCTCGCGAAACAGCTCTCGCTCCCGCTTCTCGAAGAAGCCGTAGAGCAGGTGGGCGTCCTCTCGCACCACCAGATGGGTGTACAATGTCACCGGCTCGCCCACTGAAGGCAGGCGATAGAGGGTGGTCATGGGCACTTCCAGCTCATAGCCCACGCCATTGACGTCAAGGATCAGATGCGGCGGTTGCTTCTCCGCCAAGTTGCCACGCAGGCGTCCAATCACGAATTGCGTCCTTTGAATTGATTACAGACGAAGGCGGCCACCCCGCCGTTTGGCGGTGGCCAGACCATGGGGAATCAGACTCTGCCGGTGATGGGCATGGCACAGGGCGATTGCCAGGGCATCGGATGCGTCGATCTGGGGTTTCTGCACCAGCTTGAGCAGGTGCATGACCATCATCTGCACCTGCTGCTTGTCAGCACCACCGGTTCCGGCAATAGCCTGCTTGACCTGACTGGCGGTGTATTCGGCGATTTCCAGACCCGCCTCGGCAGCCGCGACTATGGCTGCACCACGAGCCTGGCCGAGCTTGAGCGCGGAATCCGCGTTCCGCGCCATGAATACCTGCTCGATACCCATGGTCACCGGCTCGTAGGAACGGATGACTTCACTTACCCCCCGGAAAACGATCTGCAAGCGCTCGTGCAATGCGCCAGCGCCAGTACGGATGCAACCCGAGGCGACGTATTCGCAGCCGCGCCCAGTATCGCGAACCACACCATAACCGGTGATACGCGAACCAGGGTCGATACCAAGAATCAGGGTCATGCCGCCGCAAGCTCCACGGGCCGACCTGAAGCCGGCACACTGTCTATTTATCCAGCCGCGAGTATACGGAGCGGCCCGCAAACAAAAAAGCCGGAAGCGCACGGGGCGACTTCCGGCTTTCGGATCACGCCAGCACTCGAACCTAGTCACGATCGTGCGGGCTAAAGCCATGGGCAAAAACAGGAAAGGGAGCGGAGTTTACGAGCTGTAAATGAGCATTCCGAGCCGGTTTTTAACGCCGCAGGGCCGAGGCGCAGCTTATCGTGATCAGGTTCTCAGCCGAGCTGCTCCATGATCTCGTCAGGGATTTCAGCGTTGTGGTAGACGTTCTGGACGTCATCCAGGTCTTCCAGCATATCGATCAGCTTCATCACCTTCTGCGCGGTTTCCAGGTCGGAGATGGGCGCAGTGATCGACGGGATCATCGCCACTTCGGCCTCATCGCCCTTGAAGCCGGCTGCGGTCAGCGCTTCGTTCACAGAGAGGAAGTCGGCGAAGGTGGTGTAGACCTCGACGGAACCGTCTTCGTCAGCCACGACGTCGTCGGCGCCCGCTTCCAGGGCAGCCTCCATCAGGGATTCTTCGTTCACACCGGGCGCGTAGCTGATCTGGCCCTTGCGGTCGAACATGTAGGCGACCGAGCCGTCGGTACCCAGGTTGCCGCCACACTTGCTGAAGGCATGACGCACTTCCGCCGCAGTGCGGTTGCGGTTGTCGGTCATGGCTTCGATGATGATGGCCACGCCGCTCGGCGCATAACCTTCGTAACTGAGCTCGACCATGTTGTCGGCTTCGTTCGAGCCGGCGCCACGCGCAATCGCACGATCGATGGTGTCGCGGGTCATGTTCGCGGTCAGCGCCTTGTCCACAGCCAGACGCAGACGCGGATTGTCCGCAGGGTTGCCACCGCCATGCTTGGCGGCGACAGTCAGCTCACGGATGAGCTTGGTGAAGATCTTGCCGCGCTTGGCGTCCTGGCGTTCTTTGCGGTGTTTGATGTTGGCCCATTTGGAATGACCAGCCATAACTCACTCCGTACTTTCTGAACGGACGGCGCCATCTGGCGCCGCCCCGGGTTGGTTCTGATTACTCGGCCTTGGCCTGCTCACGCAGGCGGATGTTCAGCTCGCGCAGAGCCTTGGCATCCACGGTGCCCGGTGCCTGGGTCATGACGTCGCCGGCACTCTGGGTTTTCGGGAAGGCGATAACTTCGCGGATCGACGCCGCGCCAGTCATCAGCATCACCAGACGGTCCAGACCGAAGGCCAGGCCACCATGCGGCGGCGCGCCGTACTTGAGGGCATCGAGGAGGAAGCCGAACTTCTCTTCCTGCTCCGCATCGTCGATGCCGAGCACGCGGAACACCGCCTGCTGCATGGACTTGTCGTGGATACGGATGGAACCGCCGCCCAGCTCGGTGCCGTTCAGCACCATGTCATAAGCACGGGACAGAGCGGCAGCCGGGTTGGCTTCCAGCTCTTGCGGGCTGCACTTGGGCGAGGTGAACGGGTGGTGCAGCGAGGTCAGGCTGCCGTCGTCGTTCTCTTCGAACATTGGGAAGTCCACGACCCACATCGGCGCCCACTCCTTGGTGAGCAGCTTGAGGTCATGACCGACCTTGATACGCAGCGCGCCCAGGGCGTCGCAGACGATCTTGGCCTTGTCGGCGCCGAAGAACACGATGTCGCCATCAACCGCACCCACGCGGTCGAGGATCACATTGAGGTTCTCTTCGGGAATGAACTTGACGATGGGCGACTGCAGCCCCTCGACACCCTTGGCGCGCTCGTTGACCTTGATGTAAGCCAGCCCCTTGGCACCGTAGATACCGACGAACTTGGTGTAGTCATCGATCTGGCTGCGCGGCATGGAAGCGGCACCCGGCACGCGCAGGGCAGCGACTCGGCCCTTCGGATCATTGGCCGGACCGGAGAACACCTTGAACTCCACTCCCTTCAGCTGGTCGGCGACATCAACCAGTTCCAGCGGGATACGCAGGTCAGGTTTGTCGGAGCCGTAGCGGCGCATGGCTTCTTCGAAAGGCATGTGCGGGAACTCGTCGAACTCGACATCCAGCACTTCCTTGAACAGCTGGCGAACCATTTTTTCGGTAATGCCGATGATGTCGCTCTCGTCGAGGAAGCTGGTTTCGATGTCGATCTGGGTGAATTCCGGCTGACGGTCGGCACGCAGGTCTTCGTCGCGGAAACACTTGGCGATCTGGTAGTAGCGGTCGAAGCCGGCCACCATCAGCAGTTGCTTGAACAGCTGGGGCGACTGCGGCAGGGCAAAGAAGTGGCCCGGGTAGGTGCGGCTCGGTACCAGGTAGTCGCGGGCGCCTTCCGGAGTCGGACGACCCAGGATCGGGGTTTCCACGTCGAGGAAGCCGTTCTCGTCCAGATAACGACGGATGCTGCTGGTAATACGCGCACGCAGCTTCAGCTTGGCGGCCATTTCCGGACGACGCAGGTCGATGAAGCGATAGCGCAGGCGGGTTTCTTCGCCGACGTCGGAGTATTCATCCAGCGGGAAGGGGGGCGTCTCGGCCTGGTTCAGCACTTCGAGCTCGTAGCCCAGCACTTCGATGGCGCCGGACGACATGTTGGCGTTGCGCGCGCCTTCTGGACGCAGGCGGACCTTGCCGGTGATCTTGACCACGAACTCGCTGCGGACGCGGTCGGCGCGGGCGAAGGTCTCTTCGCGATCCGGGTCGAACACCACCTGGGCCAGGCCTTCGCGGTCACGGATATCGAGGAAAATGACCCCGCCGTGGTCGCGGCGGCGGTGTACCCAACCGCAGAGGGTGATTTCCTGGCCGTCCAGGCTCTCGTTCAGTTGGCCGCAATAGTGGCTGCGCATCATGGTCGTGTTTCGCTTCTCTTGAGTCGTGAATTCGTCCGCCCGCCCAAGGGCTGCGGAGCATCCGGCGGAGGTGCAACCCCTGCCGGGCAGGCCGGGGTTCGCGGCAAAGAGCGGGATTATATAGCGTAAATTGCCACCGCGCAGCCGCCCTCCCCGCCACCCCGCAACCCCTGATCGGGAGCGGGTTCTCTTGCTGGGCTACCGGGCAGTGTCTAAGCTCGCCAGCACTCGCCCGACGGACGGACGCGAAGCACACAAGGAAGGAGTGGAGATGCAATCGCTTGCTGGGAAAGTCGCAGTCATCACGGGCGCAAGCTCCGGCATCGGCCGTGCGCTGGCCAATGAGTTCGCCGCACTGGGTTGCCACCTTGCCCTCGCCGATGTGGACACCGACGGCCTGGAGGCCACGGCTTCCACCCTACGCCGCGACGGCCTTCAACTCTCCACCCACAACCTGGATGTCTCCAACCGCGAAGCGGTCCACGCCTTCGCCGATAGCGTCCTGACCCAACACGGCCAGGCACACCTGGTAATCAACAACGCCGGCGTGGCCGTATCGCAAACCATCGCGGAACTCCGCTACGACGACTTCGAATGGCTTATGGGCATCAACTTCTGGGGCGTGGTCCACGGCACCAAGGCCTTCCTCCCTCACCTGCTGGCACGGGGCGAGGGCCATATCGTCAATGTGTCGAGCATCTTCGGCATCGTCAGCATGCCCACCCAGGGCGCCTATAACGCCAGCAAGTTCGCAGTGAGGGGCTTTACCGAGGCACTGCGTCAGGAACTTTGCGGCACCGCCATCAAAGTCAGCTGCGTGCATCCCGGTGGCATTCGCACGAACATCGCTCGCTCGGCACGCTTCTATCAGGGAATCGACGGCAAGACAGACGCCACCAAGGCGGCGGCCCGCTTCGACAAGCTGGCACGCACCTCAGCAGAACAGGCGGCCCAGAGCATCATCAAGGGTATAAGGGCCGGGCAGCCACGCATCCTCATAGGCGCCGACGCACGCTTGCTCGACCAAATTCAGCGCCTGATGCCCGCCAGCTACCCCCGCCTGCTGGCCAAATTGCTGAAGAAGACGTGAACCCTGAAGTAGCCAATGACTTCTAAGCATGGCTTTCATTGATGGAAGACAAGACTGTCCCGCGACCACCCCGTGTTAGGCTTTGCCCATCACACGCCCGGTGCGGGCCACAAGCTACCGAGAGGAGAACTGGTATGGAAATCAACATCGGAATCGCCGAGCAGGATCGTGCAGCCATCGCCGAGGGCCTGTCCCGCCTGCTGGCCGACACCTACACCCTCTATCTCAAGACCCACAACTTCCACTGGAACGTTACCGGGCCGATGTTCAACACCCTGCACCTCATGTTCGAAGGCCAGTACAACGAACTCGCCCTGGCAGTGGACGCCGTCGCCGAGCGAATCCGCGCCCTGGGCTTCCCAGCACCCGGCACCTACGCGGCCTACGCCCGGCTGTCTTCCATTAAGGAAGAAGAAGGCGTGCCGTCTGCCGAGGACATGATCAAGCAGCTCGTGCAGGGCCAGGAGGCCGTGGTGCGCACCGCCCGTGGCATCTTCCCGCTGCTGGACAAGGTTAGCGATGAACCCACCGCCGACTTGCTAACCCAGCGCATGCAAGTTCACGAAAAGACTGCGTGGATGCTCCGCAGCCTGCTCGCCGCCTGACGTCGAGGCAAATCAAAAAGGCCCGGGAAACCGGGCCTTTCGCTATGCGCGAAAGACTGCCTGTTCTATGCTCTGGCAATTCGATATCTCGCCACAGTGAAGTGCATGAGCCAGCCTCCGAAACATCCGTCGCTGCTTGAGCTTTTCCCCGAAGAAACGCGTGAGGCGGCCGATCTGCTGAAGCAGGCGGTCCCCCACATGGTGCGCCATGCGATTCCGCCGAACCCAGTGCATTACGCGCTCTGGTACAGCTACAGCCAGGGTGCGCAGCCGGACCTCAATCGCCGCCTGGACAAGATTACCAACGACTTCGACGCCTTCCCGCCGGAATCAGCCCTCAAGCTGTTCCGCGAGTACATCATTCGTGGCGAACTCGAAGAAGCACGCCATGGCCAGCAACAAGTCATCGACCTTGTCGACGATATCGAGGGTGATGTCAGCCGCAGCGTCAACGGCAGCCACGCTTACCAGAGCAGCCTGACAGCGGGCCTGGCAGCCCTGCACGAACCCATAATCGACGACCTCCCCAGCGTCCTGAACCACCTTCAGGAGAGCACCCAACTGATGCAGGAGCAGCAGGAACAGTTCCTCTATCGCCTGCGTGCCGCCCAGGCGGAAATTCAGCATCTGCGCAATCAGCTGGAGCGCGCGCAACTGGCCGCCACTCTGGATGGCCTGACCCAGGTATTCAACCGCCAGGCGTTCACTCGCCTGCTGGAACAATCACTGAAAAGCGACCAGGAAGGACTGGCGCTGGTGATGCTGGATATCGACCACTTCAAGCAATTCAACGACCAGTTCGGCCACCCGCTGGGAGATCGCGTGCTCCAGCATGTGGGCCAGCTGTTGCGTGAACTGCTGCCTCCGCGCGCCATGGCCGGTCGTTACGGCGGCGAGGAGTTCTGCGTTGTGCTGCGCGACTGCCAGGGGCTGGAGGCAGCACGCGTCTTCGCAGAGCAACTACGCAGCAAGATGCAGGCGCTACGTGTAAAGGTCCGCCGCACCGACCAGGTGCTCGACACCATCACCGCCAGCTTCGGCCTGGCACTGGCGGAACCGGGCGATACCCTGGAAAGTTTCATCACACGAGCTGACGATGCGCTCTACCAAGCCAAGCGCAATGGCCGTAATCAAGTGCATCCACCAGCACCTGAAGCAGCGCTAACCGCTTGATTTGAGTAGCCCTCTCCTTTGCTGTTAAATACAGCCGGTGCCGCAAGTCGATCCAAAGACTTGCGGCATAGGCCGATGCCCATGCCTTTTTCATCTCGCGTGGCCCGGCTCTTTCGTTAGAGATTCCGTTTCCAAGGTGAATCCATTGAACATCCTGAAAATCGTCCATCTGTTGACGGGCGCTGCCGCTTTGCTGCTGTCCTTCATTCCCAGCCTGCGCGCCGACGCCCTGCCCTACCTGCAACAACCTGATGCGCTGTATCTGGCCTTCTCCGGCCTGCTCAATCTTCTGTTGGCACCCGTGGTTCCAGTCTGGGCAAAGGGGCTGCGCAATCAGCTGCAAAGCCTGGTTTCCGCCCTTCTGGCTCTGGCGGTCGTCCTGCAAACTCTGATCCTCCTGGCCCCGCTACCGATGATCGGTGAGCAGCCAGCAATCCTCGTCAGCCTCCTGGCTGTGATCGTAGCCGTTGTGCTGCACCTCTGTATCAACCTGCACAAGGTCACCCAGGCTCCACTGCTGCCCCAGGACATGTCCAACCGTGAAACCGGTACGGTGAAGTGGTTCAACACCTCCAAGGGTTTCGGTTTCATCTCCCGGGACTCCGGCGATGACATCTTTGTCCACTTCCGTGCCATTCGCGGCGAAGGTCACCGTGTACTGATCGAGGGCCAGCGCGTGGAGTTCTCGGTCATCCAGCGCGACAAAGGTCTGCAGGCCGAAGACGTAATCGCTGCATTACCCAGCCGACGCTAAAGCAGAACGAAAAAGCCCGCCGAATGGCGGGCTTTTTCATGGTCACTCAATAGTGCGGTGGCGGTGCCTCATCCTCACTCGGCCCGAACTGGCTGAGCAGCTCCTCCTGGCGCTTGGCCAGTACCGCCACCTGTAGCTGCAGGCGATCCACCAGCCGCTGTTGCTCAACCAGAACGTCGTTGAGGGTCTGAATGGTGTCGTCCTGGAAAGCGAGTCGGCTCTCCAGGTCGGCAATCCGCATTTCAAGGCTCATGACTCACTCCCCCACGAAATGGAAATCATCCGCCAGCACCAAGCGAAGCTTTGAGCGAATGGCAGCCACCTGTTCGGACGAATAAGCCACAGCTGGATGACGCCCCCAGACAGGCGCCGGCCAGGCAGCATCCTCACGACGACGCACGATCACATGCATGTGCAATTGGCTAACTACATTGCCCAACGTAGCAACGTTCATCTTGTCAGCGCCGAAGGTGTCCTTGAGGGTCTCCGCCAGGAATGTCGTTTCCTGCCAAAGCTGGCGCTGCTCATCGACGCCGAGCTGGAACAGCTCACTGATTTCCTCACGACGCGGCACTAGGATGAACCAGGGGTATTGAGCATCGTTCATCAACAGCAGCCGGCACAGGGGAAAATCACCGATGGGCAGGGTATCCTGCTGAAGTCTTGGGTCCAGGGCGAACATACTGGCCTCTCCTGTTCGACTGTAGGGAATTCGAGATTAACACCCCATCACGACCAGGCGACCGCCACGGGGTCGCGCAGCATAGCCAAGGCTAACGCCCAGCGGAACTCACCATGACATCCTGGCTATATAAAGGAAGGATTGTCGCCACACGCACCAAAACTGCTCAAACCCAACACCGCGTTACTTCTCGCCACACCCCTGGTTACGCCCGCCTACTGAAGACTGGGGGCGGTGGTCTCTTCAACTCCTGCACTCTTGCCTGTCAAGAGCCAGCCGGCATGCAGAATGCCTCATTTCAGGGCACATTATTCTGCAGCAACCACACATGGATCAGGGGTTAGAGGAGCTGGAACGAGCGCACCACGTAGACGTAGCGAGTTTTATCTCCACCCCTTACGTTTTGTGCACGTTTGTTGCTTGGCAGGTGCCAGGTCACACGCGACGCCGGGAACTACGTCATTGGGCGCCCGCTCGCAAAGTGCCTTGGATACATAGGGGGTGAAGGGATGCAAGGCCAAACCTATAGATATGCGACACAGGTCTTCTCGATTTGCGACAGCACTGTGAAGAAATCGTAAGGACCCGGTTTCAACTATCGCCAATATTGTCGCCGTGCTATAAGTTAGCGCCGACACAAAAAGAAAGAACCGCCTTCCATTAATAAGAAAGCGGCGAGAATCTTCAAAACCAAAGGAGCAATCACAATGCAAGTGATGAAGTGGAGCGCACTGGCTCTGGCCGTGACCGCCGGTAGCATGCAGTTGGCTTTTGCCAGCGCCCAGGAAGAGTCCAAGGGCTTCGTAGAAGACAGCAACCTGACTCTTCTGAACAAGAACTTCTTCTTCTACCGCGACTTCCGTAACAACCCGAACACCAGCCAGAACTACCGTAAAGAATGGGCCCATGGCATCAGCGCCATGTACGAGTCCGGCTTTACCCAAGGCACTGTTGGTTTCGGCGTTGACGCCCACGGCATGCTGGGTCTGAAACTGGACAGCGGCAACGGCACCAACGGTACCGGCCTGCTCCCCACCGGTTCCGACGGCCGTTCCCAGGACGATTACTCCTACGCCGGCGGCTCCGTTAAGATGCAGGTGTCCAACACCCAGCTGAAGTACGGCAACCTGTTCCCGACCGCTCCGGTATTCGCAACCGGTACCGCGCGCCTGTTCCCGGGCTCCGCTGAAGGCTTCCAGCTGACCAGCAGCGAACTCGAAGGCCTGAACATCGACGCAGGTCACTTCACTTCCATTCGCGACGGCAGCGCCTCCACCAACCGTCACGGCGAAATCACCACCACCTACACCGGTCTCGCCAGCAACAGCGCTGACTACGTAGGCGGCTCCTACTCCTTCAACGACAACGTCAGCGCCAGCCTGTACGGTGCCGAGCTGGAAGACATCTGGCGCCAGTACTACGGCAACCTGAACTGGAACATTCCGTTCTCTGACTCTCAGGCCCTGAACCTGGACTTCAACGTCTACCGCACCACCGACAAGGGCGACGCCATCGCCGGCGACCTGGATACCACCGCCTGGTCCGCTGCTGCCGCCTACTCCCTCGGCGCTCACAAGTTCACCCTGGCCTACCAGAAAGTGAACGGCGACGAGCCCTTCGACTACATCTCGATGGACGGCCAGAACTCCGGCGACTCCATCTTCCTGGCCAACTCGGTTCAGTACTCCGACTTCAACGGCCCGAACGAGAAGTCCATCCAGGTTCGCTACGACCTGAACATGGCTGAATTCGGCATCCCCGGCCTGAGCTTCATGGCTCGCTACATCACCGGTGAAGACGTTGACGGCACCAAGGCCGACCCGAATGGCGCCTTCGCGGGTGCGATCGGCGACGATGGCAAGGAATGGGAACGCGATATCGAAGCCAAGTACGTGGTTCAGGAAGGCGCAGCTAAAGACCTGTCCATCCGCATTCGTCACGCCAGCTGGCGCGCCAACAGCGACATGGCCTTCTTCGGCTCCGCTGGCGGCACTGCCAACGACGAAATCCGCGTAATCACCGAGTACCCGCTGGATATCCTGTAATATCCTTTGTGTACACGTAAGTGATAGAAGAAACCCGGCCTAGGCCGGGTTTCTTTTTGGGCGGAAGAACTTGACTCTCGAGTTGATCAAATCGCCACCAATCAACTGCTCAAACTTTAACCAGGAACGGCAAGGCATAAGTGCCTGTTACATGCGCCACAAGGTCATCTTCCGCGCCCAATGAATAAAGTGATACTTCGCATACCGCTTGACGCCGACCAAGTTTAAGTATCCGCGCCTCTGCAAATAGATCCACCGGCTTGGGCCTGGCCAGGAAGTTGATGTTTAAGTTAGACGTCACCGCCATTTCAACTTCCCCCAACCTGCCCAGCACTACTGCATACATGGCGGCATCAGCCAGCGCCATGATCGTGGGACCGGACAGAGTTCCACCCGGACGCACCAATCTGGACTGGAACGGCACCCTGGCCAACGTACCCCGATCGTCCATCCGCTCGATCCGCAGATCGATTTCCTCCGCCATGGGTACCCCATTGCGAATCAGTGCCTGGACCTCTGTCGCTGTAAGACTCACTACGTCGCCCTCCTCCCTCAACCGGACCGCAATCCTGTACGCCACTTGATCTGCGCCGTACAATGCCGAGCCATTCAAACCCATCGCAACCGACAAAACGGCCAAACATGCGTACCAGTCAGTACCTGCTGTCTACCCTCAAGGAAACCCCCACCGATGCCGTGGTGATCAGCCATCAGCTGCTGCTGCGCGCTGGCATGATCCGCAAGCTTGCCTCCGGCCTCTACACCTGGCTGCCAATGGGCCTGCGAGTGCTGCGCAAGGTCGAGACGGTGGTCCGCGAAGAGATGAACGCCGCTGGTGCGCTGGAAGTATTGATGCCTGCCGTGCAGCCTGCAGAGCTGTGGCAGGAGTCCGGCCGTTGGCAGCAATACGGGCCTGAACTCCTGCGCCTGAAGGACCGCCATGAGCGCGACTTCTGCGTTGGCCCGACCCACGAAGAAGTCATCACCGACCTGGCACGCAACGAGCTGAACAGCTACAAGCAGCTGCCGCTCAACTTCTACCAGATCCAGACCAAGTTCCGTGACGAGATCCGTCCGCGCTTCGGCCTGATGCGCGGCCGCGAATTCATCATGAAGGATGCCTACTCCTTCCACATGAACCAGGAGTCGCTGCAGGAAACCTACGACCGCATGCACCAGGCGTACTGCAACGTGTTCAGCCGCCTGGGCCTGGATTTCCGCCCCGTACTGGCCGACACCGGCTCCATCGGCGGCACCGGTTCCCACGAATTCCATGTACTGGCCGAGTCCGGTGAAGACGATATCGCCTTCAGCGACAGCTCCGACTACGCGGCCAACGTCGAGAAAGCCGAAGCCCTGCCGCGTGAGACCGAACGTCCTGCGCCCAGCCAGGAACTTAAGCTGGTCGATACGCCGAATACCAAGACCATTGCCGATCTGGTGGAAAACTTCGGCCTGCCGATCGAAAAAACCATCAAGACGCTGGTCGTCCACGGTGCCGAAGAAGGCAAGCTGGTCGCCCTGATCGTCCGTGGTGACCACGAACTGAACGAAATCAAGGCAGCCAACCTGGCACAGGTTGCCAGCCCGCTGGTGTTCGCCAGCGAAGCCGAACTGCGCCAGGCCATCGGCGCCGGCGCAGGCTCGCTTGGCCCGATGAATCTGCCGCTGCCCTGCATCGTGGACCGTTCCGTGGCCCTGATGAGTGACTTCAGCATCGGTGCCAACATCGACGACAAGCATTACTTCGGCGTGAACTGGGAGCGCGATCTGCCGCTGCCGGAAGTCGCTGACCTGCGTAACGTGATTCCTGGCGACCCGAGTCCGGACGGCAAGGGAACCCTGGTAATCAAGCGCGGCATCGAAGTCGGCCATATCTTCCAGCTGGGCACCAAGTACAGCGAAGCCATGAAGCTGAACGTACTGAGCGAGCAAGGCAAGCCGGTGACCCTGATCATGGGCTGCTACGGCATTGGCGTATCTCGCGTTGTGGCCGCAGCCATCGAGCAGAACTACGACGAGCGCGGCATCCTCTGGCCCGAGGCTCTGGCGCCGTTCCAAGTCGCACTGGTTCCGCTCAAGTACGAGACTCCGGCCGTCAAGGAAGCCACCGACAAGCTCTACGCCGAGCTGCGCGCAGCGGGCGTCGACGTACTGCTGGATGACCGTGACAAGAAGACCAGCCCCGGCGTCAAATTCGCCGACATGGAGCTGATCGGCATTCCGCACCGCATCGTCGTGAGCGAGCGTGGCCTGGCCGAAGGCAACCTGGAATACAAGAACCGCCGCGAGACCGACAATCATAATGTGCCGGTTGCTGAGGTTCTGTCCTTCATCACCGCCCGCGTGAATCGCTGATCTAAAAAATGTCCAAGCGTAGTTCCCATTACCTCGTCGGCGCCGCCCTGTGCGGCGCCCTCTTCCTCAGCGGCTGTGCCAATCATTTGCCACAGCGCAGCGAGCACGAGGAGCGTGTCGAGCGCAAACTGCTCAACCACAGCCTGCAGATCGACGTTGGTGATCCACAGGTATTGGAACTACCGCAGCGACGCATCCGCATCAACGAGCAGAAGACTTTCGAAGTCACCGAGTTCGAGGTCAGCCGTCACTACGACCGCTATACGCCCTACCAGCCCTGGCGGGAGCTCTACGAGGTCCCGCTGGGTGCGGTTGCGGTGGTCGCAGGCGTCGGCGCGAACGTGCTCAACGTGGTACTACTCGGCAGCCTGCCGGATACCGCCACCAAAGACTGGATCAGCTACGGCTTCGCCGGCCTCAACCCGGCGATGAACGTCGAATCCAATGGTCGCTCCGAGCAGAACCTTGCCAGCATCGACGAGAAGCAGCTGGACAAGCGCATGGAGTATTCGAGCCTGCCCTGGGCCGAGCGCCCGGTACTGGTCAAGTTGGGCGACCACACCCATGAACTGGCTACCGACCGCAACGGAATCCTGCGCCTGAACCTGCTGGACGGCCCCTTCGCCGACCAGGACATCAGCCGCATCGGAAAGCTCCAGTTGAGCGTCGAGGACCCGATGGACAACGCCCGCGCCGACGCCAACCTCGGCATTAGCCACGCTCTGCGCGGCAAGCTGATGGAGGCCCATGCGCTGATCTTCGAAGACCTCGAAGACGATGAAGTCCCGCAGTGGGTCCACCGGGTCAAGCGTCTGTCGGAACTGGGCCTCGAAGAAGAAGCCAGCGAGTTGGAGCAGAGCCTGATCGAACTGACCCGCAACGATCCGGAACTGCAGCAGGAGTTTCTTCACTCGCTGATGAAAGATGCCGGCCGACTGGCTGCCGATCCCGGCGATTCGGATTGACTTGCGCGAGGAGCGAGCCTGGCTCGCTCCCACCTCGTGACTTCAGCGTCTCACGATGAAGCCGGTAACGCCCTGTACCGGCTGTTCCTGAAGCTCGACGCCCGTCACCCTTGCTTCTGCAGGCCCTTGCTCCAACCAGGCAGCCAACGCACGCACGGCGTCCTCCTCTCCCTCCAGCAACACCTCGACCCGGCCATCCGCCAGGTTTCGCACCCAGCCATCCAGCTCCAGCTGGTCAGCCTGCTCCTGGGTAGACTGACGGTAATAGACGCCTTGCACCGTGCCGCTCACGTAGCCGTGCAAACAGATTCGAGCCATCGTCCTAGCCTCCCTTGCGCAGCTCGTCCAAGCGTGCAGTCAGGCCTGCAGCGCTCTGCTCACCCAGCAAACGCTCCCGCATCTTGCCCTGAGCATCGATGATGTAGGTGACAGGCAATGCTTCACTGCGCGGCAGGTCGTATCGCTTGGCGGGGTCCTCCGAAAGCACAGTGAACTGGATGCCCATTTTCTGCGCGGCCTGGCCGAGTTCGTCGCCCTGAAGCCCATCGAAGTTGACGCCCAACACCTTCACGCCCTTGTCCCGCTGTTGTTCAGCGAATGCGTTCAGCTCGGGAATCTCCGTGCGGCACGGCGCACACCATTCCGCCCAGTAATTGATAACCAGCCACTGGCCTTCGAGGCGCTCAACCGCTACCTTCTGCCCATGCTGATCGACACCTACGTCGTCCGAGCAGCTGGCCAGGAGCAGGCCGGCGCCCATCAGTGCGAATACCCCCAAAACAGCCTGGAGTCGCGATCCCATGCATTCGGTCCTCGTTTACGCGGGGTTGATATGACGCTGGATGCCCTGCGCTTGGAAGTGCCAGACATCCTTGAGGAAAACAGCACTTCTTTGGCAAGTGTGCCGACCCTCCTCGCGAAAGCGCGCCAGCTTCCTCAGGATAGTGCCCTGCAGCAGCTCCTGGGGCATTTGTTCAGGCTCAACCGCAGCGCAATGACCTTACTCGAAAGGCAACGCGTGCTGCAAAGCTTCAGCGAGGAGTTTCGCCACTACGCTCAGGCCAATCACGACCGCAAGGTGCCCCCCACGCTATTCGTCAAGCTCTGCAACGAGCTGGCCTGCGGATTCAAACGCCTGCTGCTACAGATCCTCCAGGGCCATCAGCCATCGCGCCCACATCTGGCCTGGTGCCTGTACATGGCCCAGCACTTCCTCGCCCAGACCCAACTGCGTCACTACCAGCTCTATCAGGAACCCAACCCACGACTGTGGCGTGACAGCCATCTGCTCTATTGGATAGGTGAGCACCAGAACTGCCTGGATGAGCCAGTCGCAGCCGCTTTCCGCCCCACGCCTGCCAATACCTTGCGCGGGCTCTACCAGCAGATGCTGCTGTTGGCGCTCAGCAACCCATTCCATTTGAGTGAAGGCGAATGCCCTTTGTTGTTCGGCGCCCTGGCGCCGCTTGCCAACCTGGCGCGACTCCTGCCCTGGGATGAAGAAGACAACAACGGCGGTCCGACAGTAGACCTGACCGAGTCCCAACCCTGCCTGCCACTGGACCAGCGCCCGGATGGCGCCAACGGCTATCTGCGCCGCTTCGAGCTGGGCGCCTTGTTGATCGCCGTGCACGAACCCGCCCCCCTGCGCAGTGAAACCGAACACCAGCTTCTGGAGAGGGTTCGCCAGCACTGGCTGGGGCGCCAGCAGCGCCGTCACCCACGCACGGAGCAATCAGGAAGTTGCCAGTTGGTCGTGAGCCTGGCTGCCATTCATGCCGATTTGCTGGCACAGCATCCTGGTCGTTGCGATGCACAACTATTGGACGCCAGCCCTGGCGGCACCCGCCTGCTCTGTCACGGTGACCTGGGCAGCCAACTTCCGGTGGGGCAACTGGTCCTGGTGCGGAACCAAAGCACGCCGGTTCTCGCATTGGTACGTTGGCGCTACCAGAACAGCGAAGGCCTGCACCTCGGCCTGCGCTACCTCAAAGGCTTGCCACGTCCTGTCTGGCTGCGCCGCGCGCCCAGCGCCCAGACCCACCCAGGCGTCCTGCAAAGCACGCCGGAGCCCGGTAACGGCTGGCACCACGGCCTGTGGCTGCCTTGCAAACAATTCGTCGAAGGGGAGAATCTCTGGCTTCAACTGGCCAGCGTGAACAACCAGGCCATCGTGACGCTACCGGAGCCCAATCTCGCCTCGTCGATGGTGGCGCGCTATCCCCTGCAACTTGCCTGAGTAGTCAAACTGCGAGACGGGTCACGCCCAGCGGGGGCCAAGGCGCACAGTACGCAAGGGAATGGCTGCTTATAATCCTGCCCTATCGGTACGAGCGTACCTTTCCCAGCCTGGATGCCCCATGCCACAGCAAGACAGCCTGATCGGCCCTGTCCCTGTCCGAATCATCGAAGTCGCCCGCTCCACTCTCACCCCATTCGAGGGAAGGGTGGCTGATTTCAATGTCGCGGCCTGGTTGCACCTGCCCGGAATGACCGATCTGCCGGTCTCGCTGCTGGTGAGCTATATGGACGGCGGACAACGCCGCGAGGTCGCGGTGGATCACGGCAGGCTGAATACCAAGGGCAAGATTCTACTGGCGGGCATCGCCCGCGTGCCGTTCAAGCAGAAAATCGAGCTGATGCAGGTGCGCCTGCGCTCGGCGGTACCAATCAAGGGTTTGCTGGTGGAAGAACTCTTCGTGCAGGCCGTGGAACTGGCCGAGCCAGCAAAGAGCCAGGCTCGCGCCTGACCTGCAACTCAGCCGGGCAGCGCCCGATTGTTCTCCTGGAGCGACAGCTCCGCACTCTCCCATTCCTCCTGCACGACCACAGGTGTCAGCGACTCTGGCCAGTGGCGGAAACTCAGCCCGGTCACCCGATTGAGTCCCTCCAGCGCCCGTTGCGGTGCGCGCTCGTGCAGACGGACCAGTTTGTCTTTCTTGCTACCCATCGCTCTCATCCCCTGGCCATCGACTCGATGGCCTCTTCCCTGTCAGTGCCATAAGCATGCCAATCGCTCGGACCCGCTATCGCACGGGCCGCTGTTGCGTCCAGCAAACGCTCCGTCGTTTGTAACTGACAAATTTCGTCAGTCGTTCCCCGGCTTGAGCCACTGCGCCAGGCTGCCACCGAACAAGGCCTGCTGCTCTTCCTGAAGCAGCTCAAGGGCCGTGCGCAGCGGCGGATACCATTCCTCGTCCAGATGCTCGGGCAATTGGTTCAACCGTGGAAGCGGCCAAGGCAAATGAACGAGCAATTGATAGAAACTGTAGCCTCCCAGATCGCGACAGAGCACCCAGTTACCGCCGCTGGCGCGGCAGACCAGATGCTGGCTTTCCAGCAGCTCCAGCATTTCCAGCCATTCGTCTTCCGGCAAATGCCAGCCGGCCCGCTGCACGTCGAGATGACGAACCGGCATGCCACGCAATTGTCGGTCGTGGAACACTCGCAGGATGCCCAGCAATACCAGCAGGCGCGGCAATGCGCGGCGTCGCCAGTGCCAGGGAGTCGAAAGGTTGCAGACCAGCTCGGCACCGAACAGCACGATCACCCACGACAGATAAATCCACAGCAGGAACAGTGGCACCGTTGCGAAGGCGCCATAAATCAACTGGTATCCGGGAAAGAAGCTGACATAGAGCCCGAACAATGCCTTGGCGGCTTCGAACAACAATGCCGTGAAGGCACCGCCCACCAGCGCATGGCGCACGGGTACCCGGGCATTGGGTACCGCAGCGTAGATCAGCGTGAAAGCGGCAATGCTGGAGAGCAGCGGCATGAAGCCCAGCAGCGTCTTGGCGCCGATCAGTGCATCCGGACCGGAAATCAGCGACAGCGATGTGATGTAGGTGCTGACGGCAAAGCCCGCCCCCAGCAGCAACGGGCCCAGGCTGAGGATCGCCCAATAGAGCAGGAAGCTGGATACGCCTCGACGTGGCTGGCGCACGCGCCAGATGGTGTTGAAGGCTTTTTCGATGGTCACCAGCATCATGAATGCCGTTACCACCAGCAGGCCAACCCCGACCCATGTCAGGTGCCGGGCCTGTACCGTGAAGCCACGCAGGTATTCCTGCAGGGTTTCACCGGTGGAAGGGACGAAGTTGCGGAAAATGAAGCTCTGGATCTGCTCGCCCGTCCCCTCGAAAGCCGGGATGGCCGAGAGCATGGTGAAGGTCACCGTCATCATCGGCACTACGGCGAACAGGCTCGTATAGGTCAGGGCCGCTGCGCTGTTGGTGCCATGATCGGCAATGAACCTCTGCAGCAGGAAGCGCCAGAATTCGACGACGTCGGTGAGGCGTTGGCGCATTCCATCTCCTTGATTCAGATCGATCCGGCCAGGCTAAGCAGACCGCAAGCGCAGCTCACGGTTCAGACCGGCGCCACGACGCGGTTAGAATAGCCGCCTCGACCAAGCCCATGCGACCCCCGACATGACCGAATTGACCCTCTACCACAACCCGCGCTGCTCCAAATCCCGCGGAGCCCTGGAGCTGCTGGAAGCCCGTGGCCTGGCACCCACCATTGTGCGGTACCTGGAAACCCCTCCCAACGCCGCCGAACTGCGTGATCTGCTGGCCAAGCTGGGGCTATCCGCCCGCCAGCTACTGCGCACCGGCGAGGACGAGTACAAGGCCCTCGGACTGGACGATGCCAGCCTCTCCGAAGCGCAGCTGATCGCCGCCATGGCCACGCACCCCAAGTTGATCGAGCGCCCCATCCTGATCGCAGGTGACAAGGCTGTTGTCGGCCGACCGCCGGAGAAGGTCCTGGAGATCCTTCCTTGAGCGCGCCCTACATCCTGGTCCTGTACTACAGCCGCCACGGTGCCACCGCCGAAATGGCCAGGCATATCGCCCGAGGTATCGAGCTGAGCGGTCTGGAGGCACGTCTGCGCACCGTACCGGCAGTGTCCACCGAGTGCGAAGCGGTTGCCCCGGACATTCCTGCCGACGGCGCGCTCTACGCCACACTGGACGACCTGCGCCATTGCGCTGGCCTGGCCTTGGGCAGCCCCACCCGCTTCGGCAACATGGCGGCCCCTCTCAAGTATTTCCTCGACGGCACCAGCAGCCTCTGGCTCACCGGCGAACTGGTTGGCAAACCGGCGGCAGTGTTCACCTCGACCGCCAGCTTGCACGGCGGCCAGGAAACCACGCTGCTGTCCATGCTGCTGCCACTGATGCACCACGGCATGCTGGTCACCGGCTTGCCCTATAGCGAGTCGGCGCTGCTGGAAACCCGTGGCGGCGGCACCCCCTACGGCGCGAGCCACCACGCCGGTGCCGATGGCAAGCGCCCACTGGACGTGCACGAAATCGCCCTCTGCCGCGCCCTGGGTCAACGCCTGGCGCAGACCGCCCAACGCCTGGAGGCTCCGCGTGGCTAAGAAACCCAAGACACTGCCGGAACTGACGTGGCTGACCCCGCGCATGACGGCCAGCCGCGTAGTCAGCCTGGTGAGTTTCATCGCCCTGGCTGCACTGCTTACGGTCAACACACTGTTCTTCGCCGACCTGCACGGCGCCCGGACCTGGGTGGTCCTGGCCATCCTGCTGGTTCCGCTGGCGCTGCTGGCACCCGGCATGATCCTCGGCAACGCTCGTGCTCATGCCTGGGCCTGCTTCGTGGTTAACCTCTATTTCATCCAGGGCGTACTCGCCGCTATCGATCCGGCGCGCAGCCTGTTCGGCTGGCTGGAAGCCGGTCTCAGCCTGCTGTTGTTCTGCGCCGCCCTGCTCTATACCCGATGGCGGTTCCAGTACAATCGCAAGCTGGCGGGAGAGTGATTCCTGCACGGAAACGAAAAAGCCCGGATTCAGATCCGGGCTTTTTCTTCAGCGACCCCACGAAGCGTTGGCTACCAGCCGAAGATTTCCTTGAGGAAAGGAATGGTCAGCTTGCGCTGGGCCTGGAGCGAAGCCTGATCGAGGATGTCCAGCAGATCGAACAGGAGGTTCATGCTGCGCGGGCCGCGGGTCAGGATGAAACGCCCGACTTCGTCGGTCAGGTGCAGGCCACGGCGCGAGGCCCGCAGCTGCAACGCTCGCAGCTTGTCCTCGTCGGACAGCGCATGCAGCTGGAACACCAGCGCCAGGGTCAGGCGCGACTTCAAGTCAGGCAGCTTCACCCCCAATTCGCGCGGCGATTTGCTGGCAGACAGCAGTAGCTTTCGACCGGCATCGCGCAGGCGGTTGAACAGGTGGAACAGGCCTTCTTCCCATTCCGGCCGACCGGCCAGGGCATGCAGGTCGTCCAGGCAGACCAGTTCACACTGTTCCAGGTTGTCGAAGACTTCCGGACCGTAGTGCACCAGTTCGTCCATGGGCAGGTAGATCGCCTGTTCGTCGCGCTGCTCGAAACGCAGGCAGGCGGCCTGCAGCAGGTGACTGCGCCCGGCGCCCTCGCCCCCCCAGAGATAAATCAGGCTTTCGGTCCAGCCCGCATCAGGCTCGCACAGGCGCTCGACATAGCCGAGTGCCGCGGCGTTGGCGCCGGGATAGAAGTTGGCGAAGGTGGCGTCGTCACGCAGACGCACACTCAGGGGAAGCTGGATCGGTGTCATGCCGTACTGGAAGGGTCGTCTGGACCGCTACTCGACTGTCCGTAAAGGTCGGAAAGTTTATAGAAATCATGCGCATGGCGCAGCAAAACCATGATGATCGCTGCAACTGGCAGAGCCAGGAGCACACCAGTGAAGCCAAACAGCTGGCCGCCGGCAAGTATCGCAAAGATAACTGCCACTGGGTGAAGGCCGATACGATCACCCACCAACAGCGGCGTCAGCAGCATACCTTCGAGCAATTGTCCCACTGTGAAGACCGCTACGACGCCGACCAGCGGATAGAGTTCGAAACCGCCGTACTGGAAGAGAGCGGCAATCAATGCGGCACCGAAGCCGACGACGAACCCCATGTAGGGCACGATGCTGGCCAGGCCTGCCAGCAAACCGATCAGCAATCCCAGATCGAGCCCTACCAGCATCAGACCGACGGCATAGATGAGGCCCAGCGCCAGCATCACCAGCAATTGGCCGCGAAGGAAGGCCCCCAGCACTTCGTGACATTCACCTACAAGCCCGACAACCAGGGACTCACGATTGCGCGGCAGCAAGCCACGGAGCTTAGCCACCATCAGATCCCAGTCGCGCAACAGATAGAAGCCCACTACGGGGATCAGCAACAGGTTGCCCAGCCAGCCCAGCAGCGCCAGCCCCGAGGCAGTGACGCTGGCAAGCAGAGTACCGGCGAAATCCGTGGTCTGGCCGAGATGGCCGCTGATCACCGCCTTGAAACGGTCGAAGCGCCAGAATTCACCGGGCAGGCCGAGCTTGGCCTGAACCCAGGGCAACGCCGTTTGCTGTAGCCAGTCGATCATCTGCGGCGCCACCTCGTAGAGGCGGAAAAGTTGACGACCGAGCATGGGCAACAGGACCAGCAGCAGCGCCAGCAGGACCAGTCCGAACAGGCCGAACACCAGCACGACGCCCCAGGTACGCGAAAGTCCCAGGCGCTCAAGGCGATCCACCAGTGGGTCTCCGAGGTAAGCCAGCAGCATGCCTATCAGGAACGGCGAGAGAACCGGGTGTAGCTGATAAAGCAGCCACCCCAAAAGCAGGAAGCCACCCAGCCATAGCCAGCGGCGTGAATCGGTCATGTCAGGCCCTCATCCTTGCGTAGCGATATTTCCGTCCCCAATCCCAGATGTACTGGGCTCCGCTGCATAGCGTCACCACCAGTACCAGCCAGCTCAAGGGCCAGCGCAATGAAGCCAGTGCCGGAGCCAGGCTGAGCTCCAGCAACAGGCACAGCACCAGCAGCATCTGCAGCAATGTACTCAGCTTGCCCAGCCGGCTTGGCAAGAACTCCGCCGGTCCCGCCAGTACCCGGAACAGCCCGGCACCGAGCAGGATCAGCAGGTCCCGCAGGACCACCACGAGCGTCAGCCAGAACGGCAGCAACTGGGTCATGGCCAGGCAGACGAAGCTGGTCACCAGCAGTAGCTTGTCGGCCACAGGGTCGAACAGCGAACCGAACCGACTGGTCCAGCCGTAGCGCCGGGCAAGGAAACCATCCAGGGCATCGGAACAACCCGCCACGGCAAAAAGGACAAGCGCCTGCGCATATCGATCGGACAACAGAAGCCCGGCAATGGGAAGAACCAGTGCCAGGCGCAGCAGAGTCAACAGATTGGGCAACTGGTGCATGGCATCCCCGTCACGGGTAGGCCAGCAGTTTACGCCCGCTACCAGTGGAAGCGCAGCAGGTTGTTGCGCGGTATCACCTGGGGCGCCGGCGCTGCCTGCGGATCAGCGGAAGGGGCCGGTGCGGCCGGCGGTTCGGCTGCTGACTCCTGGAGTCCGGCCAGGGACAGCTGAGCACGCAGCTGTTCGGGGCTGGCGTTGACCCGATACTCAAGGCGGTCGCCGTCAACCTTCAGCAGGCGTGCTCCGAAGGGTTCCAGCAGGCGAGACAGCTCGGCGTAACGGGCGAGGTTGGCACCTTGTACTTCCAGCTCCAGGTTCTGTCCGGAGCCGGGAGCCACCACGAAGCGCGGCGCCAGACGCTGGCTCACTGCGGACATCACGGCATCGGCCAGCGCGGCGCTGTCAGCCCCTTCGGCGGTGCCCTGCTCGCGGCTGTCACCCAGCCACAGGCGCCACTGGGCCTGCCATTTGCCATCGGCCTCACTGGCATCCACCGCCAGCAGGGCATCCGCGCCATAGCGCTCGGACGCCTGGGTCAGGGCGCCGGGCTTGGCGGATGTCAGCTGCTCGGGCGTCGCCAGCAGTTGCTCGTTGAGATCGGCGATCGGCAGGCGCAGCGGCAGGCCGCGGTTCTGTGCTGCCTGGCGCAACGGAGTTGCGGCGTCCTGGCCGTCGCCCACCAGGTTGTTACTGCCTTCGCCGGAGCGATTCAGCCACCAGGCCAGGATGGCTGGGCGATTGGCACTCCACAGAGGGATGCCGGCCTGGCGCAGGGTCCGTTCGGTGGTAACCGGATCGAAGTCGACCACCAGGGTCTGGCCTTCATACCCGTATTGGCTGACGAGCTGCTGCGGGTCCTTGCGCACGGCCTCCAGCGCGGGACTCTGGGCGGCCTTGGGATCGCCGGACAGGCGCATTACCAGGGTTTCCAGAGCGCGCACCAAGGCCTGGGTACGCTCCTCCGGCTGCTGAGATGCTACCGGTTCGCGAACCTGGTAGAGGTTCTCGGCCGTTTCAGCATGGGCGGGCAAGCCCAGCAGCGTGAGGCAAAGCAGGACAGCTGAAGCGATCAGGCGCATGGTGGATTCTCTGTAGGCGAACAGATGCAGCATAGGCCGCAATCGAAGGGCTATACCTTAATCAGCCGCTTGCCCCGGGGCAACGCAGGCGTTTTCACATTGTTTTCTCCTTGGGCCGACCGCTGCGGATGGCCGCTACCGGGCAAGCCTGATAAAATCGCGCGCCTTCGCAAACCGGCAGCCAGACTTGCCGGTCGATCCTCGAATTTCCCCCTATAGGCCTGGATTTATGAGCAAGCAACCCTCCCTGAGCTACAAGGACGCCGGTGTAGACATCGACGCTGGTGAAGCCCTGGTCGAACGCATCAAAGGCGTGGCCAAGCGCACCGCGCGCCCGGAAGTGATGGGCGGCCTGGGCGGCTTCGGCGCCCTCTGCGAAATCCCGGCCGGCTACAAGCAGCCGGTCCTGGTGTCCGGCACTGACGGCGTCGGCACCAAGCTGCGCCTGGCGCTGAACCTGAACAAACACGACAGCATCGGCCAGGACCTCGTGGCCATGTGCGTGAACGACCTGGTGGTCTGCGGCGCCGAGCCGCTGTTCTTCCTGGACTACTACGCCACCGGCAAGCTCAACGTCGACGTGGCTGCTACCGTGGTCACCGGCATCGGCGCCGGCTGCGAACTGGCTGGCTGCTCCCTGGTTGGCGGCGAGACCGCCGAAATGCCCGGCATGTACGAAGGCGAAGACTACGACCTGGCCGGCTTCTGTGTCGGCGTGGTGGAAAAAGCCGAAATCATCGACGGCTCCAAGGTCCGCACCGGTGACACCCTGATCGCCCTGCCCTCCTCCGGTCCGCATTCCAACGGCTACTCGCTGATCCGCAAGATCATCGAAGTCAGCGGCGTCGATATCGAACAGGTCCAGCTCGACGGCAAGCCCCTGGCCGACCTGCTGATGGCCCCGACCCGCATCTATGTGAAGCCGCTGCTGCAGCTGATCAAGGAAACCGGCGCGGTCAAGGCCATGGCCCACATCACTGGCGGCGGCCTGCTGGACAACATTCCGCGCGTTCTGCCGGACAACGCCCAGGCAGTGATCGACGTAGCCAGCTGGCAGCGTCCGGCGGTATTCGACTGGCTGCAGGAACAAGGCA
Organism: Pseudomonas sp. DY-1; assembly: GCF_003626975.1. Taxonomy (NCBI): domain Bacteria; kingdom Pseudomonadati; phylum Pseudomonadota; class Gammaproteobacteria; order Pseudomonadales; family Pseudomonadaceae; genus Pseudomonas; species Pseudomonas sp. DY-1. Next base: position 5,596,440 of record NZ_CP032616.1, on the reverse strand, counting down.
ACGTCGACGAGACCGAAATGCACCGCGTGCTGAACTGCGGCGTGGGCATGGTCATTTGCGTTGCACCGGAGCAGGTCGAAGCCTCGCTCAAGGTCCTGCGTGCAGCCGGCGAGCAGCCCTGGGTCATCGGTGAAATCGCTGCGGCCGCCGAAGGTGCCCAACGCGTCGTACTGAACAACCTGAAGAGTCACTGATGGTTGCACGCTGTGATGTGGTGGTGCTGATCTCCGGCTCTGGCAGCAACCTGCAGGCGCTGATCGACAGCATCACCGGCGACGACCATCCGGCCCGCATTCGCGCGGTGATATCCAACCGCGCCGATGCCTTCGGCCTGGAACGGGCGAAAAAGGCCGGCATCGAAACCGGGATACTCGATCACAAGGCCTATGCCGACCGCGAAGCCTTCGATGCCGCCCTGATCGAAGCCATCGATGCCTATTCCCCACAACTGGTGGTGCTGGCTGGTTTCATGCGGATTCTCACGCCCGGTTTCGTGCGCCACTACCACGGGCGCCTGCTGAACATTCATCCGTCGCTGTTGCCCAAGTACAAGGGATTGCACACCCACCAGCGCGCGCTGGAAGCCGGTGATTCCGAGCATGGCTGCAGCGTGCACTTCGTCACCGAAGAACTTGATGGTGGCCCTCTGGTAGTGCAGGCCCTGATCCCGGTAGAGTCGAACGACTCGCCGGATAGTCTGGCCCAGCGGGTCCATGCACAGGAACACCGCATCTATCCGCTGGCCATGCGCTGGTTTGCCGAAGGCAGACTGCGCCTGGGCCCGAACGGCGCCGAAATGGATGGACAAGCGTTGCCTCCCTCGGGGCAACAACTGCGTAACTAGGAGATTCGCCAATGCGTCGTGCCTTGCTGTTGCTCCTCGCCCTCGTGGCCCTGCCCGCCGTGGCAGTCGAGTTGAAACCCTTCGAGGCCAGCTACACCGCCGACTGGAAACAGCTGCCTGTCAGCGGCACCGCCGGACGGAGCCTGAAGCAGCTCGATAATGGCCGCTGGGAGCTGGACTTCGAAGCATCCATGCTGGTCGCCAGCCTCAGCGAAGTGAGCACCTTCCGCCTCGAGAACAACGCTTTCATGCCCCTGACCTACCGCTTCAATCGCAGCGGCCTGGGCAAGAGCAAACAGGTGGAGTTCGATTTCGACTGGGCCCAGAAACAGATCATCGGCAACGACCGCGGCAATCAGGTTCGCCTGCCCTTGAACCGTGGCCTGCAAGATAAATCCACCTACCAGCTGGTGCTCCAGCACGACGTCGCCGACGGCAAGAAGAGCATGAGCTACCAGGTGATCGATGGCGACGAGATCGAAACCTACGACTTCCGCGTATTGGGCGAGGAGCGCGTACGCACCAAGGCCGGCCTTGTAGACGCGATCAAGGTCGAGCGTGTGCGTGACCCCACCCAGAGCAGCCGTAAGACCGTGCTCTGGTTCGCCAAGGACTGGGACTACCTGCTGGTCCGCCTGCACCAGGTGGAAAAGGACGGCAAGGAATACCAGATCATGCTCAAGGAGGGCACAGTCAACGGCAAGTCGGTAAAAGGCCTGCAGGAGTAACACCCCCTCACGAAGAACCGGGCCCAGTGCCCGGTTTTTTGTGCCTGGGGGAAACCCGCCGAACCTTGGTCGGGACCTGGATGGGCGAAACAGGCGGATACTTGAAGGTAAGCCAAGGCGCGCCCGCAGCGCCTATGCTGTCCATCCGACATGCCGCAGAGGACACTGCCATGACCGAGGAATATCTGCCGCTCTCCTGCGACCTCTATGACTACATCGAGATCGCCTGCCTGCATCGCTACCAGTTGCATATCGAGCTGGCTGGCGGTGCGCGCCTGGACGCGCGTGCCATGACCACCCTGACGACCCCCGACAAGGAAGAGTTCCTGATCGTGCAGAACGAGGGTGGCCAGGAGCGCCTGCGGCTGGACCAGATAACGGCGATCACACCGTTGACCGAGGGTGCGAGCTTCGGGCGGGTGTTGCTGGGGAATCAGATCTGCTGAAGCGCGTCGCCAGCCCAGACACGCTGGATAGCCCCGCTCCGCCCGCCCCGGATTGCGTCCAGGCTACAGGAGCTGCGCTCCCACAATGAAAAACCGGGCACAAGGCCCGGTTTCGTCACCGCATTACCACATCAGGTCATCCGGCACCTTGTAGGCCGCGTACGGATCATCGGCATCCGGCTCTTCGGTCTGGGTGTTGAGCAGCACCACCCGGCGCGGATCGCGCTCCTGAATACGCAGGGCAGCATCACGGGGAATGATCTCGTAGCCGCCGCCATGGCGGACGACAGCCAGCGAGCCGCGGCTCAGCTTGTCACGCAGCATGGCGTTGACCGCGATGCGCTTGACCTTCTTCTCGTCGACAAAGTTGTAGTAGTCGTCGGTAGTCAGCTTCGGCAGGCGTGAGCTTTCGATCAGTTGCTTGATCTGCGCCGCCTTGGCCTTCTGGTCGGCCTTTTCCTGTTGCTGGCGGTTCAGCTCCTGGTCACGGGCGGCCTTCTCGGCCTGGGCCTGCAAGGCAGCCTGACGCAGGCTATCGTCCTTCTCGACCTGGTTCTTCTTCTCCAGGCGCTGTTGTTTCTGTTGCTGTTTGCCGGCCTGTTTGACCTGCTTTTCGTTCACCAGCCCGGCTTTCAGCAGCTGGTCGCGGAGGGAAAGGCTCATGACGGGGTTCAGTCTCTCGAGTTAACAGCCAAGGCTGAGTTTTTCCTGTTTCTTGGCTTCGCCCCAGAGGGCATCCAGTTCTTCCAGGGTGCAATCTTCAATGGGACGACCCGCCTCGCGCAATGCCTGTTCGATAAAGCGGAAGCGACGGTCGAATTTTGCATTGGCGCCACGCAGGGCGGTTTCCGGATCGACCTTGAGGTGACGGGTCAGGTTGACCACCACGAACAGCAAATCACCCAGCTCATCGGCGATGGCCTGCGGGTCGTTGTCGCTCATGGCCTCCAGAACCTCGTCCAGCTCCTCACGGAGCTTGTCGATCACCGGCAGTGCCTCAGGCCAGTCGAAACCCACCTGGGCCGCGCGTTTCTGCAATTTGGCGGCGCGGCTCAGGGCAGGCAACGCGGTAGGTACGTCATCCAGAAGTGAAAGCTGCTCAGGGGCATCAGCCTTCTCCGCGCGCTCCTCGGCCTTGATCTCTTCCCAGCGCTGCTTGATCGCGGCTTCTTCCAGCCGGGCCATGTCCGGCGCGCCATAGAGATCGCCGTCGGGGAAGACATGGGGGTGACGGCGGACCAGCTTGCGGGTGATTGCATCCACCACACCGGCGAACTCAAAGCGCCCCTCCTCCTTGGCCAACTGGCTGTAATAGACCACCTGGAACAGCAGGTCGCCGAGCTCGCCCGGCAGATGGTCGAAGTCACCGCGCTCGATGGCATCGGCCACCTCGTAGGCTTCCTCGATCGTGTGCGGGACGATGCTGGCGTAGTCCTGCTTGAGGTCCCAGGGGCAGCCGTACTGCGGATCGCGCAGCCGGGCCATGAGGTGCAGCAGGTCATCGAGTTGGTACATGGTGGGGGTCCCGTTAAAAACGCCTGTAGGTCGGTGCGGGCCACGCTGGTTAGAGCGAAGCGAAACCCAACGCTCGTCGTTGGGCCTCGCAGGCTCGGACCAACCTACAGATCAGGCAGCCCGGTTGCGACGGGCTTCGATGATATTCGGCAGCTGCGAGATGCGCGCCAGCAACCGGCCCAGCGCGTCCAGGCCGGGGATCTCGATGGTCAGCAGCATGGCGGCGGTGTTGTCTTCCTTGTTGGAGCGGGTATTCACCGCCAGCACGTTGATGCGCTCGTTGAGCAGTACCTGGGAGACGTCACGCAGCAAACCGGAACGGTCGTAGGCGCGGATGATGATGTCCACCGGGTAGGTCTGTACCGGTACCGGTCCCCAGCTCACCTGGATCATCCGCTCGGGCTCACGACCACCCAGTTGCAACACCGATGGGCAGTCCTGGCGGTGAATGCTGACACCGCGACCAAGGGTGATGTAGCCCACGATGGGATCGCCCGGCAGCGGTTGGCAGCAGCCAGCCATCTGCGTGAGCAGGTTGCCCACGCCCTGGATCTGCACGTCTCCGCGCTTGCCAGGCTTGTTGTGAGACGGCCTCCGAGGGATCAGCTCCAACTGCTCGCTATGGCCACGCTCCGGCTCTACCAGCGCCTGAGCGGCGTTGACCACATGGGCCAAACGCAGATCGCCGGCGCCGAGGGCCGCGTACATGTCTTCGGCTGTACGCAGATTGCACTTCTCGGCCAGCTTCTCGAAGTCCACCGGCGGCAATGCCAGGCGCGACAGTTCGCGTTCGAGCATCGCCTTGCCCGCTGCGACGTTCTGGTCGCGGGCCTGCAGCTTGAACCAGTGGACGATCTTCGCCCGCGCGCGCGAGGTGGTGATGTAGCCGAGGTTCGGGTTCAGCCAGTCGCGGCTGGGCGCACCGTGCTTGCCGGTGATGATTTCCACCTGCTCGCCAGTCTGCAGTCCGTAGTTCAGCGGCACGATACGACCGTTGACCTTGGCACCGCGGCAGTTGTGGCCGATTTCGGTGTGGACGCGGTAGGCGAAGTCTAGCGGCGTGGCGCCCTTGGGCAGATCGATGGCGTGGCCATCGGGGGTGAAGACATAGACGCGGTCGGGCTCGATATCCACCCGCAGTTGCTCGGCCAGGCCACCGATGTCGCCCAGTTCCTCGTGCCATTCGAGCACCTGGCGCAACCAGGCGATCTTCTCTTCGTAGTGGTCAGAGCTGGACTTGACGTCAGTGCCCTTGTAGCGCCAATGGGCGCAGACCCCTAGCTCGGCTTCCTCGTGCATGGCGTGGGTGCGGATCTGCACTTCCAGCACCTTGCCGTCCGGGCCGATCACCGCGGTGTGCAGGGAGCGGTAGCCGTTCTCCTTGGGGTTGGCGATGTAGTCGTCGAATTCCTTGGGAATGTGCCGCCATAGGGTGTGGACGATGCCGAGTGCGGTGTAGCAATCACGTACCTCGGGCACAAGCACGCGTACGGCACGTACGTCGTAGATCTGGCTGAATTGCAGGCCCTTGCGCTGCATCTTCCGCCAGATGGAATAGATGTGTTTGGCGCGGCCGCTGATGTCGGCCTTGATGCCGGTGGCGGCCAGCTCCTCGCGAAGCTGCTTCATCACGTCGGCGATGTACTGCTCGCGATCGAGACGGCGCTCATGGAGCAGCTTGGCGATCTGCTTGTATTGCTCCGGCTCCAGGTAGCGGAAGGACAGGTCTTCCAGCTCCCACTTGATGTGGCCGATGCCGAGGCGGTGGGCGAGAGGCGCGTAGATGTCGAACACCTCGCGGGCAACGCGGTGCCGTTTCTCCTCGTCGGTGTTCTTCACTTCACGAATGGCACAGGTACGCTCGGCCAGCTTGATCAGCGCGACTCGTACGTCGTCGACCATGGCGACCAGCATCTTGCGCAGGTTCTCCACCTGCGCCTGGGTGCCGAGGACCATGGATTGCCGGGGGTTGAGGCTGGCGCTGATCGCAGCCATGCGCAACACGCCCTCGATCAGCTTGGCGACCACCGGACCGAATCGCTGTTGCACAGCCTGCAACTGGATCTTGCCTTCACGCACGCCGCGGTAGATCACTGCAGCCACCAGGGATTCCTGGTCCAGCTTCAGGTCAGCCAGGATCTCGGCGATTTCCAGACCGGTCTGGAAGCTCGAGTTGCCCTCCGCCCAACTGTTCTGCGCGGCGATGGCCTGTTGTTCGGCGTCGCGGGCGAACTCGCACGCCTCCTTGAGTACCGCGCGGTCGAGCACCGGATCGAGGCTGATGACATGGTCCAGCCACGCCTCGAGGTTGATGCTGCCGTCCGTATTGACCGGCTGTTGCGCTCTCACCTGTACCATCTTGCCTACCTTCCCTACGACGTGAACCCCTCACGCCGAATTGTCGCCAGCCTCTGTCGTGCCGGTCGGATTACACGGGCTTCCTAGCCCGCCTCGAATAACGCCATGGCCTCGACATGGGCCGTTTGAGGAAACATGTCGAGAATCCCGGCCTTCTTCAGCTGGTATCCCTGCTTGACCAGTTCAGCACTGTCACGCGCCAGGGTCGACGGGTTGCAGGATACATAGACCACTCGTTGCGCACCGGTTGCAGCGATCTGCCGAACGGCTTCGAAAGCACCGTCTCGTGGCGGATCGAGCAGCACAGCGTCGAACCCCTGTCTGGCCCAGGGCGCCTTGGCCAAGGGGTTCGACAGGTCGGCCTGGAAGAAGTGCACATTCTCCAGGCCGTTGGCCGTGGCATTGCCGCGTGCCCGTTGCACCATCGCCTCCACACCTTCCACCGCAACCACCTCGCGCACCTGGCGCGCCAATGGCAGGGCGAAGTTGCCGAGGCCGCAGAACAAGTCCAGCACCCGCTCGCCCGGCTGCGGATTCATCCAGTCTAGCGCCTGCGCCACCATTGCTTCGTTGACCGTTTCATTTACCTGGACGAAATCGCCGGGGCGATATTCAAGCTCCAGGTTCCAACGTTCCAGACGGTAGCCCAGGCGAGCAGCAGGCTGATCCGGTTGGGGTTCGCCCTCGCCGTGCAGCCAGAGTTGGGCCTGATGCGCCGCGCAGAACTCGCGAAGGCGCTGCAGGTCGGCCTCGCCAAGTGGCTGCGTGTGACGCAACAGCAACGCCGATGCGGTGCCATGGAATAGCTCCACATGCCCGACTACCTGGGGCTTGTCCAGGCCCCTAAGCAGGTCGGGCAGTGCCCGCATCAACGTTTGCAAGGGCTGTACCAGCACCTGGCAATCCTTGATCCCGACTATCGCCTGGCTGGCGGCCGCGCGGAATCCGACTTCCAGATGGCGGGCCTTGACATCCCAGCGCACGGCGATGCGAGCGCGGCGCCGATAACCGAATTCGGTCCCCACAAGTGGGGCCACCCACTCCTGCGGCTGGAGGTCGGCGAAACGCGCCAGCTGCTCAGCAAGCGTGCGCTGTTTCAGGGCGAGCTGTTCGACATGGGGCAGGTGCTGCAGGGTGCAGCCACCACACTGGCCGGCATGGGCGCAGGGCGGTACCAGGCGCATAGCGTTGGCGCTGAGCACACGCTCGGCACGGGCCTCCACAATCTGGCTGCGAGCCGCAAGGACACGGGCTTCCACTTCTTCACCCGGTAGCGCACCGGCAACGAACCAGGTGCGCCCTTCGACGAAGGCTATGCCACGCCCGTCATGGGCCAGCCGCTCGATGGAGAGCCGCTGCTTCTTGCCCACTGGGACTTGCTGGGACCGCGCTCCGCCGCTGGGCTGGAAGCGCAGGCCTGTGTTACGCCGGGACATGATGAACGCTCTGAAGAGATCGTGAAGAGCGGCCCGAGAGCAAAGCGGCCGGAGCGCAGCGACGAGACATATCGTTTGGACAGGCAAGGAGCGAGCACCGCCCAACGCAGCTATCGGGACGCGCAGTAGATATCTTCACAGCCGTTCTGGGTCTTCGTAGATGCCGGTGGAGAGGTAACGATCGCCACGGTCGCAGATGATCGCCACCATCACGGCATTCTCCACTTCGCGGGACAGGCGCAGCATCGCGGCCACCGCACCGCCGGAGGAGACACCGCAGAAGATGCCTTCTTCGCGGGCCAGGCGGCGCATGGTTTCTTCGGCTTCGATCTGGGCCATGTCGACCACGCGATCGACACGGTCGGCCTGGTAGATCTTCGGCAGGTATTCCTGCGGCCAGCGGCGGATGCCGGGGATGGCCGAGCCTTCCTGCGGCTGCAGGCCGACGATCTGGATATTCGGGTTCTGCTCCTTGAGGTAGCGCGACACGCCCATGATGGTGCCGGTGGTACCCATGGAGCTGACGAAATGGGTAATGGTGCCCTGGGTCTGCTGCCAGATTTCCGGGCCGGTGCCGACGTAATGGGCCTCCGGGTTGTCGCCGTTGGCGAACTGGTCCAGTACCTTGCCACGCCCACCTCGCTGCAGGCTTTCTGCCAGGTCGCGGGCACCTTCCATGCCCTCTTCGCGGCTCACCAGGATCAGCTCGGCACCGTAGGCTGTCATGGCGGCCTTGCGCTCGGCGCTCATGTTGTCCGGCATGATCAGCATCATCTTGTAGCCCTTGATGGCCGCAGCCATGGCCAGAGCGATGCCAGTGTTGCCGGAGGTGGCTTCGATCAGGGTGTCACCGGGTTTGATGTCACCACGCAGTTCGGCGCGCGTAATCATCGACAGGGCTGGGCGATCCTTGACGGAGCCGGCGGGGTTGTTGCCTTCGAGCTTGACCAGGAGGGTATTGCTGGTTTCGCCGGCCAGCCGCTGCAAACGCACCAGCGGGGTATGGCCGATGCAATCGGCGATTGTGGGGTACTGCAGGGTCATGGCGGGTTTCGCAATCCAGACGCAGGGGGTGCATATGATAGCGGCAAACCGCGCTACGCCATATCGCGCTAGCGTTTCGGCTTATGGCGTGGAGCTATATATATGTAGCGGAAAGGCATTTCTCGCACCCCCGAATAACGAAAGCCCCGGCGGGTTTCCCGGCCGGGGCTTCCGCTTGCTGCGCTTAGAAGTGCACGCTGGCGGTGAACTGCGCGATACGGCCAGCCGCATGGTTGACGATGCTGGTCACCACGCCGGCACGATCACCCACCGCGCCCGGGTCCACCACCTCGCTATCCAGGTAGCTGTAGCCGGCGAATACCTGCCACTTGTCGGTCAGCCTGCCGCTGGCAGGTGAGCCAATGGTTGTCGAAATTAATTGACATGTCTTATTCGCATCTTTTTTACAACATTTCCAAAGTAATCCGTGAGCGCAAAAAGGCCCCGAGCGCTTCGGTTTTACAGGCTGAATGAAAATAAATACTATTCGCCTCCATCTCAGTTTTCCCCGGTGCACCGCCATGCTTCTGCACATTCCCGGCATCTTCACTTCAGAAGAGGCAACGCGCATCCGCGAGGCCCTGGAGCAGGCCGACTGGTTGGACGGCAAGGCTACTGCGGGATACCAGTCAGCCAAGGCCAAGCACAACGAGCAATTGGCAGAAGGCGACCCGCTGGCTCGCGAAATCAGCAGTGCCATGCTGCAACGGCTGTGGAACAACCCCCTGTTCGTATCCGCGGTCCTGCCGAACAAGGTCTATCCGCCGCTGTTCAATCGCTACCGGTGCGGCGGCACCTTCGGCTACCACATCGACAACGCCGTGCGCCCAATCAAGGGCAGCTCCGAGCACGTCCGCACCGATGTGTCCGCCACGCTGTTCTTCAGCGAGCCGGATGCCTACGACGGCGGAGACCTGGTTATCCAGGACACCTATGGCGCCCATCGCGTGAAACTGGCAGCCGGCGACCTGGTGATCTACCCCTCCAGCAGCCTGCACCAAGTGGAACCGGTTACCCGTGGTGAACGCCTCGCCTCGTTTTTCTGGATCCAGAGCATGGTCCGCGAGGACAGTCAGCGGACGCTGCTGTTCGAGATGGACCAGGCCATCCAGAGTCTTGCGCGTGACGTTCCGGACCATCCCGCATTGGTCCAGCTCACAGGCAATTACCACAACCTTCTGCGTCGCTGGGTCGAGGTCTAGGCATGCACCTCACCCTGACACGCACTGAAACCCTCAGCAGCGAAGAACTTCGCGAACGTCTGGCCAGCGATCCGCGCCAGGCAGCCCGAACCATTCTTAGCGCCGCGCGGGACGGGGTGACTGAAGCACAGACGCTGCTGGGCCAGATTCTCCTGGACGGCCAGGGCATCGAGCAGGACGCCGCGCTGGCGCGCACCTGGTTCCAGATCGCCGCCGAGCGCGGCGACGCCATGGCGCGGAACATGCTCGGCCGTTGCCTGGAGCAGGGCTGGGGAGGCCTGATCGACCTGCCTGGCGCCGCGTCTCACTTCCGCATGGCCGCGGCAGCGGGACTCGATTGGGGGATGTACAACTTCGCGGGTCTGCTGGCCACCGGACGCGGCGTCCAGCGCGATCAGCACCAGGCCATGGCGCTCTACCTGCGCGCGGCACAATTGGGACATGCCAAGTCGATGAACCTGGTGGGGCGCTATTACGAGGAAGGCATCACTGTTGAGCCTGATTCCAAGGTTGCCTTCGCCTGGTATCGCCGCTCCGCCGAAGCTGGCGACTTCCGCGGCCAGTTCAGCCTTGCTGCGGTGCTGGCGGCCAAAGGCGAGGTGGATGAAGCCGTCCACTGGCTGGAACAGGCCCTGGCGGGAGGGAACCTCAATTTCCTGCGAGCCAGCCGCGCCAGCCTGGCTGAAGCGGCAGAACCACGCATCCAGGCGCTGGCCCTGCCCTACTACCAGCGCGCGGCCGAACTGGGCGACGACAGCGATCGCGAGGCGCTACAGGAATACCTGTTGATAGCGCACCGGTAAACCAAACGTAAAAACTTTCTTTTGAGAAGCCCTCTCATCTGATCCCCTCCATTTTTTCACCGGGGAGAAACTTGCGATGAGCACAAACAGGTCCGAGGGCGCCATTCTGCCTTCGGCAAACCTTTGCCTGGCCGCGAAGAAACGCGGTGGTGCGGACTATTCCGGCAAGGAGATGAAGTACATCGCCCCGGAAAGCCTCAGCCTGTGGGCCACCTGCAGGCCGTTCGCCGAACTGACCACCAACGTCAGGTTCTGACCTGTGACGGGGCGGCTCAGCTCGGGCTGCCCTGCCAGACCGGCAGACGAAGGTACATGCACAGCCCGGATCGAGGTTACGCGCCCAGACCGCCCCACCCTGCAGGACGATCGCGCTGCGGCGATGCTCAAACCCAAACCGAAGCCGCCATCCCCTGACGTGCCTGGTTGAGCCGGGCGAAGGGTTCGAGCATCAGTTCCAGTTGTTCTTCGAGTACACCTGAGCCTTCGTCGCGGAGATCGTCCTTGATAGCCAGGATTCGAGCGGGAGCGCGATGGATACCTAGCACGGAGATCACCTGCAAACAGGAATGATTACGTAGAGCGCCGGCAATTCTACAAGACGGCCAGCAGATTCCCACCCAATGAGTCGCTACACTGCGCGGAAAGCGCATGGGGAGAGGATGGGCGTGTACAAGGATCTGGGTATCAAGGGCCGCGTGCTCATGCTGACGTTGCTGCCCACCAGCCTGCTGGCACTGGTATTGGGCGGCTATTTCACCTGGGTGCAGCAGGCCGACATGCAGGCCCAGCTGCTGCAACGCGGCCAGATGATCGCCGAGCACCTGGCGCCTCTCGCTGCTCCCGCATTGATTCGCGGGGACGCTGTGTTGCTGGAGCGCATCGCCGACCACGCGCTGGACCAGGCCGATGTGCGCGCAGTGAGTTTCATCGGTGCTGATCACAAGCGCCTCGCCCATGCCGGGCCCCGCATGCTCAATGAAAGCCCTGATGGCGAAGGCAACAATCTCTCGCTGACGAGCAACACGGAGGCCACTCGCTTCCTGCAGCCAGTGTTCGAGCGCCATCGGGTGCTTTCCGGCGACAAGACACCACTACCCAACGACAACCTGCTGGGTTGGGTTGAACTGGAAATGTCCCACCAGGGCACCTTGCTGCGCGGCTATCGCAGCCTGCTCGCCAGTCTGTTGCTGATCTCCACGGGCCTGGGTGTCACCGCTTTGCTGGCCCTGCGCATGAGCCGCGCGATCAACGACCCCTTACGCCGCATCAAGCAGGGTGTCGCGCTGCTCAAGGAGGGTCGCCTGGAAACCCGCCTGCCCCCGCTGGGTAGCCATGAACTGGACGAACTGGCGTCAGGCATCAATCGCATGGCTGAGGCCCTGCAGACCGCCCAGGAAGAACTGCAGCACAACATCGACCAGGCCACCGAGGACGTCCGCCAGAACCTCGAGACCATCGAGATCCAGAACATCGAGCTGGACCTGGCGCGCAAGGAAGCCCTGGAGGCAAGCCGCATCAAGTCAGAGTTCCTCGCCAACATGAGCCACGAGATCCGCACCCCGCTCAACGGCATTCTCGGTTTCACCAACCTGCTGAAGAAAAGCGACCTCACCTCACGCCAGCAGGACTACCTCGCCACCATCGAAAAATCCGCCGACAGCCTGCTGGGAATCATCAACGAGGTGCTCGACTTCTCGAAGATCGAGGCTGGCAAACTGGTCCTGGAGAGCATCCCCTTCAATCTCCGCGACCTGGTCCAGGACACCCTCACCATCCTTGCCCCGGCTGCCCACGAGAAACACCTGGAGCTGGTCAGCCTGGTCTATCGCGACACCCCCCTGCACCTGATGGGCGATCCGATGCGTCTCAAGCAGGTCCTGACCAACCTGGTGAGCAATGCCATCAAGTTCACCCGCGAAGGCAGCATCGCCGTGCGCGCCATGCTCGAAGACGACAGCGACGACGAGCTGGCGCAGTTGCGCATCAGCGTTCAGGACACCGGCATCGGCCTGACCGACGCAGACTTGCGCGCCTTGTTCCAGGCCTTCACCCAGGCCGACAACTCCCTCTCCCGCCAGGCCGGTGGCACCGGTCTCGGCCTGGTGATATCCAAGCGCCTTATCGAACAGATGGGCGGTGAGATTGGCGTCAGCAGCACACCGGGGGTCGGCTCGGAGTTCTGGATCACGCTCAGCCTGCCCAAGTCGCTGGACGAGATGGAGAGCGGTGTACAACCCCAACTGGAAGGCCGTCGCATAGCCGTGCTGGAGCCACAGGAACTGACACGGCAGTCGCTGCATCACCAACTGGAAGACTGCGGCCTGGAAGTGTTGGACTACCCGAGCATCAGCGCTCTGGTGGACGACGTCGCCGCACGCCGCCTGAGCAAGCGCCCAATCGGCCTCGCCGTGATCGGCGCCGACGTCCAGGCACTTTCACCAGAGCAGCTCAGCCAAAGGGTCTGGGATCTCGAACAGCTCGGCTGCAAGAGCCTGGTGCTCTGCCCCACGACCGAACAGGCGCTCTACCATCGCGCCCTGCCCGAAGCACATAGCCAATTGCAGGCCAAGCCCACCTGCACAATCAAGCTGCAGCAGGCCCTGAGCGGCCTGGTCAGCCCCCGCCAAATGCGCGTCGAGCCGCAGCAACCGAACAACAGCCGTGCGCCACGTCTGCTCTGCGTCGACGACAACCCGGCCAACCTACTTCTGGTGCAGACCCTGCTGACGGACATGGGCGCCGAAGTGCGAGCCGTCGACAGCGGCTTCGACGCCATAGAAGCCGTGCAACGCGAGCGCTTCGACCTGATCCTGATGGATGTGCAGATGCCCGGCATGGATGGCACCCAGGCCACCGAGGCGATCCGCCGCTGGGAAAGCGACCAGCGCATCGATCCGGTGCCCATCGTCGCCCTCACCGCCCACGCTCTGGCGAACGAAAAGCGCGCCCTGCTCCAGGGCGGAATGGACGACTACCTGACCAAGCCCATTGGCGAACGCCAGCTGGCCCAGGTCGTCCTCAAATGGACCGGCCTCAGCCTCGGTAGCCAGCCCGTGCAACGCCAGGGGCGTGAAGGCCGGCTGGATGATGGCCTGGAAGTGCTCGACCCGGAGGAAGGGTTGCGCCTGGCCGCGGGCAAGGCGGACCTTGCCGCGGACATGCTTTCGATGTTGCTGGCCTCTCTCGACGCAGACCGCGAAGCCATCCAGCTCGCCGCCCGCAGTGGCGACCGCACCACCCTGCTGGAACGCGTTCACCGCCTGCACGGCGCCACTCGCTACTGCGGCGTTCCACAACTGCGCGCAGCCTGCCAGCGCAGCGAAACCCTGCTCAAACAGAACGATCCCGGCGCCCCGCAGGCACTGGCTGAACTGGATGCGGCCATCGCTCGCCTCGCCGAAGTGGCGCGAATGGAGGCCTGACCCGGAACAACGTGCAGTGGCCAGACGCCAGCTATGCTGCTGGGCAACCAAGGAGAATCCATGCGCACCATTCTGTTCAGCAGTCAGGCCTATGATCGCGAGAGCTTCCTCGGGGCCGGCCCAAACTTCGAGCTGCACTTCCAGCAGACGCGGCTGACCCTCGACACCACGGCCCTGGCCAATGGTTTCGATGTGGTCTGCGCATTCATCAATGACGACCTGTGCGCCCCCGTACTGGAGCGCCTGGCCAGCGGCGGTACACGACTCATCGCCCTGCGTTCGGCCGGCTACAACCATGTCGACCTGGCGGCCGCCAAGCGCCTCGGCCTGACCGTGGTGCGAGTACCGGCCTACTCCCCCCATGCCGTAGCCGAGCACGCGGTAGCGCTGATCCTGGCGCTCAACCGACGCCTGCATCGTGCCTATAACCGCACCCGCGAAGGCGACTTCACCCTCCACGGCCTGACTGGTTTCGATCTGGTAGGCAAGACCGTCGGCGTGGTCGGCACCGGCCAGATCGGCGCCACCTTCGCTCGCATCATGGCCGGCTTCGGCTGCGGCCTGCTGGCCTTCGATCCGCAGCGCAATCCGAGTGTCGAAGCGATGGGCGCGGTCTATGTCGAGCTGCCGGAATTGCTGGCCGATAGCGACGTCATCAGCCTCCATTGCCCGCTCAATGAGGCCACCCGGCATCTGATCAACTCCAGTAGCCTGGAACAGATGAAACCCGGTGCCATGTTGATCAACACCGGGCGCGGTGCCCTGGTGGATACGCCAGCGCTGATCGATGCGCTGAAATCCGGCCAGCTCGGCTACCTGGGCCTGGATGTCTATGAAGAAGAAGCCAACCTGTTCTTCGAGGACCGTTCCGACCTGCCCCTGCAGGACGATGTGCTGGCGCGACTGCTCACCTTTCCCAACGTGATCATCACCGCCCACCAGGCCTTCCTCACCCACGAAGCCTTATCCGCCATAGCCCGCACCACCCTGGATAACATCCTCGCCTGGGCCGCCGGACGGCCGTGCAATCAGGTGGACGCCTAGGCCGTGTTAGCATGCGCGGCGCTTCCGGAGGACCTATGGCCGAACACGATTTCCGTTACAACCTGCTCAATCCCGCCCACACCTTGAACGAATGCCGCGCCCTCTCCCCGGGCCTCTACCAGGTAACGGGTACCGGCGGCTCGATCAAGACTGGCGACACCCTGCTGGTAACCCTCAAAGGCAGCCGCGACCTCAGCATGCGCCTGACCGTGGACAAGGTGCGCCACCTGATCAACCCGCCCGGCCAGTGGCTGGCGGTGGCCAAGGGCCCGGTTTTCAAGGAGCTCTCGATTCACAACTGGCAAGTTGACTGTGACGCCTGCGGCGCGCACCTGGACTTCGAGTTCGCCGTCGACGGCGGCCTCGGCAAGCAGGCCCAGGCCCCCGCCGCCGAAGCGCGTATCGCGGAGCTGGGCTGGCGCAGCCAGGCTGGCAAGCATTACTGCCCGAACTGTCGTCAGGAGGACGCCCAATGATCCCAAAAACCCTGCTGCTGACTGCCGTGGCTGCCGCTCTCACAGGCTGCGCCACTGACCGTCCGCAACTGGAAACCGGCACGACCTATCAGGTGGAGTGGATCGGCGAACGCCCGCTGATCGACCGTAGCCACCTGACCATCACCCTGGGCGACGACAACCGCGCCTACGGCAACGCCGGCTGCAACCACTGGTTCGCGTCCTACACCCTGGAAGGCGACAAGCTCACCTTCGGCGCCGCCGGCAGCACCCGCAAGATGTGCGCCCCAGCACTGATGGAGCAGGAACAGCGCTTCCTCGACTCCCTGGGCAAGGTGCAACGCTGGGACATTTCCCCCATCGACCAACTGCGCCTGTGGCCCGCCGAAGGCAAGCCGATCCGGCTTTGGCCGGCGGAAGGTTGATCTCCTCCTCCCGCGCCATCCTTTCAATGTAGGGGTAAACTCACTCGCCAAGGGCAGCAACGCTGCCCCTCGCAGCGTCGAAGGGCAGGCCTTCGACCTGCTTGGCGAATGAGTTCGCCCCTACAAAAAGGCGGGGCGTGCGTCAGAACAGGGATAGTTGCTCGAGCGAGCCACGCAGGTCCTGCAACCTCACCCCCACGCCAATCAGACGCACCGGTTTGTCGCCACGGGCGAATGCCGTGCTCAGCAGTTGCCGATAGCTGTCCAGGTCACGACGGGCACCGGCCTGTTCCAGAGTGGTCTGGGTGAAGTCGTGGAACTTCAGCTTCACGAAGGGTTTATCCGGTTTGTAGCTGGCATCCAGCCGCGCCATTCGCCCGCGTAGTTCATCCAGCAGGGCCGGTAGTTGCTCAAGGCAGGCGTCCAGATTCGGCAAATCCTGGTCATAGGTGTTTTCCACGCTGATGGACTGTCGGCGGCTGTCCACCTGCACGATGCGGTCGTCCTGACCACGGGCCAGGTTGTAGAGGCGCTCGCCGAAGCTGCCGAACTCTCGTGCCAGTGCCAGCTTGCTCCAGTCGCGAAGGTCCGCACAGGTGCGTACCCCCAGGCGCGCAAGCTTCTCTGCAGTCACCTTGCCGACCCCATGCAGCTTGCCCACCGGAAGCGCGGCGACGAATTCGTCCACCTGGTCCGGCGTGACCACGAACAGGCCATCCGGCTTGCGCCAGTCACTGGCGATCTTGGCGATGAACTTGTTGGGCGCAACACCAGCGGACACCGTGATATGCAACTCCGCCGCCACTCGCCGGCGAATTTCCTGGGCAATGCGCGTTGCGCTGCCATTGAAATGCGGGCTGTCGGATACATCCAGGTAAGCCTCGTCCAACGACAACGGCTCGATGATCTCGGTGTAGTCGCGAAAAATCTGGTGGATTTGCCGCGACACGGATTTATAGACATCCATCCGCGGACGGACGATGTTCAGGTCCGGGCACAACTTGACGGCCGTGCGCATCGGCATGGCCGAGCGTATTCCGTAGGCCCGTGCGTCGTAGTTGCAGGTAGCCACGACCCCGCGCTTGTCCGGGGAACCACCCACGGCCAGGGGCTTACCCGCCAAAGCAGGGTCATCGCGCATTTCGATAGCGGCGTAGAAGCAGTCGCAGTCAATGTGGATGATTTTTCGTTGCGGCATGGCGGTAGGTGGCGCAGGGGCGGTTCGGGTAACCGGCGATGATACAGCAGCCGTCGCTCCCGCCGGCCGCTCTAGCGTAGTAGTAAGCCAGCCTTGCCCTCTCCGCGGATTGCTAAATATTTGAGGGAAAAAGATTTTTTCTGAGAAATCGTTTGACAGCCCCTCGCAGAACTGTAGAATTGCCGCCGCGGGATGGAGCAGTCTGGTAGCTCGTCGGGCTCATAACCCGAAGGTCGTTGGTTCAAATCCAGCTCCCGCAACCAACATTAGGAAAAGGCCACTCTTCGGAGTGGCCTTTTTCGTTTGGGCTCGAATTAAGTATTTGATTTAAAAAGCAGAAATCATTTGACAGCCCCCCGCCGATCTGTAGAATTGCCGTCGCGGGATGGAGCAGTCTGGTAGCTCGTCGGGCTCATAACCCGAAGGTCGTTGGTTCAAATCCAGCTCCCGCAACCAACATTAGGAAAAGGCCACTCTTCGGAGTGGCCTTTTTCGTTTCCACCGTCCCTCCGTCTGTCCAGGCTGTTCGTCAGTCACCCGACCGGACAAGTCCCGACCTCTATACTTCAAGCGCACCCGTCTACCAGATGGAGGTTGGCCATGGCCGCCTACTGCGCCTCCAGCGAGGAAGTCGAATACCTCAACCGCGCCCTGCGTACGCTGAGCGGCTGCAATCGCGCCCTTCTACGCGCCGAAGACCCGTGTTTCCTGTTCAAGGAAATCTGCCGCGTAGTCGTAGAAGAAGGTGGCTACCGCATGGCCTGGGTCGGTCGCGCCGAGCATGACGAAGCGCAGTCGGTGACTCCCCTGGCGCATGTGGGACTGGATAAAGAATATGTCGACTCGCTAAACATCACCTGGGCCGACCGCGAGCGGGGACAGGGCACCACGGGTACGGCCATCCGCACCGGCACCCCAACTATTACGCGCAATATCCTCACCGACCCCAGGCTCAGCCCTTGGCGGGAAAGCGCGGTAACCCACGGTATCGCCTCGGTCCTGTCTCTACCCCTGCGGGTGGAAGGCCAAATCTTTGGCGCCCTCGCCATCTGTGCCAAAGAACCCGACGCCTTTGGCGAACGCGAACTGGAACTGCTCAGCGAAGCCGCCGATGACTTGGCCTTCGGCCTCCAGGCACTGCGCAGCAAGGCCCACCGCCGACAGGCCGAACTCCAGGTGGAAGCCCTCAATCGCGCCCTGACGACTCGCGTGGCGGTCAACCATGCGGTGATCCACGCTGCTAGCGAAACCCCGCTGCTGGCAGATATCTGCCGGGTCCTGGTGGATGAATGCGGTTATTGCCAGGCCTGGGTCGACTATCGCCAAGACGATCCGGCGCATCCATATAAGGTGATGGCATGCCACGCCGCTAATGGCATCTGCCAGGGATGGGGCGCCGGCAGCCATGACCGAAACTTCCATGGCGAACTGGAGCAGGCGCTGCTCGCCGGCAGTCCGTTGGTAATGCGTGACCTGCTCAATGATTCCGCCGCGGCACTGCATGAGGAAGCCCTGGAGCTTGGTTTCTCCGGCGCACTGGCACTCCCCCTTCACGTGGAAGAAAAACCCATCGGCATGCTGGTGATCATGGCCGCCAGCGCCGATGCCTTCGATGAAAAGGAAGTGGAACTGCTCCTGGCCATGGCCAACGATCTGGGTTTCGGCATCGCCACGCTGCGCACCCGATCCCGCGCCCTGGAAGCCGAAGCGACCATCCGCAGGATGGCCTATGAAGACGCGCTGACCGGCCTGCCCAACAGGGTACGCCTGCACGAGCTGCTGGACACCGCCATCGCCACTGCCCGCCAGGAACGCCGCCCCTTTGGCCTGCTGCACCTGGAAATCGCGCGCAACCAGGAGATCAACGAGACCCTCGGCTATCGCGAAGGCGACCGCCTGCAGATCGAGATCGCGTCCCGCCTGAAGCAGGTGGTGGGGCCGGAACGAACCGTGGCAAGAATGGGTGAGTGTGAATTCGCTGTGCTAATGCCCAATAGCGGTGCCGAGCACGCCTCGCAATTGGCCAAGCAGATTCTCACCGCGCTGTACGACCCGGTGGAGCTTTCCGGCCTCTATCTGGAAGCCCGCGCCAGCATCGGCATTGCTCTCTACCCCGGCCACGGCACGGCGCCAGAAGCGCTGATCCGCCGCTCTGGCAGTGCCATGGAACAGGCCAAGCGCTCCAATGCGGGCTTCGCGGTGTTCCAGGGCGGACTCGATCAGGAATGCGCCCAGCACCTGACGCTGATGGGCGACCTGCGCCGCGCCATCGATCGCAACGAACTGCTGCTCTACTACCAACCCAAAGTGGATATCGCCAGCAATCGCGTTTGTGGCACTGAGGCCCTGGTGCGCTGGCGCCATCCGCAACACGGCATGCTGCCTCCGGACGAATTCGTCCGCCTTGCGGAGAACACCGGCCTGATCACCCCGCTGACCCTCTGGGTGCTGGATACCGCCCTGGGCCAACGATATGCCTGGCATGAGGAGGGCGATGAACGACCGATATCGGTCAATCTCTCCGCCCACGACCTGCGAGACCCTCGCCTGCTGGAGCGCATCAAGGGCTCCTTCGCCACCTGGGGCGCCAAGCCCCACTGGATCGAGTTCGAGCTGACCGAAAGCGCACTGATGGAAGACCCGGTTGCCTCGATGCAAACCCTCAGCGCACTCAAGGAACTGGACGCCCACCTGACCATTGACGACTTCGGCACCGGTTACTCGTCCCTTGCCTATCTGCAGAGACTGCCGGTGGATTCGCTGAAGATCGACCAGTCCTTCGTGACCGCCATGACCAGCAACGACGGTTCGGCGAAGATCGTTCGCTCCATCATCGAGCTAGCGCATAACCTGGATTTGACGGTCGTCGCCGAAGGGGTCGAAGACCAGCTGACCTTCAACCAGCTCGGCCAGTACGGCTGCGATATCGCCCAGGGCTACAAGATCAGCCAGCCGATCCCTGCCGATCAGTTCCGCGATTGGGAGACCCGCTCGGTCTGGCATTGACCGGCGGGGCCTCCGGCCGCGACAAATTGCCGCTCGCCTCCTGTCCTCCCCGAATCCCCGCTACAGCCGCCCTCCCGCGCTCGCCTAGACTTGGCGCTACACCCGGCTGTCCCACGTGTTTCCGTGCGGCCCTGCCGGCCATGAAAAAAGTTCTGCCAGACACTTGGAACTTGCTGTCGGCGCCCACACACAGTGGCGCACATTGCCTAGAGGTGCTTGATGCGCGCCAACACTCCGCCAGCGGAAAACCCGGCCAACGGCCCACTCAACGAAGAACCCGCCCCGCTACGCTGGCTGGATGGCCTCACGGCTTATCGGCAGTGGATCGTCGTCGCGTTCACCCTGCTGGTCTTCGTCCTCGGCCTGCTGGCGTGCTGGCACCTGCTGCGAGAACTGGACCCCGATGCATTGCGTGGTGCCATCCATGACGTCCCTGGCACCAGCCTGCTGTTGGCCCTGGGTGCCACCGCAGTCAGTTTCATCGCCTACATCGGCTACGAGTGGTCCGGCTGCCGCTTCGCCGGAGTGCACCTGCCCTTGCAGCGCATGGCACTCGGCAGCTTCTGTGCGTCAGGGGTCGGCAATGCCGTTGGCTTGTCCATGCTCACCGGCGGCTCGGTGCGCTTTCGCCTCTACGGGCGCAACGATCTCGGCGCAGGCGACATCGCCCGCATCACCCTGTTCGCCAGCCTGGCCCTGGGTTCTGCACTCCCCCCCCTGGCCGCCCTTGCCGCACTGAGCGCCCCGGCTGCCGCCTCCCTTGCCCTGGGCCTGCCGAAAAACCTGGTGATCATCCTTGCGATGGGTGTATTGCTGGCCAGTGGCGGACTCATCCTCTGGATTTCGCGACACCGTGCAGCAGAGCCGCCAGTGCCCGGCTGTATCGACCTGCCTCTGGGCAATCGCAGCGTGCGCCTGCCGGGTCTGCGTCTATCGGCACTGCAGTTGCTGATCACGGTGGTGGACGTCTGTGCCGCAGCCTGCGTGCTCTATGTCCTGCTGCCGGAAGCGCCGCCCCTCGGTGCATTCCTGCTGGTGTACATGCTCGCCCTGGCCGCTGGCGTGCTCAGCCATGTACCCGGCGGAGTCGGTGTATTCGAGGCTGTGCTGCTGGCAGCCTTCGCTGGCCAGTTGGGCGCAGCACCACTGGCAGCCGCACTGCTCCTCTACCGTTTGATCTATGTCGGCCTGCCACTGGTGCTGGCTTGCCTGTTGTTGCTCGCCAATGAGGCCCAACGCCTGTTCCCCGCTAGTCGCCAGGCCCTTCGCGCCGCTTCAGGCCTTGCAGCGCCGGTACTTTCGCTACTGGTGTTTCTGAGCGGCGTGGTGCTGCTGTTCTCCGGCGTCACCCCGGCAGCCGACGTCCGCCTGGAGCACCTTAGCTTCCTCATTCCCCATCGCTTGATCGATGCCTCGCACCTGGTCGCCAGCCTTGTCGGCGTGCTCTGCCTGTTGCTGGCCCACGGCCTGAGGCACCGCCTGTCGGCGGCCTGGGCGTTGACCGTGGTGCTGCTGCTGACGGGTGCCGGGATGTCACTGCTCAAGGGCTTCGACTGGGAAGAAGCCAGCCTGCTGACCATGACGGCCGTGCTGCTGGCCATCTTCCGTACCGCCTTCTACCGCCCCAGCCGCCTGCTGGAGATGCCCTTCTCGCCGCTCAACCTGGCAGCCAGTGCCTGCGTACTTCTGGCGGCGATCTGGGTGATGTTCTTCGCCTTCCAGGACGTGCCCTACAGCCATGAACTCTGGTGGCAGTTCGAAGTGGATGGCGATGCGCCCCGCGCACTTCGCGCCTCCCTGGCCAGTGGCGTGCTGCTGGCCGGTATCGCCCTGGCCTGGCTGTTGCGCCCAGTGCCGCCGACCATCCACGAGCCCACTGACGAAGAACTGCGGCGCGCCGCAGACGTGATCCGTGCCTCCGACCAGCCCGACGGCGGTCTGGTGCTGACCGGCGACAAGGCCCTGCTGTTCCATCCGCAAGGCGACGCGTTCCTCATGTACGCCCGCCGTGGCCGTAGCCTGGTCGCCCTGTTCGACCCCATCGGCCCGGCGCACCGGCGCGCCGAGTTGATCTGGCAGTTCCGCGACCTGTGCGACCACCATCATGCGAGGCCGGTGTTCTACCAGGTTCGCGCAGAAAACCTGCCCTACTACATGGACATTGGCCTGTCGGCGCTGAAGCTGGGCGAGGAAGCGCGCGTCGACTTGCCCCGCTTCGACCTGGAAGCCAAGAACAAGGCCATGAAGGACCTGCGCTACACCCTGAGCCGTGGCCAGCGCGACGGCCTCAGCCTGCAGATCTACGAAGTCGGAACCGCGCCGCTCGACCAGCTCCAGTCCATTTCCGAAGCCTGGATGCAAGGCAAACAGGCACGAGAGAAAGGCTTCTCGCTCGGTCGCTTCGACCCGGACTACCTGAACCACTTCCGCATCGCCACCATTCAGTTCGAGGGCAAGCCGGTGGCCTTCGCCAACCTGCTGGAAACCGAAGGCAACATTCTCTCCAGCATCGACCTGATGCGCGTTCACCCTCACGCACCCAAGCTGACCATGGAGTTCCTCATGCTCAGCCTGTTGTTGCACTACAAGGAGCGCGGCCATGCCCGATTCAGCCTGGGCATGGTCCCGCTGGCCGGCCTGCAACCGCGCCGCGGTGCACCTCTGACCCAGCGCCTCGGCGCCCTCATTTTCCGCCGTGGCGAGCAGTTCTATAACTTCCAGGGCCTGCGTCGCTTCAAGGAAAAATTCCAGCCCGACTGGGAACCGCGCTACATGGCGGTGCCCGCTGGCCTCGACCCGCTGGTGGCACTGGCCGATACCGCAGCCCTGATCGCGGGCGGTTTCACAGGTTTGGTAAAACGCTGAGGTGCTCATGCTCAAGCGCAATTGGCGGCGCCTGCTGCTGATCCTGGTTCTCGCCCTGGTCGGTACCGCCCTGTTGATCTGGAGCCGCCCAGCGCCCCAAGCCCGGCTGGATCACCTGAAATCGCCGGACGGCAGTGCCATGACCCTGGCCAGCCCGGCTGGCGCCCTACAGCACCGCGTCCTGTTGCTGGCCAGCGGCGACCAGCGCCTGGCCGACACCGACCTGCTGGCCCTGGCCCGCGGCGGTAATGCCCGCCTGCTGCAAGTGGACTTGCCGGAGAAAAATTGCGCGGCGCAGCAGCAGCGTCTGCAGCAGGCCCGTAACACCCTCGGCGGCGAACCTGATCTGGTGGCAGGGATCGGCCCGGGGGCCTCCTTCGCCTGGCGTTGGCTGGCCGGCCAGGGCGATGACAACGCCCAGGCCGTGTCCATCGACTTCAGCCTGGACACCCCGGACTGCCCCGCCGCCCTGCCCAACCAGGCTCCCCACGGCCACTGGCTGGCTGCATGGAACGACAACCCGGACGACCCTAGCGCCGCATTCGCACGCAACCAGGCCAACGCCGAAACCCTGATCAGCGACTACGACACCAGCCTCGTGCAATTGCTCCAGCAGCGCCTCGCCAGCCTGCTGCAAGGCCAGGGCGAGCCGTTGCCGGTCGTGGAAGTGCCAGCGGCCAAACCCGTCGAAACCGTCACCCTGTTCTATTCCGGTGACGGCGGCTGGCGCGACCTGGATCGCGCCGTGGCGGACGAAATGGCCAAGCGTGGCCACTCAGTGGTCGGCATCGATTCACTGCGCTACTTCTGGCAGCACAAGAGCCCGGAACAGGGCGCCGCCGATCTCAGCCGACTGATGAAGCAATACCGCGAAAAGTGGGGCGCCAAGCGCTTCGTGTTGGCGGGCTACTCGTTTGGCGCCGACGTGCTACCGGCCTTCTACAACCGTCTGCCCAAGGCCGACCAGGACCAGGTGGACGCCATCCTGCTGCTGGCCCTGGCGCGCAGCGGCAGCTTCGAAATCGAAGTACAAGGCTGGCTCGGCAAAGCCGGCCAGGAAGCCGCCACCGCTCCGGAACTGGCCAGGTTGCCTGCAGCCAAGGTGCTGTGCGTGTTCGGCAAGGACGAAGCCAATGAAAGCGGATGCACCCAACCGGGCGCCGTCAGGGAAAATCTGGAGCTTCCGGGTGGCCACCATTACGACGAGAAATATCCGGCATTGGCGGAGAAACTGCTGGCAGCAGTAGAGAAACGGCAGGATTCCCTGGCCAGGGATTGATCTGGGTTCAGATTCGCTTAAGGCAAGGCGACTATTCTCTTCGGCTGTTTCGCATAACGAGAAAGAGGAACCGTGATGAGTCTCAAGAACACACCCGCCCGCTATGGGAGCCTGTCCATCGCCCTGCACTGGCTGATGCTGGTACTGATCGCCGCCGTGTATGCCTGCATCGAGCTGAAGGGCAACTTTCCCAAAGGCAGCGAAGCCCGCGAACTTCTCAAGCACTGGCACTTCATGCTCGGCCTGGCAGTGCTCTTCCTGGTCGGGCTGCGCCTGATCGGACGAATGACTTCCCCAACCCCGGCCATCGAACCCGCACCGGCAAGCTGGCAGAACGCCCTCTCCAAGCTGATGCACCTGGCGCTCTACGCCCTGATGATCGGTGCCCCCCTGGCCGGTTGGCTGATCCTCAGCGCCGCAGGCAAGCCCATCCCCTTCTTCGGCCTGGAACTGCCGGCACTGATTGGCCCGAACAAGGAACTGGCCGGCCAGATCAAGGAGCTCCACGAGTTGGCGGGCACCGCCGGCTACTGGCTGATCGGCCTACACGCCGTGGCCGCGCTGTTCCACCACTATGTGAGCCGGGACAACACCCTGGCGCGTATGTTGCCAGGCAAGAGCTGATACCAGGCTCCCAGCAGGGTGCGCCGCGCGCACCGGAAGCATCGCGCGATGTTCCGGTGCGCATGACGCACCCTACTTGCAAGGTTTCAAATTTCCACCTGCGTCCCCAGCTCGATCACCCGGTTCAGCGGCAGGTTGAAGTACTTCAGGTTGCTGTTGGCGTTCTTCAGCAGGAAGGCGAAAAGCGCCTCCCGCCAACGCGCCATGCCAATGCGCTTAGTGGGAATCACCGTCTCGCGACTGAGGAAGTAGGTGGTGCTCATCGGGCTGAAATCCAGCTCATTGAGGTGACAGAGCTTCAGCGCCGCCGGCACGTCCGGTTCTTCGATGAAACCGAAGTGCAGGATCACCCGGAAGAAACCATCGCCGTAGGCGTCCACCTCGAAACGCCGATCTGGCGCCACCCGCGGCGTGTCCTCGCTGATAACCGTCAGTAGCACTACCTGCCCATGCAGCACCTGGTTGTGCAGCAGGTTGTGCAACAGCGCGTGGGGCACGGCGTCCGTCCGCGCGGTGAGGAACACGGCAGTACCCTGCACCCGATGGGGCGGCTGCGAACGGATGCTGGCGATGAACAGCGGCAATGGCAACGCGGTTTCGTCCAGGCGCTCGACCACGATCTGCTTGCCACGCTTCCAGGTGGTCATCAGGATGAACAAGGCAGTACCGGCAACAACCGGGAAGGCACCACCCTGGAGGATCTTCGGCACGTTGGCGGCGAAGAACAGGCTATCGACGAAGAGAAAGCCGAGCAGCACCGGAACCGCCAGCCACCAGGGCGTTTTCCACAGCAGCAGCATCACCACGGACACCAACAGGGTGGTGATCAGCATGGTCCCCGTCACCGCCACGCCGTACGCCGAGGCCAGCGCCCCAGACGACTCGAAGCCCAGCACCAGCAGCACAACGCCCACCATCAACGCCCAGTTCACGGCGCCGATATAGATCTGTCCCTGCTCCTGCTGCGACGTGTGCTGCACGAACATGCGTGGTATGTACCCCAGCTGCATGGCCTGATGAGTCAGGGAGAATGCTCCGGATATCACCGCCTGGGACGCGATCACGGTGGCCAGGGTAGACAGCAGCACCATGGGCAGCAGCGCCCAGCCCGGTGCCAATAAGTAGAAAGGGTTTCGCGCCGCGTTGGCATCACCAAGGATCGCCGCACCCTGGCCGAAGTAGTTCAGCACCAGCCCCGGTAGCACCAGGAAGAACCAGGCGCGGGCGATAGGTTTGCGGCCAAAGTGACCCATATCGGCGTAGAGCGCCTCGGCCCCGGTCAGGGCCAGCACCACCGCCCCGAGAATGGCCACGCCGACGGCCGGATGGGTAATGAAGAAATGTACGCACCAGTATGGGTTTATCGCCTTGAGCACTTCGGGCTGCTGGAGTATCCCGTAGAGCCCGAGGGCACCCAGCACGCTGAACCAGAGCACCATGATCGGCCCGAAGAAAATCCCGATCCGCGCGGTGCCGTGTTTCTGGATCAGAAACAGCCCTACCAGCACGATCAACGATAGCGGCACCACCCAGTGGCTGATGCCATCGAACGCCAGATCGAGGCCCTCGATAGCCGAGAGAACCGAGATTGCCGGGGTGATCATGCTGTCGCCATAGAACAGCGCCGTGCCAAACAGGCCGAGCAGCAACACCGCCAGTTTCAGCCTGGGGTATGACCTGGCGGCACGCTGGGCCAGGGCGGTCAACGCCATGGCGCCGCCTTCCCCGTCGTTATCGGCGCGCAGCACGAACAGCATGTACTTGATCGAGACCACCCAGATCAGCGACCAGAAGATCAGTGAAAGTACCCCCAGAACCCCGTCATGGTTGACCTGGACTCCATACTGTTCGGAAAACACTTCCTTGAGGGTGTACAGCGGGCTGGTGCCGATATCGCCGTAGACCACTCCCGCTGCGGCGACCAGCATGCCGAGGCCGGAAGCCGTATGTCCGGCGTGCTGCTCGGCAGGTTGCGTGATGCTCTCGCTCATCTGAACCTTCCTGTTGATGACTGTTGCCGCGCATCATTTGAGAAGCCTTCCCGGCAATGAGAAGCATCCCACTCATCCCTCACCAGTTTCCTAAAGGCTAGCCGCGAAATGACAACAGATGAGGGTGGAAATGGTCCGCGCCTGCCGCTAGAATTGCGCACTTTTTGATCAGAGGCGCCCTCCCGAGCGCCCATCGAGGTTAGCCGCAATGTCCACCGCTACTCCAAAAGTCGGATTCGTCAGCCTGGGTTGCCCAAAGGCCACTGTCGACTCCGAACGCATCCTCACCCAGCTGCGCATGGAAGGCTACGAGATCGTGCCGACCTACCAGGATGCCGACGTAGTAGTGGTAAACACCTGCGGTTTCATCGACAGCGCCAAGGCCGAATCCCTGGACGCCATCGGTGAAGCCATCGCAGAGAACGGCAAGGTGATCGTCACCGGTTGCATGGGTGTTTCCGAAGACTCCATTCGTGACGTGCACCCGAGCGTACTGGCCGTGACCGGTCCTCAGCAGTACGAGCAAGTGGTCAGTGCCGTGCACGAGGTGATTCCGCCAAAGGCCGACCACGACCCCTTCGTCGACCTGGTACCGCCCCAGGGCATCAAGCTGACCCCGCGTCACTACGCCTA
This sequence comes from Pseudomonas sp. DY-1, assembly GCF_003626975.1. NCBI lineage: Bacteria > Pseudomonadati > Pseudomonadota > Gammaproteobacteria > Pseudomonadales > Pseudomonadaceae > Pseudomonas > Pseudomonas sp. DY-1. The sequence goes on along the minus strand of NZ_CP032616.1, from coordinate 5,569,122 downwards.
CCTGAAGATTTCCGAAGGCTGCAACCACAGCTGCAGCTTCTGCATCATCCCCTCCATGCGCGGCCGCCTGGTCAGCCGCCCTGTAGGCGATGTGCTCTCCGAGGCCGAGCGCCTGGTCAAGGCCGGCGTGAAGGAACTGCTGGTGATCTCCCAGGACACCAGCGCCTACGGCGTCGACCTCAAGTACAAACTGGACTTCTGGAACGGTCAGCCGGTGAAGACCCGCATGCTGGAGCTGTGCGAAGCCCTGTCCGCCATGGGGGTCTGGGTCCGTCTGCACTACGTCTATCCGTACCCCAACGTGGATGACGTGATCCCGCTGATGGCCGAGGGAAAACTGCTGCCCTACCTGGACATCCCCTTCCAGCACGCCAGCCCGAAAGTGCTCAAGTCGATGAAGCGTCCGGCCTTCGAGGACAAGACCCTGGCCCGCATCAAGAAGTGGCGCGAGATCTGCCCGGACCTGACCATCCGCTCCACCTTCATCGTCGGCTTCCCCGGCGAAACCGAGGAAGACTTCCAGTACCTTCTGGACTGGCTGACCGAAGCCCAGCTGGATCGCGTCGGCTGCTTCCAGTACTCCCCCGTGGACGGCGCACCGGCCAACGACCTCGGCCTGGAGCCGGTACCGGACGACGTGAAGCAGGACCGCTGGGAGCGTTTCATGGCGCACCAGCAGGCTATTTCCACCGCTCGCCTGCAGCTGAAGATTGGCCGGGAAATGGACGTGCTGATCGACGAGGTGGACGACGAAGGCGCCGTGGCCCGTTCCTGGGCGGACGCGCCGGAAATCGATGGCAGCGTGTTCATCGAATCCACCAGCGTGAAGCCGGGCGACAAGGTCCGCGTACGCATCGTCGACGCCGACGAGTACGACATGTGGGCCGAGCTGGTCTGAGTCGATAGATGAATGAAAGGGCCCCGCTGATGCGGGGCTTTTTCTTTTGGGCAAACTCACGCGCCCTATTAGTCGTAGGATGTGGTTGAGCGCAGCGACACCCATCACCGGAGCCTGACCATGCTCAAGGTCTTCTACGACGGCGCCTGTCCTCGCTGTAATGCCGATCGCCACTGGTACGAATCCCTTCCAAGGGCCGCCGAAGGTGTGGAATGGATCGACATCACCGGCCGCGACGCAGAACTGCGCACCCTTGGTATCGACCCCTACCTCGCGCTCACCGAACTCCATGTCCAGGATGAAGCCGGCCGAGTTCACCGCGAACTGGACGCCTACATCCTCCTGCTCGCCCGTGTTCCCAGACTGGCGCCGCTGGCCTGGCTGATCGGCCTGCCGCTCATCAAACCACTTCTGTCACTGGCTTACCGCCACTGGGTACTGCGCCGTCTGCGCCGGGACGGCAGGCTCTAGGGGCACCGTCTAGACTCGCTTCATCCATGGAACACGCGGAACCAGAACAATGACTACCGAGAACCGCCAGGTAACCCTCTACCACTGCCCCTACACCCGATCCACGGGTGCGCTGACCCTGCTGGAAGAACTGGGCGTGGAGTACAACCTCCATGTGATGAATATGAAGACAGGCGAACAGCGCAAGCCCGAGTTTCTCGCCATCAACCCCATGGGCAAGGTGCCCACCATCACCCATGGCGATGCGGTAGTCACCGAGCAGGTTTCGGTCTACCTCTATCTCGCCGATATATATCCAGAAGCCAAGCTGGCGCCAACGCTGGGCGATCCATTGCGCGGGCCTTATCTGCGCTGGATGGTGTTCTACGGCTCGTGCTTCGAACCGGCTGTGGTGGATCGTGTGCAGAAGCGCGAGCCGATTCCAGAATCGCGCTCGCCATACGGCGATTTCGACAGCGTCATGAAGACCTTGCTCGGCCAGTTGAAGGACGGCCCCTGGCTACTGGGTGAACAGTTCACCGCCGCCGATGTGCTCTGGGGCAGCGCGTTGAACTGGACGACCCAGTTCGGCCTGATCCCGGAAGTTCCGGCGATCAAGGACTACATCGCACGCTTCATCGAACGTCCGGCCTACAAGCGAGCCTTGGCCAAGGATGCCGAATTGGCTGCTTCCCAGGCGGCTCCGGCGTGACAATGCCGCCTCATTCCGCACCTCGATAATGCCCCCGCCCCGGCCATGCCGGGGCTAGGGTATGGGCCTTTCCCGGCTCACTCGCGAGGTTCGCTATGCCCCCCTATTTCAGTCTTCAGGGCCGCACCGCCCTGGTCACCGGTGGTACCCGTGGCATCGGACGGATGATCGCCCAGGGCTTTCTCGAGGCAGGTGCCCGCGTCTTCATTTGCGCCCGTGATGCCGAAGCCTGTCGTGAAACTGCAGCCGAACTCTCCGTCTACGGCGAATGCCAAGGCCTTGCCGCGGACCTCTCTAGCGAGGAAGGGGCCAGGGACCTGGCTGCTGCGCTGGCGCAACGCACGGAACAACTGGACATCCTGGTGAACAACGCCGGCACAACCTGGGGCGCGCCCTTGGAAAGTTATCCGGCAAAAGGCTGGGAGAAGGTCATGCAGCTCAACGTCACCTCCGTGTTCAGTTGTATCCAGCAGCTACTGCCCTTGCTGCGCAAGGCTGGCAGCGAAGCGAGCCCGGCCCGGGTGATCAATATCGGGTCGGTCGCGGGCATCACCTCCCATGGCGAGGAAGCCTACGCCTATGGCCCGAGCAAGGCTGCTCTGCATCAGCTGTCGCGAATGCTGGCGCGGGAACTGGTGGCGGAACACATCAACGTCAATGTGATCGCCCCTGGTCGCTTCCCCAGCAAGATGACCCGTTTCATCGCCAACGACCCGGAAGCCATGGCGCGCGATACCGCGCTGATTCCGATGAAGCGCTGGGGCCGGGGTGAAGAGATGGCGGCATTGGCTATCAGCCTGGCCAGCACCGCCGGGGCCTACATGACCGGTGCCATCATCCCCATCGACGGCGGTTTCCACCTGTAACCGGTCTATTGCGCGGCGCCCGGAGCGGCGCTAGGGTAGCCGCGCACGTCACCGGAATTACCCCATGCGCCTCACGCTCCTCACCTTGCTGCTCACTCTGGCCACCCCGAGTTTCGCCGCGCCGTCTCCCTTCTTCATCTGGCAAAGCAAGCTCGATGGTGCCCTGACCTGCGCCCAGACCAGTCCGGGCGAAGGCTGGCAGCGCCTCGGTGGAGCTTTCCGCGACGCCGGCTGCCGCGTTCCTTACTGATATGCAGCACAACATTTCGCCGGTCGGCTACGTCCGTTCCTGCTTCAAGGAAAAATTCGCCATCCCCCGCCAGCCGCATCTGGCCCCTGCGGCCCGGGGCGTGCTGGAGCTTACGCCGCCTTTCGACACTGGCGATGCCGTGGCCGGCCTGGAGCAGGTCAGCCATGTCTGGCTGCTGTTCCTCTTCCACCAGGCACTGGAAGACAAGCCGCGCCTGAAGGTGCGTCCGCCACGGCTTGGCGGCAACCAGTCCATCGGCGTCTTTGCCAGTCGCTCCACCTACCGGCCCAACGGCATTGGTCAGTCGGTGGTGAAGCTGGAAAAGGTGGAGGCCGGCCGACTCTGGCTATCCGGGATCGACCTGCTGGACGGCACTCCGGTAATCGACATCAAACCCTATGTGCCCTACGCCGATTGCCAGGATGGCGCGCTGAATGCCATCGCCGACGCTGCACCTGAACTCATTCCAGTGGAATGGGAGCCAACCGCCCTGCTCCAGGCCCATGAGCACGGCCAGCGCCTGGGTGAGCCCCTGACCGAATTGATCGAACAGTGCCTCGCCCAGGACCCACGCCCGGCCTATCAGAAGCCTGAGCCCGAACGCCGCTACGGCACCCGGCTGTGGGACGTGGATGTGCGCTGGCACTACCCGGAACCCGGACGGATTCGCGTGCTGGAAATCGCGCAAGGTTGAAACTGTGGGAGCGATTTGGATCGCGAATGAACTCGCTCCCACAGTTTCGTGAATCACTTCTTCGATCCACCAATGACGCTCGACAGCAACGGTGGTGGGAATGAAGGGCGATTGCCACCCTTCAGACGCAGGAATCAGCGAGCGGCGTTGAACGCCAGGGAATCCGCTTCGATGCAATCCTGTTCGAGTATCAGAGGCTCCACCAGCGGCCGGCTGGCGAGGAAGTGCGGGGTCAGCATATGCGCCTCGAAGGCGGCTTCGTCGGTATAGACCTCGTAGAGCCAGATCAGGTCGGGGTCGCTGCGATCCTGCAGCACATCGAACACCAGACAACCGGGCTCGACTCGTACCGACGCAGCGGCGTTGATGCGCATGGCATCCATGAAGGCGTCCAGGCTACCGGGACGCAGGCGGGTCTTGAGAAGAAGGCAGTACACGTTGAACTCCGTTTTGTCTTATATTTACAAAAAATTGTATACAAAAACGGAGTCAAAGAAATGCCCAGCCGTCCAAGTCGCCTCAATGGCCTGCGCCATATCGCCATCGTCGTGCCCAATCTGGAAGAGTGCGAACGCTTCTACGTGGACGTACTGGGCATGGAAGTCCTCAACCGCGCCAACGAGGACCTGGTTTACCTAACCTGCGGTAACGACAATCTCTCCCTCGGCCGAGCCTTTGCTCCCAGTAGCGGCATGCAGGCGGTGGATCACTACGGCTTCGTGGTGGACAGCCTTGACGAGCTGGAGGCCTGGTTCCAGTACCTCAAGGCTCATGGCGTGACCATGCTTGACCGTCCCTTCGCCCATGGCGACGGCGCCTACAGCTTCCATGTGCTGGACCCGGCGGGGAACAAGATCCAGCCGATCTACCACCCGGCTATCTCCGGGCAGCGCTTCAGTTCCCCGGTCTGATTCTCCGGAAACGACAAAGCCCGCCAATTGGCGGGCTTTGTTCTGGAGCTGTCGAGGCTTACTTCTCTACGAAGGCGCGCTCGATCAGGTAGTCACCCGGCTCACGCATGCGTGCGGAGATCTTCAGGCCGAAGCTGTCGAGCACTTCGCTGGTCTCGTCGAGCATGCTCGGGCTGCCGCAGATCATCGCGCGGTCGTCCTGCGGGTTGATCGGCGGCAGGCCGATGTCCTCGAACAGCTTGCCGCTGCGCATCAGGTCGGTCAGGCGGCCCTGGTTCTCGAACGGCTCGCGGGTCACGGTGGGGTAGTAGATCAGCTTGTCTTTCACCGCCTCACCGAAGAACTCGTTCTTCGGCAGGTGCTCGGTGATGAACTCGCGGTAGGCAACTTCGTTCACGTAGCGCACGCCGTGCACAAGGATGACCTTCTCGAAACGCTCGTAGGTTTCCGGGTCCTGGATCACGCTCATGAAGGGGGCGAGGCCGGTGCCAGTGCTCAGCAGGTAGAGGTGCTTACCGGGGTTCAGGTCATCGAGGACCAGGGTGCCGGTGGGCTTCTTGCTGATAATGATCTCGTCGCCTTCCTTGAGGTGCTGCAGCTGGGAGGTCAGCGGACCATCCGGCACCTTGATGCTGAAGAACTCAAGGTGCTCTTCCCAGTTCGGGCTGGCGATGGAATAGGCGCGCATCAGCGGACGGCCGCTGGGCTGTTGCAGGCCGATCATGACGAACTGCCCGTTCTCGAAGCGCAGGCCCGGGTCGCGGGTGCACTTGAAGCTGAACAGCGTGTCGTTCCAGTGATGAACGCTGAGGATGCGTTCGGAGTTCATGTTGCTCATTTACGGGGCTCCGAAAGTTTGGGAAGTCGCCAGCGCCGCACTGGTCAGGGGGCGCAATTGCGCGACATTGTAATGACCGCCACAATATCTGTTAACTGAATTATCAAGATATAGGTTATCGGTTATATAGATATGCGATTTACTCTCAGACAGATCCAGGTCTATGTCGCCGTCGCCCAACAGGAAAGCGTCTCCCGTGCTGCGGAGCAGTTGTCGCTCTCCCAGTCGGCAACCAGTACCTCACTAACTGAACTGGAGCGCCAATCCGGCTGCCAGCTGTTCGATCGGGCCGGCAAGCGCCTCAGCCTCAGTGCCCTCGGTCGCCAGTTGTTGCCCCAGGCCGTCGCCCTGCTGGACCAGGCACGAGAGATCGAGGATCTACTCAATGGCAAGACTGGCTTCGGCTCCCTTGATGTCGGCGCCACACTCACCGTGGGTAACTATCTCGCCACACTGTTGATAGGCGCCTTCATGCAACGCCACCCGGAATGTCGCGTGAGCCTGCACGTGCAGAACACGGCGAATATCGTCCAGCAGATTGCCTTGTACGAACTTGATCTGGGTCTAATCGAAGGTGACTGTCAGCACCCGGATATCGAAGTCGTACCCTGGGTGGAGGATGAGTTGGTGGTGTTCTGCGCACCGCGGCATCCACTGGCAGCCAAGGGCCAGGCGAGCATGGAAGAACTCAGCCGCGAGGCCTGGATCCTTCGAGAACGGGGCTCAGGCACACGGCTGACCTTCGACCAGGCCATGCGTCATCACCCTACCCCGCTGAACATACGGCTTGAGCTTGAGCACACCGAGGCGATCAAGCGCGCGGTGGAGTCTGGGCTGGGCATAAGCTGCATCTCGCGGCTGGCCCTGCGCGATGCCTTCCGCCGTGGCAGCCTGGTGCCGCTGGAAACCCCGGGCATCGATTTGCGCCGGCAGTTCTACTTCATCTGGCACCGGCAGAAGTACCAGACAGCGGCCATGCGCGAGTTTCTCGACCAGTGCAGGGCATTGACCGCTGGCGTGAACCGAAGCGACGAGATCGTGCTACCACCGATAGCCTGAGGATTACCCGAGGAGGATCGTGGCCCAGACGGCGGTGATCAGGGTCAACGCCGTGAACTGAGCCGCACTGCCCATATCCTTGGCGTTCTTCGACAGCGGATGGCGCTCGAGCGAGATGCGGTCGATGGCCGCTTCCACCGCCGAGTTCAACAGTTCGACAATCAGCGCCAACAGGCACGCGCCAATCATCAGGGCGCGTTCGCCACGACTGACATCGAGAAAGAAGGACAGCGGGATCAGTACCACATTGAGCAATACCAGCTGGCGGAAGGCAGCTTCGCCAGTGAAGGCGGCACGCAGGCCGTCGAAGGAATAGCCGGCGGCATTGAGGATGCGTTTGAGGCCAGTCTGGCCTTTGAATGGCGACATAGGAGAAGGGGCTTTAGAAAGGAGCGCGCAGCCTAACGCAACGCGCTTCAAATTTGCGTGAAATGCCGAACTCAGGCCGAAGGAATCGATTCCATCTGTTGCAGCAGCAGTGCAGCCTGGGTTCGCGTACGTACATTGAGCTTGCGGAAGATGGCCGTTACGTGGGCCTTCACCGTAGCTTCGGAGACATGCAGCTCGAATGCGATCTGCTTGTTCAACAGCCCTTCGCAGACCATGGTCAGTACGCGGAACTGCTGAGGCGTCAGGCTGGCGAGGCCTTCACTGGCCGCCTTGGCCTCATCGGACAGGGCCTGGGCCTCCTGGAGCTGGGGCGGCCACCAGGCGTCGCCATCGAGCACCGCGCGCACCGCGTTCTGGATCACTTCCAGTGGACTGGACTTGGGAATGAAGCCGCTCGCACCGAACTCACGCGAACGTGCGACTACCGCGGCCTCTTCCTGTGCAGAGATCATTACGACGGGAATCTGTGGGTACTGGCCACGCAATAACACCAGTCCGGAAAAGCCATAGGCGCCTGGCATGTTCAGATCGAGCAGGACCAGGTCCCAGTCGGCGCGCTCGCCCAGACGGGTCTCGAGTTCGGCAATGCTCGCCGCTTCCACCAGCCGTACATCAGGCCCGAGGCCCAGGGTCAGGGCTTGCTGCAAGGCGCTGCGAAACAGCGGGTGGTCATCGGCGATGAGAATTTCGTATGAGGCCATGGGCATGTCCTTTTTGTAATGGGCCCAGACACGCCTCTCTGGGGTGTGGAGAGGCATTTCGGCACGACGGGATACGCTAGCCAGGACCCGGAGCTTGATACGGGCAGGCCGTAAAGCGGCGCTCAGCATGCCGAGCCGGGACGGGGTGGTCAAGTCGAACGCTTTACGGCAAAGTTTCCGGCTTTTCCCGTCGAGAAACACCATGCGAAGCCAAGCACTGCGCGCCGATATCCTGATGCTGATCACTGCCGCCATCTGGGGCGCAGCTTTCGTCGCCCAGCGCCTGGGCATGGATGCGGTCGGCCCCTTCCTTTATACCGGCCTGCGCTTCGCCCTTGGCGCCCTGATCCTATTGCCCCTGCTGCTGGTGCTGCCCAAGCCAGCGGTCAAGCAACCACTCAATCGCGGCATGCTGCTCGGCGGCTTGCTGATGGGCCTGGCCCTGTCGCTGGGAATCAATCTGCAGCAGGTGGGCCTGCTGTTTACCAGCGTCACCAATTCCGGCTTCATCACCGGTCTCTACGTCATCATCGTGCCGCTGCTGGGACTCTTCCTCGGCCATCGCACTGGCATGGGGACCTGGCTGGGGGCCAGCCTGGCGGTCATCGGTATGTTCCTGCTCAGCGTCGGTGAAGGTTTCCAGGTTGCATCCGGTGACTGGCTGCAGCTGGCTGGCGCCTGCGTCTGGGGCGTGCATGTGCTGCTGGTGGGTTTCTTTGCCAGCCGCTATGACCCGATCCGCCTTGCGATCCTGCAATTCGCGGTATGCGCGTTGGTGAGCCTGGTGCTGGCCGTCGTGTTCGAAGAGATCCGGATAGACGCCATCCTCCAGGCCGGCCCGGCCATTCTCTATGGCGGCGTTATCGCCGTCGCCATCGGTTACACCCTGCAGGTGGTAGCGCAGCGCCACGCCATCGCCTCCCACGCCGCCATCATCCTCTCCCTGGAAGCGGTGTTCGCCGCTATCGCAGGTGCCCTGCTGCTGGATGAGTCCCTGCACACACGCGGCTACTTCGGCTGTGCCCTGATGTTCGCCGGCATGCTGGTGGCCCAGCTCTGGCCGCAGAAGCGTGAAGTGCAGGCGAGCCCGACCAGCGCCGAAGCCTGATCAGAGGAAAACACTGAGCGCCTGGTGCGCCGGACTTGCCTCGTCCAGGGGCAACTTCCGCTTGGCGCCCAGGTAGCGTTCAGTGAACACATCCAGATAGGCGTTCAGCGCGCCACCGGCCTGTTCGTCACCGGCCAGCTCCAGGCAAAGCGCACCGACTTCGGCGGTGCATAGGTGCTCCTCGCGAGTGGAGCGGCGCAAGCGATAGCGGGAAATCTGCTCCGGGGTCAGGCTCAGCACTGGGAAGCGATCCAGATAGGGGCTCTTGCGGAACATCTTGCGCGCCTCGGTCCAGGTGGCATCGAGCAGGATAAACAGTGGCCGCTTGCCCGCCCCCGTCTCGACGTGATCCACCACACGCTCCGGCTCCGCATACTCGCCTGGAAACACCAGGTACGGCTGCCACTGCGAGTCTTCCAGCAGCGCCAGCAGTGCCTCATCCACCTCGGTGCGCGACCAGCCAAAAGCCCAGGTATCGGGCACCAGATCCGCAATCAGCCAACCGGTGTTGCTCGGTTTCATTGGCTCGGAGTGATACATCATCAGGCACACGCCGGAGCGCACAGGGACCTTGGGGCGCCAGGCGCAGAAGCAATACTCGAAAGCGACCCGGCACCCCGGGCAGCGGGGCGAACGCGATCCACGGGCCACGAAGGGACGGGTGCTGCGCGCAAGACACTCGGCGCGCAGGCGGAAAACAGCGTGACTCATCGAAGCGGATTCCAGTACGGCAGCTGATCAGCCCGCATACCGAATGGTGGCAGGTGAAATCAGATTGATCGGAAAGAATCGAGCGATTCTACCAGAGGCGTCGTAACGCACCGTCGACCGGACGACGCAGATTTTTCACGCGACAAGCCCCGCCTGCGAACGCACAATTGCCGCGCTGGTCAAACAGCTACTTTTCGTTAGGAGATTTCCATGCTGCGCCTCACTGCCCTCGCCCTTTGCGCGACCCTGCCATTGTTCGCCCAGGCCGCCTCACTGAAGGACTACGAGCTCAGCAAGATGCTCGATAAAGTGGCCAAGGAGAGCAGCGCCGGTACGCCGCGCGCGATCAACGAGGACATCCTCGACCAGGGCTACACGGTGGATGGCAACGAACTGGTGAATCACCTCAGCGTGCGTGAGGCCCATGCCGCCCAGATGCGCGCAAATCCCGATGCCGTGCGCGCACAACTAGGTGCGAGCGTTTGCCGCAACACCGGCTACCGTCAATTGCTGGCACGTGGCGCAGGCCTGCGCTATGAGTTCAGCGAGTACAAGACCAATCGCCCGGTGACTTCCGAGCGCTTCACCGCCAAGGACTGCGGCCTCAAGGCCAAGACCAACTAATCGTTTCTGCGGCGCTCCCCAGTTCGGAGCGCCTTCTCCTTCCCCTATGTGCAGCCGACGCGCTGCGCCATGCTCCAGAGCTTGGCCTCCCTACATTCAGGCGGAGGTCGGCTGGAAAAGATTCGTTCCCTGCCGCAAGCTGTAGTTGAGCGGCTCGACTGGGTCGCCCGGATTCCGGACACAGCCAGCAGAGCGGCTCAGAGAAGTCGATGAGCAAGGAGAATGCTATGCCCTATGATCCGGACGATTATCTCTCCCGGCACTTCCAGACCAGTGGAATCGACCTGACCCAGAAAGTCGATGAGCTGATCAACCTTACCGTTCCCAGCGGCAGCCCCAACCTCGCGCTCTACCGCGAAATGCTGATTACCGTGGTGCGCATGGCGCAGGCCGACCGCAACCGTTGGGACGCCAAGATCATGCTGCAGACTCTGCGCGAAATGGAGCACGCCTTCAGCGTACTAGAGCAGTTCAAGCGGCGTCGCAAAGTCACCGTGTTTGGCTCGGCGCGAACCCCTGAGGGGCACCCCGTCTACACTCTGGCCCGCCAGTTGGGCGCTGAACTGGCCAAGCGCGACCTGATGGTTATCACCGGTGCAGGTGGCGGCATCATGGCCGCAGCCCATGAAGGTGCTGGGCTGGAAAACAGCCTTGGACTGAATATCACCCTCCCTTTCGAACAACATGCCAACACTACGGTCGATGGCACCGAACATTTGCTGTCGTTCCACTTCTTCTTTGTACGCAAGCTGTTCTTCGTCAAGGAAGCCGATGCGCTGGTGCTATGCCCAGGTGGTTTCGGCACGCTGGATGAAGCGCTGGAAGTGCTTACCCTGATCCAGACTGGCAAGAGCCCGGTCGTGCCAGTGGTGTTGCTGGACGAGCCGGATGGTAGCTATTGGGAAGACGCCATCGGATTCCTCCACGAGCAACTGGAACGCAACCGCTACATCCTGCCCAGCGACATGAACCTGATGCGTCTAGTGCGCAATGCCGACGAAGCCGCAGCAGAAATCGCGCAGTTCTACCGCAACTACCACTCCAGCCGCTGGCTGAAGAACAGCTTTGTGATTCGCATGAATCATTCGCTCAGCGGACGGGCCCTCGACCAGATTCGGGAGCAGTTCGCAGACCTATGCCTGGAGGGCGATTTCAGTCAGCAAGCGTATCTCGAGCCGGAGAAGGATGAGCCGGAGTTCAGTGAGCTCATTCGCCTGGCATTTCGCTTCAATGGCCGTGACCACGGTCGCCTGCGCGAGCTGATCGACTTCATCAACCTGCCGCAACACTGGGCCAGCAAAGTCTGATCCGCCAAGCACAACCAATCCCATCCAGCGACCAGCCATGCGCGACCGCGCATGGCTCAAGGCTGCCCTTATGGAACGTCAGTCGTCGGAACTACCGCGCAGGAGACGGCTGATCATCTCCATGGAATAGCCACGGTAGGTGAGAAAGCGGCCCTGCTGAGCACGCTCGCGGGCGTCCTGGGGCTGCCGATTGAACTTACGACGCCAGACCTCGCGCAGCTGTTCGTTCCAGTCGATATCAGCCTCGCGCAGGGCCAGGTCGATATCGCTTCGTGGAAGACCGCGCTGGGCCAGCTCTTCGCGAATGCGTTGCGGCCCATAGCCGCCGCGGGCGCGGCTGGCGATGAAGCTTTCGAGATAGCGGGATTCGGAGAGCAGGCCCTCTTCCGTCAAACGGTCGAGGGCACTGTCGATCAACTCAGGAGGGGCGCCGCGCTGACGCAGCTTACGCGTCAGCTCGAATCGCCCATGCTCGCGCTGCGCCAGTAGGTCCATGGCGGCCCGCCGCACTGCGGCGGAGTTGTCGAGCACTACAGGCATAGGAGGATCAGAGGTCTACGTCGGCCAGATCGTCAACTGTGGCAGCCGACTTGGTGTTGGCAGACGAGTCGACCAGCAGCTTCTCGCGGATGATCTTCTCGATGGCGCTAGCAACTTCCGGGTTGTCTTCCAGGTACTTGGCGGCATTCGCCTTGCCTTGGCCGATCTTGTTGCCCTGGTAGCTGTACCAGGCACCGGACTTCTCCACCAGGCCCTGCTGCACACCCAGGTCGATGATCTCGCCGGTGCGGTAGATGCCTTTGCCGTACATGATCTGGAATTCGGCCTGGCGGAAGGGCGGAGCCACCTTGTTCTTCACAACCTTGACGCGGGTTTCACTGCCCACGACTTCCTCACCCTCTTTCACCGCGCCGGTGCGGCGAATGTCGAGGCGCACGGAGGCGTAGAACTTCAGGGCGTTACCGCCAGTGGTGGTTTCCGGGTTGCCGAACATCACACCAATCTTCATACGAATCTGGTTGATGAAGATGACCAGGCAGTTGGCGTTCTTGATGTTGCCGGTAATCTTGCGCAGTGCCTGGGACATCAGGCGCGCTTGCAGACCAACGTGGGAGTCACCCATTTCGCCTTCGATTTCGGCCTTGGGTACCAGAGCGGCCACGGAGTCGACGATGATCACGTCAACGGCGTTGGAGCGCACCAGCATGTCGGTGATTTCCAGGGCTTGTTCGCCAGTATCCGGTTGGGAAACCAGCAGATCGTCGACATTCACGCCGAGCTTGCCGGCGTAGTCCGGATCCAGGGCATGTTCGGCGTCGACGAAGGCGCAGGTAGCGCCCATTTTCTGGGCTTCGGCGATGACGGAGAGGGTCAGGGTGGTCTTACCGGAAGATTCGGGACCGTAGATTTCTACGATACGCCCCTTCGGCAGGCCGCCAATACCAAGCGCGATGTCCAGGCCCAGGGAACCGGTAGAAATAGCCGGGATAGCCTGGCGGTCATGGTCGCCCATGCGCATGACCGCGCCCTTGCCGAACTGTTTCTCGATCTGGCCCAGGGCAGCAGCCAAGGCGCGCTTCTTGTTCTCGTCCATTGAAGTCCTCACTAAAATCAAGAGGGCCTGGCGGCCACCAACAACTGTATAAGTAGACAGTATTATTCCATAGGGCAAGTCGCTCGCCTACCCCTGAACGGCTTTTTCTCCTGCAGCTAGTCGGATCAGTCCCTTGAGCGCTTCCGCAACAGTTTGTCGGCGCACGGCCAGGCGATCGCCCGGAAAGTGGCGGCGTACAGCCTCGACATCCCTTCCATTCCCCCACGCCAACCAGACCGTACCGACCGGTTTATCCGGCGAGCCACCATCCGGTCCGGCCACACCGCTGACCGCTATGGCGAAACGTGCGCCGCTACGCTGCTGGGCGCCATGCACCATTGCCTCGACCACCTCTCGGCTGACCGCTCCCACCTGCGGAAACAACTCCATCGGCACCGCGAGCTGCTCGGTTTTCTGCGTATTCGAGTAGGTGACATAGCCCGCCTCGAACCAGGCGGAGCTACCCGGAATACGGGTGATCGCTTCGGCGATGCCACCGCCGGTACAGGACTCTGCGGTGGTTACCGACTCACCACGCGCCTTTAGCTCCTCTCCCAGCCTGGCGGCCAGGGAAGTCAGCTCTTCATCGGTAACGGACATGTGCACTCCGGGGTTAAAGCGGGCCAGCGGGATACCGTACACTAGCGCCTTTTGCACGCAAGGCCAGCCAATGAGTCAGAGCGATCTCAGCGAACACACCCCGATGATGCAGCAGTACTGGAAGCTGAAAAATCAGCACCCGGACCAGCTGATGTTCTATCGCATGGGCGACTTCTACGAGATCTTCTATGAGGACGCCAAGAAAGCCGCCAAGCTGCTCGACATCACCCTGACCGCACGCGGCCAATCGGCAGGCAAGTCGATTCCCATGGCCGGCATCCCTTTCCACTCGGTGGAAGGTTACCTGGCCAAACTGGTGAAGCTTGGTGAGTCCGTAGTCATTTGCGAACAGATTGGCGACCCCGCCACCAGCAAAGGCCCGGTGGAACGCCAGGTGGTTCGTATCATTACGCCAGGCACCATCAGTGACGAAGCGCTATTGGATGAACGCCGCGACAACCTGCTCGCTGCCGTGCTCGGCGATGAGCGTCTGTTCGGCCTCGCAGTTCTGGACATCACCAGCGGGCGCTTCACCGTGCAGGAAATCAAAGGCTGGGAGAACCTGCTGGCTGAACTGGAGCGTCTCAACCCTGCCGAGCTGCTGATACCGGACGACTGGCCCCAGGGCCTGCCGGCCGAAAAGCGCCGCGGCGTACGCCGTCGTGCCCCCTGGGACTTCGACCGCGATTCGGCAAAGAAGAGCCTCTGCCAGCAGTTCGGAGTTCAGGACCTCAAGGGCTTCGGTTGCGAAACGCTGACCCTTGCAATTGGCTCGGCCGGCTGCCTCCTGGGCTATGCGAAGGAGACGCAGCGCACCGCCCTGCCCCACCTACGCAGCCTACGCCACGAGCGCATCGACGACACCGTCATCCTCGATGCTGCCAGTCGCCGCAATCTGGAGCTGGACGTGAACCTGGCCGGGGGCCGAGACAACACCCTGCAATCAGTGATCGACCGCTGCCAGACCGCAATGGGCAGCCGCCTCCTGAGTCGCTGGCTGAACCGCCCACTGCGCGACCGTGCTGTGTTGGTTGCCCGGCAGGACGCCATCGACTGTCTGTTGGATCGCTATCGTTTCGAAAGCCTGCAGCCGCAGCTGAAGGAGATCGGCGACGTCGAACGTATCCTCGCCCGAATCGGCCTGCGCAATGCGCGCCCCCGTGACCTGGCCCGCCTACGCGACGCCCTCGCCGCCCTGCCGCAACTGCAAGGCGCGATGACTGAACTGGAAGCTCCGCACCTGCAGGAGCTGGCAGGCAGTATCCGCACCTATCCGGAACTGGCCGACCTGCTGGCTCGCGCCATCATAGAAAACCCGCCAGCTGTCATTCGTGACGGTGGCGTGATCAAGACCGGCTACGACGCTGAACTGGACGAACTGCAGGCACTTAGCGAGAACGCCGGCCAGTACTTGATGGATCTGGAAGCGCGGGAAAAGGCCCGTACCGGCCTACCCAACCTCAAAGTCGGCTACAACCGCATCCACGGTTACTTCATCGAGCTGCCGCGCGTGCAAGCCGAACAGGCACCTGCGGACTACATTCGCCGCCAGACCCTGAAGGGCGCCGAGCGTTTCATCACGCCAGAACTGAAAGCCTTCGAAGACAAGGCGCTATCGGCCAAGAGCCGCGCCCTGGCACGGGAGAAGATGCTCTACGACGAGCTTCTGGAACTGCTGATCGAACAGCTGGCACCGCTGCAGGATACTGCCGCCGCCCTGGCTGAGCTGGATGTGCTGAGCAACTTCTCCGAGCGGGCGCTGAACCTCGACCTGAACCGACCACGCTTCGTCGACGAACCCTGCATGCGCATCAACCAAGGCCGTCACCCGGTGGTGGAACAGGTACTGGACACCCCCTTCGTGGCCAACGACCTGGCCCTGGATGACGCCACCCGCATGCTGATCATCACCGGCCCGAACATGGGCGGTAAATCGACCTACATGCGCCAGACCGCACTGATCGTGCTGCTCGCCCACATCGGTTGCTTCGTGCCGGCGGCCAGTTGCGAGCTGTCGCTGGTGGACCGCATCTTCACCCGCATCGGTTCCAGCGACGACCTGGCTGGCGGCCGTTCCACCTTCATGGTGGAGATGAGCGAAACCGCCAACATCCTGCACAACGCCAGCGCAAGCAGCCTGGTGCTGATGGACGAAGTGGGTCGCGGCACCAGTACGTTCGACGGTCTCTCGCTGGCATGGGCGGCAGCCGAGCATCTGGCCCAACTGCGTGCCTTCACCCTGTTCGCCACCCACTACTTCGAGCTGACCGTTCTGCCTGAAGCTGAACCGGTGGTAGCGAACGTCCATCTGAATGCCACCGAGCACAAAGAGCGCATCGTATTCCTGCACCATGTGCTGCGGGGCCCGGCAAGCCAGAGCTATGGCCTGGCGGTAGCGCAATTGGCAGGCGTCCCCGGCGGAGTGATCCAGCGCGCCCGCGAGCATCTGGCGCGGCTGGAAACCACCAGCCTGCCTCATGAAGCTCCGCGGCAGGCCCCCGGCCAGCCAAGCGCGCCAATGCAGAGCGACCTGTTCGCAAGCCTGCCGCACCCGGTGCTGGACGAATTGGCGAAGATCAAGCCGGATGATCTGACGCCTCGGCAGGCGCTGGAGCTGTTATATACACTGAAGTCACGCATCTAACCCCTTAACCGCACAAGCTGCTAGAATCCCGCGCGCTCTGGAGTGCACCCGGGAATCAGCCTACCCGGTACCGTGAGTTCCCGAGCCGAGAAGCCGGATATAGAAGGCTTCCGAGCCGCCGCTTGAGGAGAAGAATAGAAATGACCTTCGTCGTCACCGACAACTGCATCAAATGCAAATACACCGACTGTGTGGAAGTCTGTCCGGTGGACT
Source organism: Pseudomonas sp. DY-1 (assembly GCF_003626975.1). Taxonomy (NCBI): domain Bacteria; kingdom Pseudomonadati; phylum Pseudomonadota; class Gammaproteobacteria; order Pseudomonadales; family Pseudomonadaceae; genus Pseudomonas; species Pseudomonas sp. DY-1. The sequence continues at coordinate 5,552,552 of NZ_CP032616.1, read as the reverse complement.
GCTTCTACGAAGGCCCGAACTTCCTGGTCATTCACCCGGACGAGTGCATCGACTGCGCACTGTGCGAGCCCGAATGCCCGGCGCAAGCCATCTTCTCCGAGGATGAAGTGCCTGAGGACATGCAGGAGTTCATCGAACTGAACCGTGATCTGGCCGAAGTGTGGCCAAACATCACCGAGAAGAAAGAAGCCTTGGCCGACGCCGAAGAGTGGGATGGTGTCAAAGGCAAGCTGGAGCATCTGGAGCGCTGATTCGTCTGCGCATCCAAACGCAAAAAGGCCCGCATCTGCGGGCCTTTTGCTTTCCTGCGGGCGAAAAAAGGGGCGGGGGATACCCGCCCACTCTTTTGTCCCTATTCCCTGTATTCCTTGCTCATCATCCTGATGAATCGCATCCCGCGATGTCCCTGGTCGACGTCCTTATCAACCCGCGTACATCCTGTACGCAAGAGTGATATTAGTGATCCGGGAGCACAGAGCAAGTTGGCAGGCTGCCGCACAGACGACCAAGCCAGTTCAATGTAAAAAAATAAATTTCTTATTAATCAATAAGTTAAAAATTCTCCTATCAGATTTTCACCAATCACGAGCAGCAACCTCCTCTAATCACGCACATAGCGTGTAAGCAATGACTTACACCGCAACGCATAAAAGAGGACTTCGTTGATCCGTGAAACACGCCTTCAAGCCCGACTCCAGTCACAGCATCAGGCCGTTCTATTCCTCCACTCCGACCATGAAAAAGCCCGGCCTAAGCCGGGCTCTTTCGCTTTGCTCCAGGTTTACTGGAACAGGGCATCGCTAGACAAACCGTTCTTCTCCAGGATCTCCCGAAGCCGTTTCAGCGCTTCGACCTGGATTTGCCGCACCCGCTCACGGGTCAGGCCGATTTCCTGGCCCACTTCCTCGAGCGTGCAGCTTTCATGACCGCGCAATCCGAAGCGGCGAACAACCACTTCTCGTTGCTTGTCGGTAAGTTCGGACAGCCACTGGTCGATGCTCTGCGAGAGATCATCGTCCTGCAACAGCTCGCAGGGGTCGGTGGGTCGATCATCGGTCAGTGTGTCCAACAGAGTCTTGTCGGAATCCGGACCGAGGGAAACGTCCACGGAAGTCACCCGCTCGTTGAGACCGAGCATGCGCTTGACCTCGTCAACAGGCTTTTCCAGCAGATTGGCGATTTCTTCAGGCGAAGGCTCGTGATCCAGTTTGTGGGTCAACTCACGTGCGGCTCGCAGATAGACATTGAGCTCCTTGACCACATGGATCGGCAGGCGGATGGTCCGGGTCTGGTTCATGATGGCCCGTTCAATGGTCTGACGGATCCACCAGGTCGCATAGGTAGAGAAGCGGAAGCCTCTCTCCGGATCAAACTTCTCCACAGCCCGGATCAAACCGAGGTTGCCCTCTTCGATCAAGTCGAGCAGCGACAAACCGCGGTTGACGTAACGTCGTGCGATCTTCACTACAAGGCGGAGGTTACTTTCGATCATGCGCTTGCGCCCGGCAGGATCACCACGCTGCGCAAGGCGCGCGAAGTGCACTTCTTCTTCCGGGGTTAGCAGGGGGGAAAAACCGATTTCGTTGAGGTACAGCTGAGTCGCGTCTAGCGCGCGGGTGTAGTCGATATACTTGTGTTGCTTTGGTGAGGTTGAATGCCGGGATTTTGCGGTAGGCAGAGGCGCGTCGTTCTCCTCGCTCAACGCATCATCCAATATGACGCCCGGCTCCAGAAGGAGCAGTTCGTCATCGACGTCAAACTCCGGCGCTTCTTTATTGAGTGCCATTGTTGTTGTCCCTTGCTGAGTTCGACAACAAGCCCTGGCGAAGCCTTATATCCCTGGCGCCGCCCGAGCCCGTCCTTACCACGTGGTGGAACGGGCTGAATAACGGGTCAACGACGTGGCAGGTATTGCAGCGGATCTACAGGCTTACCCTGACGGCGAATTTCAAAATGAAGCTTCACCCGGTCAGTTCCCGTTGAGCCCATCTCGGCAATTGTCTGCCCGACCTTGACCTGCTGTCCCTCCCGCACCAGCAGCCTGCGGTTATGACCGTAGGCGCTTACGTAGGTATCGCTGTGCTTGATGATGACCAATTCGCCGTAGCCCCGTAATCCACTTCCGGCATAAACAACTGATCCATCTGACGCAGCCAAGACAGGCTGGCCTAATTCCCCAGCGATATCAATCCCTTTATTCAAACTGCCGTTTGACGAAAAACGGCCGATCAAAGGCCCACTCGCGGGCCATACCCAACCGGCTGCAGAGCGCGTAATAGACGCGTTCTGGGTAGATACAGGTGCAGTCGCGACCGGTTGCGGTGCTTGCGATTGGGGGCGGACAGCCGGTTGCTGGGGCTGCACGGGCGGGCGGGTCGAAGTAGCGCTACTACCCGTTCTTGAATTGGTCACCACGGGTGCGGTAGCGACCGTTGTCGGACGAGCCTGGCTAGGTTGGCCATCGAAACGGATGATCTGGCCGGGACGAATCACGTAGGGTGCAGGAATGCTGTTGCGCGCTGCCAGGGCTTTCCAGTCCCAGCCAAAGCGAAACGCTATGGAATAGAGGGTGTCGCCGCGCTGGACGCGGTACTGGCCGCTGGTGACGGGTTGTCGCTGTGGCGCGGAAGTCGCCCCCGAATGATTGCGATCGACGATGCTGACACCATCTTTCTGGGTACTGGAGCAGCCGGCAAGCAGAATGCCGACGGCCAAAACGGGCAACCAGGTAAGCCCATTCCCCACGCGAATCCACTGCCGAATGGCCTTCAGGCTCACTCTTGTCCCCTTTCCCAACATTCGAAGGTCTTGATCATTGTGCCGGAAATATCCGGACGAGCCAGTCGCCTGCCGCACAAAGTACTGCAGGAAGGCCGCTTGGCGGTGCATCAGAAAGTTGCCCTAGACGCAGGTTCCCTGAAATCGGCCTCAGGCGAGCGGGCCACTGAGCAGCGGCACGAAGCGTACGGCGTCGAGCACATGGCGAGTGAATCCCTGCTCCTCGCGAACGATCAGCATCAATTGCTGGACATCGCCCGCACCCACCGGAATCACCAGACGCCCACCGGGAGCCAGTTGATCCAGCAGCGCCTGGGGAACATCCGCCGCCGCCGCCGTCACGATGATGCCGTTGTAAGGCGCCAGCGCTGGCCAGCCTTCCCATCCATCGCCCCAGCGGAACACCACATTGCGCAGGTTGAGAACCGCCAGACGTTCCTTGGCCTTGTCCTGCAGGACCTGAATGCGTTCAACGGAAAACACGCGCTCGACCAGCTGCGCGAGGATTGCGGTCTGATAGCCCGAGCCGGTACCAATCTCCAGCACCTTGTCCAGCGGTCCCGCAGCCAGCAGGAGCTCGGTCATCCGAGCGACCATATAGGGTTGCGAGATGGTCTGGTTGTGGCCGATCGGCAGCGCAGTGTCCTCGTAGGCGCGATGGGCCAGGGCCTCATCGACGAACAGGTGACGCGGTGTCCGGCGAATGGTTTCGAGCACACGGGCGTTGGACAGCCCTTCCTCGTACAGACGCTGGATAAGGCGTTCGCGAGTGCGCTGGGAGGTCATGCCAATCCCACGGCGCATCAGGTCATCCTGTTCCCGGGACATCAGAGCAGGCCCTCCAACCAGCTATCGAGGCCCTGGAAGGCCTCATTGAAAGTCCGATCGAGCTGCAGGGGTGTGATGGACACATAGCCCTGCATCACTGCATGGAAATCCGTACCGGGCCCGCCGTCTTCAGCGTCACCGGCCGCTGAGATCCAATATCCCTCCTTGCCCCTGGGGTTGACCACCTTTACCGGTGCGGCAGCACGTGCGCGATGGCCCAGGCGGGTCAGTTGGATACCCCGGATGCGCTCGAGCGGCAGGTTGGGAATGTTCACATTGAGCACGGTGCGCGGCGGCAGGTCGAGCTGATCATGCGCAGCCACAAGCCGGCGCGCGATGTGCGCGGCGGTGGGCAGGTTATCGGCCTGGCGCGACAGCAGCGAGAAGGCGAACGCGGGCAAGGCGAGGAAGCGCCCTTCCAGAGCCGCGGCCACGGTCCCCGAATAGAGCACGTCATCGCCCAGGTTGGCGCCGAGGTTGATCCCCGAAACCACCATGTCAGGCAATTGCTCGAGCATGCCGTTGAGCCCGAGGTGGACGCAGTCGGTCGGCGTGCCGTTGAGGCAGATGAAACCGTTGTCCAGCGTACTGGGGTGAAGCGGGCGGTCCAGGGTCAGGGAACTGCTGGCGCCGCTCTTGTCCTGGTCCGGTGCGATGACCACGCAGTCGGCGTAATCCTTGAGCGCACCATGCAAAGCGGCCAGACCGGGTGCATTCACCCCGTCGTCGTTGGAAATCAGAATGCGCATGGGTTTTCCGTCTGCCCTGTCGGCAGCAGATCGACGAGCTCACGCACCACTGCGGTGGCGAAGCATCCAGCCGGCAGGACGAATTCCAGTTGCAGAACGTCAGGCTCGGGATAATGCCACGTCAGGCCGCCGATGGGGAGGCGGAGGATGCGCCGTTCGTGCGCCATTCCCGCTTCGGCCAACCAGTGGCAAAGTGCCGGCTCCACCGCGGCAATCGCCGCTTCCAGCATCTGAGGCTGACCTTGAGCAGGCGATGCGCCCTCTCCCCACAGCGGCCCGGTCGGATGCAGATCCAGCTCGGCCAGACGGGGGTCGCTGCACTCGGCCTCGCCTGCAGGGAAGAAGCTGCGACTGGTGGTGAAAGCGAGCAGATCACCAACTTGAGCCCGGTTCCAGGTACCGGCCGCAATACGCTCGGCCAACACCCGATTGAAGAGAAAGCTGCGACCTGCCGAGAGCAGCCGCGAACGAAGATTGCGTTGCACCGGCAGTTCCTTGCGCTCAGCAAAGGCGAGGGCGTCAACCACGTTTCCACCGCCATGACCAAAGCGCTGCAGGCCGAAATAGTTGGGCACCCCGGCCTCGGCCAGTTGCTTGAGTCGCGCGTCCAGTGCTTCTCGATCAGCAACCAGGCGGGTCAGGCGCAGGGTGAAGCCATTGGCCGAATGGGCCCCGCGTTGCAGCTTGCGCTTGTGACGGACTATCTTGAGTATCCGCAGATTCGCGCTCTCAGCGGCAGACAGGTCCGGATCAGCCTTGCCCGGCAAGTGCAGGCTGAACCATTGGCGGGTCAACGCCTGACGGTCCTTCAGCCCGGCATAGCTCACCACTTTCAACGGCACGCCGGCAGCCCGGGCAATGCGCCGCGCGGCTTCCTCGGTGTTCAGCTCACGCTTCTCCACCCAGAGCCAGAGGTGCTCGCCCTCACCTTCCAGCGGAATGTCCAGCACTTCGTCGACCTGGAAATCCTCTGCCACGGCCTTCAGTTGTGCCTGCCCGAGGGGCTCACCATGGGCGCGCGGGCCCAGCAGTTCGAGCTCGTTCATACCGGTAGCAGCAGGGCAACCGCGTGTACGGCGATGCCCTCCTCACGCCCCGTGAAACCGAGCTTCTCGGTAGTGGTGGCCTTGACGTTGACGTGGTCCAGGTCGACCTCCAGATCGGCTGCAATATTGGCGCGCATGGCCTCGATATGTGGTGCCATCTTCGGCGCCTGTGCAACGATGGTTCCGTCGACATTGCCGACTTTCCAGCCCTTGGCTTTCACCAGAGAGAGCACATGACGCAGCAGCGCACGGCTGTCAGCACCCTTGAACTGTGGGTCGGTATCAGGGAAGTGCTTGCCGATGTCGCCCAGCGCGGCTGCGCCAAGAAGGGCATCGGCCAATGCATGCAGCAGCACGTCGCCGTCGGAATGGGCAATGAGCCCGAACTTGTGGGGTATGCGCACGCCGCCGAGGGTGATGAAGTCGCCTTCACCGAAGCGGTGTACATCGTAGCCGTGGCCAATTCGCATAGAGAAGAACGCCCTGAAAAGTCAGGGCGTGATTCTACCCATTTTGCGGACGCTTAGCCCTTGAGGGCCTCGGCGTGATGCTTCAGGTGGTCGCCAATGAAACTGGCAATGAAGTAGTAGCTGTGGTCGTAGCCAGGTTGCAGGCGCAGAGTCAGCGGGTGCCCGGCTGCATTGGCTGCTGCCTGCAGGGCTTCGGGCTTGAGCTGATTGGCAAGGAAGTCATCACGGTCGCCCTGGTCCACCAGGATCGGTAAGCGCTCGTTAGCCTCGGCCAGCAACACGCTGGCATCCCACTCGCGCCAGCGGGCTCGGTCGTCACCCAGATAGCGACTGAATGCCTTTTCGCCCCAAGGGCAGGCCATAGGATTGCTGATAGGGGCGAACGCCGACAGCGACTGATAGCGCCCCGGATTGCGCAGCGCGCAAACCAATGCACCGTGGCCTCCCATCGAGTGGCCGCTGATACCGCGCTTCCCAGACACAGGGAAGTTGGCCTCGATAAGCGCGGGCAACTCGTGCACCACGTAGTCATGCATGCGGTAGTGACGTGCATAGGGCTCCTGGCTGGCATTCAGGTAGAAGCCGGCGCCAAGACCGAAATCCCAGGCATTGTCTGGATCAGCAGGTACATCTGCGCCACGTGGGCTGGTGTCCGGCGCAACGATGATCAGCCCCAGCTCCGAGGCCAGGCGTTGCGCGCCGGCCTTCTGCATGAAGTTCTCATCGGTGCAGGTCAGCCCCGACAGCCAGTAGAGCACTGGCAACTTTCCACCTTGTTCCGCCTGGGGCGGCAGGTAGACCGCGAACACCATCTCGCAGTTGAGACTGGTCGAGCGGTGACGGTAGCGCTTGTGCCAGCCGCCGAAGCTCTTGTTGCTGGAAACGATCTCAAGAGTCATGGAGCGATCTCCGTCAAAGCCGGGCGCCCGAAGCTGAAGGCCTTGCCTGCCTCGGGCTGCCCGCCTGATTAGTAGTGGACGACCGAGCGGATGCTCTTGCCTTCGTGCATCAGGTCGAAGGCCTTGTTGATGTCGTCCAGCCCCATGGTGTGGGTGATGAAGGTATCCAGCGGGATTTCACCCTTCTGTGCCTTGTCCACATAACTCGGCAACTCGGTACGCCCCTTCACGCCGCCAAAGGCCGAACCGCGCCACACACGACCGGTCACCAACTGGAACGGACGGGTGCTGATCTCCGCACCAGCCGGCGCTACGCCGATGATGACGGACTCGCCCCAACCCTTGTGGCAACACTCGAGCGCCGCGCGCATCAGATTGACGTTACCGACGCACTCGAAGCTGTAGTCGACGCCGCCATCAGTCATTTCGACGATGACGTCCTGGATCGGCTTGGCATGGTCCTTCGGATTGACGAAATCGGTGGCACCCAGTTCTCGGGCCACATCGAACTTCTCCGGGTTGATGTCGATGGCGATGATGCGCGATGCCTTCGCCATCTTGGCGCCAATGATCGCCGCCAGACCGATGCCGCCCAGACCGAAGATGGCCACTGTGGCGCCCTCTTCTACCTTGGCGGTGTTGAGCACAGCGCCGATGCCGGTGGTCACGCCGCAACCCAGCAGGCAGACCTTCTCCAGCGGAGCTTCCTTCGGGATCTTCGCCAGGGAGATTTCCGGCAGCACGGTGTACTCGGAGAAGGTGGAGCAGCCCATGTAGTGGTAGATCGGCTGACCGTTGTAGCTGAAACGGGAAGTGCCGTCCGGCATCAGACCCTTTCCCTGAGTGGCGCGTACTTTCTGGCACAGGTTGGTCTTGCCGGATTTGCAGAACTTGCACTCGCGGCATTCGGCTGTGTAGAGCGGGATGACGTGATCACCCACCGCCAGCGAGGTAACGCCCTCGCCCACCGCTTCGACGATGCCGCCACCTTCATGGCCAAGGATGCAGGGGAACACGCCTTCGGAGTCGGCGCCGGACAGGGTATAGGCATCGGTATGGCAAACGCCCGTTGCCACGATCCGAACCAGGACTTCGCCGGCCTTGGGCGGCGCGACGTCGACTTCGACGATCTGCAGCGGCTGGTTGGGCGCAAAGGCCACAGCGGCACGGGACTTGATCATGGTCATTCTCCTGCTGATTGAAATGGCCAAGGAGTGTAGTTGAGGCGCCAATGGTAAATAATCGACCACAAAGCAAAACTTTATTGCTGTGGAGGGATAATGATGAGTCGTTGGGAAGGCCTGGACGAATTCGTCGCCGTTGCCGAAACCGGCCAGTTCACCGCTGCGGCGGATCGCCTGGGTATTTCGTCATCCCATGTCAGCAGGCAGATCGCCCGACTCGAAGAACGCCTGCAGACACGCCTGTTCTATCGAAGTACCCGGAAGGTAGCCCTTACCGAGGCCGGACAGACCTTCCTGCAGCACTGCCAACGCCTGATGGATGCACGCGAGGAAGCGCTTCGAGCAGTGAGCGACCTCGCCAGCGAACCCAAGGGCTTGCTGCGCATGACCTGCGCGGTGGCCTATGGCGAACGGTTCATCGTGCCACTGGTCAACGAGTTCATGGCACGCCATCCACAGTTGCGCGTGGACATCGAATTGAGCAATCGCACCCTGGACCTGGTGCATGAAGGACTCGACCTGGCGATACGCCTGGGCCGTTTGCAGGATTCGCGGCTGGTGGCGACGCGCCTTGCGCCGAGGGTCATGTACCTCTGCGCAGCGCCTTCCTATCTGGAGCGTTATGGTCGCCCGCACAGCCTCTCGGAGTTGGCGCGGCACAACTGCCTGATTGGCAGCGCGGACCATTGGGATTTCCTCCAGCAAGGGCGCGAGCATGCGATCAGGGTCCAGGGCAACTGGCGCTGCAACAGTGGCCAGGCCGTGCTAAATGCGGCGCTGCGGGGGTTCGGCCTATGCCAGTTGCCCGACTACTACGTGCTGGAGCATCTGCGTAGCGGTGCGTTGGTGTCGCTGTTGGAACAACACCGCCCGCCGAACACGGCGGTCTGGGCACTTTATCCACAGCAGCGGCACCTCTCGCCAAAGGTGCGGCAACTAGTGGACCTACTGAAGGCTGGGCTGGCCGAACGGCCGGAATATGCGACGGATCAGACGCGTGTCGACCAACGCTGACGCAGCCAGTCGAGATCTTCGGGACGGGTGATCTTGAGGTTGTCGGCGCGACCCTCTACCAGCCTGGGCGCGTTGCCGGCCCACTCCATGGCAGAGGCTTCGTCGGTGATGGCAACACCTGCTACCAAGGCATCAGCCAGCGCCCGGTGCAGGGCACCGAAGCGAAACATCTGTGGCGTGTATGCCTGCCAGATCAGGCTGCGGTCTACGGTTTCCGCTACCCGGCCATCGGCGCTTGCACGCTTCAAGGTGTCCCGGGCCGGCACGGCCAGCAGGCCACCCACCGGGTCGTCAGCCAACTCTGCCAGCAGCAGGTCAAGATCGTAGCGCGACAGGTTCGGTCGCGCCGCATCATGCACCAGCACCCAGTCGTTGGCTCGGGCGCCGTGCTCGGCCAGCCGCAACAAAGCGCTGAGCACCGAATCCGAGCGCTCCTTGCCGCCATCGGCACGGATGATGCGCTCGTCGGTGGCGCAGGGCAGCGTTGGCCAGTAGGGATCGTCGACCGAAAGGCTGACTACCAGTCCCTTGAGCTGTGGATGATCCAGGAAGCAGTCGAGGCTGTGCTCGAGAATGGTTCGCCCGGCGAGTTCGAGATACTGCTTGGGACGGTCGGCGCGCATGCGGGCACCGACACCGGCGGCAGGAATCACCGCCCAGAAAAAGGGGATATCGGCCTGGTTCATTCGGAAATCTGGTAGAGGGTTTCGCCTTCCTTGACCATACCCAGCTCGTGCCGGGCACGCTCTTCGACGGTCTCCATACCCTTTTTCAGCTCCATCACTTCCGCTTCCAGAATGCGGTTTCGCTCCAGCAGGCGTTCGTTCTCGCCTTTCTGTTCGGCAATCTGGTGTTGTAGATCCTGGACCTGCGCCAGGCTACCGTCGCCCACCCAGAGGCGATACTGCAGGCCCGCCAGCATCAGGATCAGGACAACGAACAACCAGTAAGTGTTAGGGCGAGTCATTTTGCCAGGGAGTATCCATGCGAAAAGGGCAGCTTGCGCTGCCCTTCTACCAGTCCCTGCCGGCTGGGCAGGTTGAAATCAGGTGATAACGCGCAGTTTACATGAAGTAAAGAGGCATTCAGCGGCTGATTTCAACCCGGCCTGACCGATTGCAGCTGCGGACTTAGCCGCGGAACTCGGCACGGCCACGGTACGGCGCTTTCTCGCCCAGTTGCTCTTCGATACGCAGCAGCTGGTTGTACTTGGAAACGCGGTCGGAACGGCACAGGGAGCCAGTCTTGATCTGACCGGCGGCGGTGCCTACGGCCAGGTCGGCGATGGTGCTGTCCTCGGTCTCACCGGAACGGTGGGAGATCACCGCGGTGTAGCCGGCAGCCTTGGCCATCTGGATGGCTTCCAGGGTTTCGGTCAGGGAGCCGATCTGGTTGAACTTGATCAGGATCGAGTTGGCAATGTTCTTCTCGATGCCTTCCTTGAGGATCTTGGTGTTGGTCACGAACAGGTCATCACCTACCAGCTGAACCTTGGTGCCGATCTTGTCGGTCAGGTCTTTCCAGCCGGCCCAGTCGGACTCGTCCATGCCGTCTTCGATGGAGATGATCGGATAACGCTGGGTCAGGCCAGCCAGGTAGTCGGCGAAGCCTGCAGCGTCGAACACTTTGCCTTCACCGGCGAGGTCGTACTTGCCTTCCTTGAAGAATTCGCTGGAGGCGCAGTCCAGAGCCAGGGTCACGTCAGTGCCCAGCTTGTAGCCTGCATTGGCGACAGCTTCGGCGATCGCGGCCAGGGCGTCTTCGTTGGAAGCCAGGTTCGGAGCGAAGCCGCCTTCGTCACCGACGGCGGTGTTCAGGCCACGGGCCTTCAGCACGGCTTTCAGGTGGTGGAAGATCTCGGCGCCCATGCGCAGGGCGTCGGCGAAGTTCTTGGCGCCAACCGGCTGCACCATGAATTCCTGGATGTCGACGTTGTTATCGGCATGCTCGCCACCGTTGATGATGTTCATCATCGGTACCGGCATGGAGTACTGACCGGGAGTGCCGTTCAGGTCGGCAATGTGGGCGTAGAGCGGTACACCCTTGGCCTGGGCAGCGGCCTTGGCGGCGGCCAGGGACACGGCGAGGATGGCGTTGGCGCCCAGCTTGGCCTTGTTCTCGGTACCGTCCAGCTCGATCATGGCGCGGTCGAGGGCTTTCTGGTCAGCAGCGTCCTTGCCCAGCAGCAGGTCGCGGATCGGGCCATTGATGTTGCCCACAGCTTTCAGTACGCCCTTGCCCAGGTAACGGCTCTTGTCGCCATCACGCAGTTCCAGTGCCTCGCGGGAACCGGTGGAAGCACCGGACGGCGCGCAAGCGCTGCCGATGATGCCGTTCTCGAGGATCACATCGGCTTCCACGGTGGGGTTGCCACGGGAGTCCAGAACCTCGCGGCCCTTGATGTCGACGATCTTTGCCATTGTTGTTAGCACTCCAAAAGTTGACGAAAACGCTCAGCAGAAAGTGAGGCAATTCGCCGGGCCTCGGGGTCGGCTGACCCGGCGAACGTCCTGACCGATCGGTCAGATTGTGCCCACGCGGCACTTTACCGGAGATCGGCCCGTTCAGGCAGTCTCGATCGGCGGAAAACTCTTGACCAGGTCGTCCAGCTGCTTGAGCTGGGACAGGAAGGGTTCGAGTTTGTTCAGGCGCAAAGCGCAGGGACCATCGCACTTGGCGTTGTCCGGGTCCGGATGGGCTTCAAGGAAGAGGCCCGCCAGCCCCTGGCTCATGCCGGCCTTGGCCAGGTCGGTGACCTGGGCACGGCGGCCGCCAGCGGAGTCGGCACGGCCACCCGGCATTTGCAGGGCGTGAGTGACGTCGAAGAAAACCGGGTACTCGAACTGCTTCATGATGCCGAAGCCGAGCATGTCCACGACCAGGTTGTTGTAGCCGAAGGAGGAACCACGCTCGCAGAGGATCAGACGATCATTACCGGCTTCCTCGCACTTGGTGAGGATGTGCTTCATCTCGTGGGGTGCAAGGAACTGGGCCTTCTTGATGTTGATCACCGCACCGGTCTTCGCCATCGCGACCACAAGGTCGGTTTGGCGAGACAGGAAGGCCGGCAGTTGGATGATGTCGCAAACTTCAGCCACCGGAGCTGCCTGATAGGGCTCATGGACGTCGGTGATCACCGGCACGCCGAAGGTCTTCTTCACTTCCTCGAAGATCTTCATGCCCTCTTCCAGGCCCGGGCCGCGGAAGGAGTTGATCGAGGAGCGGTTGGCCTTGTCGAAACTGGCCTTGAACACGTAAGGGATACCGAGCTTCTCGGTCACCTTGACGTACTCCTCGCAGACCTTCAGGGCGAGGTCGCGGGACTCCAGCACGTTCATACCGCCGAACAGCACGAAGGGCTTGTCGTTGGCAATCTCGATGTTACCGACGCGGACGATCTTCTGCGCCATGGCTCAGGCCTTCTTCGCTTTCTGCGCCAAGGCGGCGTTGACGAAGCCGCTGAACAGCGGGTGGCCATAACGCGGCGTGGAGGTGAACTCCGGGTGGAACTGGCAAGCCACGAACCACGGATGATCCGGAGCTTCGACCACTTCTACCAAGGCACCGTCGCCAGAGCGGCCAGTGACCTTCAGGCCGGCTTCCTGCAATTGTGGCAGCAGATTGTTGTTCACTTCGTAGCGGTGGCGATGGCGCTCGACGATCTCGTCCTTGCCATAGCAATCGTGTACCAGGGAGCCGTTCTCCAGCTGGCACGCCTGGGCGCCAAGGCGCATGGTGCCACCGAGGTCAGAGGCTTCAGTACGGATTTCGGTGGCGCCAGTGGCGTCTTCCCACTCGGTGATCAGGCCCACGACCGGGTGGCCGCTGGACTTGTCGAATTCGGTGGAGTTGGCATCGGTCCAGCCCAGCACGTTACGGGCGTACTCGATTACCGCCACCTGCATGCCGAGGCAGATGCCGAGGTAGGGAATCTTGTTCTCGCGGGCAAAGCGCACGGTGGAGATCTTGCCTTCCACGCCGCGCAAGCCGAATCCACCCGGAACCAGGATGGCGTCAACACCTTCCAGCAAGCTGGTGCCCTGGGTTTCGATGTCTTCGGAGTCGATGTAGCGCAGGTTTACCTTGGTGCGACTCTGGATGCCGGCGTGGCTCATCGCTTCGATCAGCGACTTGTACGCATCCAGCAGCTCCATGTACTTGCCGACCATGGCGATGGTGACTTCCTTCTCGGGATTCAGCTTGGCATCCACCACGCGATCCCATTCGGAAAGGTCGGCACTGCCGCATTGCAGGCCAAAACGCTCGACGACGAAATCGTCCAGGCCCTGGGCGTGCAGCACAGACGGGATCTTGTAGATGGTGTCGACGTCCTGCAGGGAGATCACCGCGCGCTCTTCAACGTTGGTGAACAGGGCGATCTTGCGACGGGAGGACAGGTCGACGTCATGGTCGGAACGGCAGACCAGAACATCAGGCTGCAGGCCAATGGAGCGCAGCTCCTTAACCGAGTGCTGGGTCGGCTTGGTCTTGGTCTCGCCAGCGGTGGCGATATACGGAACCAGGGTCAGGTGCATCAGCATGGCGCGCTTGGCGCCCACTTCCACACGCAGCTGACGGATGGCTTCAAGGAACGGCTGGGATTCGATGTCACCAACGGTGCCGCCGATTTCCACAAGGGCCACGTCCGCGCCGGCGGCTCCCTTGATGATGCGGTGCTTGATCTCGTCGGTGATGTGCGGAATCACCTGGATGGTCGCACCCAGGTAGTCACCACGACGCTCCTTGCGCAGCACGTCGGCATAGACGCGGCCGGTGGTGAAGTTGTTGTTCTGGGTCATGGTGGTGCGCACGAAGCGCTCGTAGTGGCCCAGATCGAGGTCGGTCTCGGCGCCGTCCTCGGTCACGAAGACTTCGCCGTGCTGGAAGGGGCTCATGGTACCCGGATCGACGTTGATGTACGGATCGAGCTTGAGCATGGTGACCTTCAGTCCCCGCGCTTCCAGAATGGCGGCCAAGGATGCCGAGGCGATGCCTTTCCCCAAAGAAGAAACAACACCGCCCGTGACGAAGATGTAGCGCGTCATGAAAAACCCTAGAAGTCTGCGTTTAGGCGGAAGGCCGCCGGGGAAAGCGATGAAGGGCTATGGCCTTCAACCATGGAGCGCCGCTGGGGCGCTGCTTCAAAAGCAACAACCGCCGATTCCGAAGGAATCAGCGGAAGCTATGTAAGACGGGAGCGTAGTCTACCGGAAAGACCCTACCAGCTCAAACCTTGGTCATTCGTCGGTGGCATCCAGCGCAGTTGCCCGTCGCCCGCTCCCGGACGGTCCAGCCCCGAAAGGTTGGCGACGGCCAGCAACTCGCCGTCGACAAACAACAGCGGCAATCGGCCGCGGACAAAAGCAGGCAGACGAGCTTCGTTAAGCAGCCGTTTGAGATCGCGACGCCCTCGCCCCGGCAGTTCCAGCACCTCACCTCCCCGGCGATAGCGGACTTCGAGCCTGCCGGCCGGCGGCTCACCCAGCAGGCTCAACCTGCCGTTGCCAGGCAGTTCGAGCGGCAGAGCAGGGTCGGCCCACGAAAAATCGCACTCCGGCGCCGCCAGCCACTCCCCGGACAGCCACCACAACCGTCCGTCGGCACGATGCAGCTCCCCCATCGCAAGGCGCCAGATCGGAGTTGTATCGACGGCGGCATCGCGGAGGTCTTCCCATCCTGCCCAGTGGTTGCTGTCCGGAAGCGTCGTCAACTGTGCGAGCCAGTAACGCAAGGCATTGCGCTGTCGTGGCGGCGATAACGACGCCAGCGCGCCCAGCTCCAGGGACGGCAGTGGCAGCCATGGGAAATCGCTGCCAACTTGGGCAAGTTCCAGATCAGCCTCGGCCAACTCACCCAGCAAGCCCTCTGCCTCAGCCATGTGCTCCGTGCTACGGAACAGGCTTTCCGTCACCCTAGGCCAGCGAGACTGCAGCAGCGGGAACACATCGCGACGGAGAAAGTTGCGAGCGAGCGAAGTGTCTGAATTGCTCGGGTCCTCCACCCACTCAAGTCCTTCAGCGCGGGCATAGGCTTCCAGCTCGGCACGGGACGCTTGCAGCAATGGCCTGACCAGGCTACCCAGGCCCAGAGGTCGGCATTGCGGCATACCGGCCAGTCCGCGCACGCCAGCACCTCGGAACAGACGGAAAAGAAGCGTTTCGGCTTGGTCGTCCCGATGCTGTGCGCTGAGCAGCACGTCCCCGGCGCACATTTGGCCGATGAAAGCGGCGTAGCGTGCGTCCCGCGCAGCGCGCTCCAGGCTCGGCCCAGTATCAACGGTTACCCGCAGCACCGTGAGCGGCACGCCCAATGCGTCGCAGGCCCGTTGGCAGTGGTTTGGCCAGGCATCGGCCGCGGCCTGCAGGCCGTGATGCACATGGATGGCGGATAGCGGCGGCAAGGATTCGCGAATGGCGAGGCGCGCCAACATATGCAGCAGGACAGTGGAATCGAGCCCGCCGGAAAAGGCGACGCGCCAGGCCGGCGCGTGGCGCCAGGACGCCAGGTTCGTCAGAAGGCGGGACTCGAGGGACATGGACGGCTCAAAAAGAAATCGGGCCCCAAGCATAAAGCCGGGGCCCGATCTTTACAGCCTGAAGCGGGATCAGGCTACGCCGTAGCTCATCAGTCGATCATAACGACGAGCCAGCAGATCCTCGTTACTGAGCTTCTGCAGGGTCTTCAGTTGCTCGGAGAGCTCCTTGCGGATCGACTCGGCCGCAGCGGCCGGATCGCGGTGCGCGCCGCCCAGGGGCTCGGCGATCACCTTGTCGACGATACCCAAGCCTTTCAGGCGTTCGGCAGTGATGCCCATGGCTTCAGCTGCGTCCGGCGCTTTCTCGGCCGTTTTCCACAGAATGGATGCGCAACCTTCCGGCGAAATCACCGAGTAGGTGGAGTACTGCAGCATGTTCAAGCGGTCGCAGACACCAATGGCCAGCGCGCCGCCGGAACCACCCTCGCCAATCACGGTGGCGATGATCGGGGTCTTCAGGCGGGCCATGACACGCAGGTTCCAGGCGATGGCTTCGCTCTGGCCGCGCTCCTCGGCATCGATACCCGGGTAGGCACCGGGGGTATCGATGAAGGTGAGGATCGGCATCTTGAAGCGCTCGGCCATTTCCATCAGGCGGCAAGCCTTGCGGTAGCCCTCCGGGCGCGGCATGCCGAAGTTGCGGCGAACCTTCTCGCGCACTTCACGGCCCTTCTGATGGCCGATGACCATGACCGGCTCATCGTTCAGACGGGCGATACCGCCAACGATCGCGGCGTCGTCGGAGAAATGACGATCCCCGTGCAGCTCGTCGAACTCGGCGAAGATGTGCTCGATGTAGTCAAGGGTGTAGGGCCGGCGCGGATGGCGCGCCAGCTGGGCGATCTGCCAGCTGCTGAGATTGCCGAAGATGCTTTCGGTGAGCGCACTGCTCTTCTCCTGCAGGCGCGAAATCTCGTCGGTGATATTCAGGGCGTTGTCGTTACCGACCAGACGCAGCTCCTCGATCTTGGCTTGCAGATCGGCGATGGGCTGTTCGAAATCCAGAAAGTTCGGGTTCATAGGCTTCCGTCGTGCGCTTGGGGCCAGGCGGCTGGTTCCATTTGGCGCCCTACCTTAAGGGATCGGGCGCGTTCGGGTCGAGATCAAATCGAAATCGGGCCGCTGCGAGCGTGCAATCACGTTCGCATCAGCGGTAGTGCAGGAAGACGTTGTCGCGCCCGAACTGGTCACGCAATGCCTGAATCAAAGCGTCGGCCGGTGCGATTCGCCAGTTGTCGCCGAACTGCAGCACAGCCTTCGCGTCATTACCGCTGTAGTCCAGCGTCAGCGGGCAGGAGCCGCGATGGCGGCCGCAAAGTTCAGCCAACCAGCGCAAGCGATCGCCTTGCAGGGCGCTGAAATCCACTTTCATGCGCAGGCTCTCGGCGAGGCCGGTGCGCGCCTCTTCCAGGCTAAGCACGCGCTTGGCGCGCAAGCGCAGGCCGCCGGAGAAATCGTCATGGCTGACCTCCCCTTCGACAACCACCAGGGCGTCGGTCTGCAGCAGCCCCTGGGCAGTGTTGAAGGCCTCGGCGAAGAGCGAGGCTTCGATGCGGCCGGAGCGGTCGTCAAGGGTGATGAAGCCCATCTTGTCGCCTTTCTTGTTCTTCATTACCCGCAAGTTGACGATCAGGCCGGCAATGATCTGGGTGTCGCGCGCTGGCTTGAGCTCGACGATGCGCTGGCGGGCGAAGCGGCGGATCTCGCCTTCGTACTCGTCGATCGGGTGACCGGTGAGGTACAGGCCCAGGGTTTCCTTCTCGCCCTTCAGGCGCTCCTTGAGGGATAGCTCCTTGGCGTTGCGGTGATTGGCGTACATGTCGGCCTCAGGCTCGGCGAACAGGCCGCCGAAGAGGTCCATGTGCCCGCTGTCATGACTGCGAGCGGTCTGCTCCGCCGCCTGGATGGCCTCTTCCATGGCGGCCAGCAGC